>JACPVT010000006.1 GCA_016191685.1 Rhodospirillales bacterium | reverse complement strand
ATCTACGGGCTGACCGAGGGCGCGGGGAGCTGCACCCTCGAGGCCAACCTCAATCCCGACAAGCTCCATACCGTCGGCAAGCCGGGCCTGGGCAGCGAGATCGTGGTCCTGGACGAGCAGGGCAGGGTGTTGCCGCAGGGCGAAGTGGGGGAACTCGCCGGCCGCGCCCCACTGATGATGAAGGGCTACTACAAGCAGGAAGACAAGACGCGCGAGCTTTTCTGGCATGACGAAGGTGGCCGCCTGTTCTTCAAGTCGGGCGACATGGGCAAGATCGACGAGGATGGCTTCATCGTCCTGCTCGATCGCAAGAAGGACATGATCATTTCCGGCGGCTTCAACGTCTATGCCGCCGATATCGAGGTCATGCTGCTCAAACATCCCGATGTGGCCGATGTGGCGGTGATCGGTATTCCGAGCGATCAATGGGGGGAATCGCCGATGGCGCTCGCCGTCCTGGTGCCGGGGTCGAAAGCGACGGCCGGCGAGATCCGTGAATGGGCCAACGGCCAGCTCAGCAAGACACAGCGCCTGGTCGCCGTGGAGTTTCGCCAATCGCTGCCACGCAGTACTATCGGCAAGATCATGAAACGCGAATTGCGGGCACCCTACTGGGAAGGCCGCGGCAGCAAGATTTGAGGGCACGATGACCGATCCGACACTCCGCTCTTCGCACCTCTTCACGCTCACGCTCGAGGTCGCTTCGAACATGACGGACATCGGCGAGACGCCCTATGGGCGCCGTCGCATCGCCACCGTCACGGGCGGTAGCTTCGAAGGCGAGGAATTGCGAGGCAGTGTGCTGCCATCGCCGGGCGGCGACTGGCTGCTGCTGCGCCGCGACGGCATCCTGCAGCTCGACGTCCGGCTGACGCTCAAGACCGATGACGGCCATCTCGTCTATATGAGTTATCGTGGCATGCGGCACGGCCCGGCCTGGGTGATCGAGCAGCTCAACAAGGGCGAGAAGGTCGACCCCAGCCAGTACTATTTCCGCTCGACTCCCTGGTTCGAGACGTCCTCGGAGAAGTACCGGTTCCTCAATCGCATCGTCTGCGTGGCGACCGGCCGGCGCGAGCCGACGGGACCGGTCTATGAGGTCTTCCAGATCCTCTAGCGCGCGATCCTGTCCAGCACGGGCAGGATGTATTCACGGAACTTCGCCGGGTTCTCGCTCATCGGGAAGTGGCCGAGTTCCTTCATGATCTGGACGTCGACACCCGGGATCTGCGCTGCAGTACGGAGCGTGTCCTCGGCCGCGCAGGAGAAGTCGTACTCGCCGGTCAGCAGGTAGAGCGGGCAGACCTTGGTGTCGATCGTCTTCACCTTTTCTCGCAGGTCGCCGTCGACGCGGTAGAAATAGAGGTCGCCTTTGAACACACCGGGGCCACCCTGCATGTACATCCACAAGGTCTCGTGCCGGCTCGCCGGCGGACTCTGAGGGGCGATCAGGCCCGAGATGAGCGCGGCGCAGACCTCGCCGCCATGCACGTCGGGCCGGTGCAGCCAGGCGGTGTCGTACCAGGGTTGTTGGAAGTCGGCGGCTTCGAGCGCGATCAGGGCGCGGAACTCGGCGGCATGAGCGATCGCGAGGTTGAGCACAATGCGACCGCCGATCGAGCAACCCATGACGGCCGGCTTGTCGAGTTCCATGGCCTTGCAGAAGGCGCGGATGACGGCGGTGTAGGAGGCCGTCGTCAGGCGATATTCCTCGCGTTCCCAGCCATCGGGCGGCGTCGACTTGCCGTGCCAGGGCATGTCGAAGGCCAGCACGCGGAAGCGCCGGGTGATTTCGGGATCGGCCAGCAGATGGCGGAACTGGCGGTTGTCGGCGCCAGCAGTGTGCAGGCAGACCAGCGGAATGCCCTGTCCTGCCTCTTCGAAGTAGATGCGATGGGTGACACCGTCGATGTCGAGCCGCAGGTAGCGGCCGATCATGGGGTCAAGCGCCGGTGCCATGATCAGTTCGCCTCCGGCAGCCGCCGCGGCAGCGCCAGCAGGTCCTTGAAGTACTGCAGGTTCTGCAACAGTGGCCGCAGGTCGCCGTCAAACGACGCTGCGCCGCGCTTGGTGAGCGCGAAGAGATCGTGCCAGCCGGGGTCGGGTACTTGTTGCCAATGGCGTAGCCAGGCTTCCTCGGTGCCGCTGATGGAGAACGCCACCGAACGGAGCAAGCGGGGTCCGCGGGCGAGATCGGCGAGGGCACCTTCACGCAAGGTCAGATAGAAGGGTTCGGCGCCGATATCGATGCGGCAATCGGCATTCAACCAGCGTCCGCGGCGGCAGAGATCGGGGTCGGCGGCGAGCAGTTCCGGCAGTCGGGCGAAGCGTTCGGCAGGGCTCATTCCTGCAGAATGTACTCGATCTCCGATCCATCGAAAGCTTTGAAAGCGGCCTTTACCCAGCGGCCGCGATCGTCGTACCACTGGTCCAGGGTTATGTCGCCGCTGTAGCGATAGTGCGTCGCCTCGATCGAGCGCGACGAGGTCTTTATCGTCTCGCGTCCGAGATCGGCGATCTGGACATTCGCCGGCGTGCCGTACTGCGTATTGAGCAGCATCGACTGCTTGACCTGGTTCAGGTTCCAGTGAGTCGATGGCAGAACCGTGGGCGGCAAGGCTTCGACAACGGGGTCGTTGCGTTGGAAGCCCTGGTCGTTCACCGAACTCGCGAAGCCCGTATCCGGGCCCTTCCTCTCGACCGCCAGCCGATTGCCGTCATGACGGGCGCTCATCGCGAACTGCTTGCCGTTGTCGTCGGTCTTGGTGTCGATCGATCGAAGCATCGAACCGTTCCATACTTCGTTGCCACGATGGCTGTAGCGATAGACGGTGAGGCCCAGTGCCTTGACCGCGAAATCGATCGAGGTCGACACGGCGCGCTGCTGGCCATTGCCCTGGAAGGCAAGGGTATGGCTGCCGATCTGTTGGCCGTTGCGATAGACGGCGAAGGAGTGGGTGTTGCCATAGGGGAAGTCGTCGGCTGCGACCGCTCCGGTCGCTCCCGCTACTACAAGAACCGACGCGACAACCAGCCGACGCATATGCTGACTCCTTGTTCAATTATACGTCGGAATGGGGTTTCAGATCACGTCACAAGATCAGCGGTCAGATGACGCGCTCGGCCCGTAGCGTCTCGATAACGGTCGGCTCGTAGCCAAGTTCCCGCAGTATCTGGTCGGTATGCTCGCCCAGTTTCGGGGCCCGGCGGCGGATGGTGAGCGGCGTTCGGGAAAGTTTGACCGGCTCCTGGAGCACTGGAATCGGCTTGTCGGCGCCGGGAAAGTCCATTGGATAAAGAAATTCCGCATCCTGCACATGCTTGTCGTCGAGCGTCTGTTGCGGCGTATAGACCGGGCCGGCCGGAATGCGGTTGGCCTCCAGAGCGGCCAGGGCCTCGGCGGCCGTGCGGCCATCGCACCATTTCTGCATGATCGCCGACAGAGCCTCGCCATTGTCGCCGCGGGCAAGATCGTCCTTGAAGCGCGGGTCGCCGGCCAGGCTCTCGTCGCCCATCAATTTGCACCAGCGTACGAACAGCGGCTGGCCGATAGTCATGGCGTAGATCCAGCCGTCCTTGCATTTGAAGGTGTCGGAAGGGCCCGCCGTAAAGCCGCGATTGAGGGTGGCGATGCGGTTGAGACCGAGCATCGCCTGCTCGATCAGATGGCCGTTCGTGATGTTCATGGCGGTGCGCAGCAGGGCCGTCTCGACCTTCTGGCCCTTGCCGCTCGTGGCACGGTCGATCAGGGCGGCCAGCACGCCCACGGTGCTGAGGAGGGCGGTACCGAAGTCGACGAACGGGGCATTCATGCGGGTCGGCACCTTGCCGTCACCCGACAGGAACATTGCCCCCGACATCGCCTGGCCGATGGTGTCGAAGCCCACGCGGGTGGCGTAGGGGCCTTCGGAGCCGAACGTCGAGGTCGTGGCGAGGATGATCCTGGGGTTGATGGCGGAGATGGTGTCGTAGTCGATGCCCATCTTCTGCAGGTCTTCGTAGGGCAGGTTCGCTATCACGACGTCCGAGACGGCGACCAGCTTTTTCACGATCTCACGGCCGGCGGGCTTCATCGGGTTGAGCGTGAGGCCGAGCTTGTTGCGGCCCATCTGGAGGAACATCGCGCCTTCGCCGCCCTCGACCACCGGTGTGACCCAGCGGTCCTCGCTGCCGTCGAGCTTCTCGATGCGGATGACCTCGGCGCCAAGGTCACCCAGCATGGTGCCGCAGAACGGGCCAGCGATATAGCGGCCGAAATCGAGAACGCGGATACCCTCCAGAACGCCTGCCATCTACTCGCTCCCTTGTCCATTGCACCGGGCCGCGCGAAGGCGGCGCACGAGCAATAGCGCGGCAACGGCGGTCGGGACAAGAATGGCGGACGCCAATGGCGCCGTCGCCGCACTGCCAAGCGGCATGATGCGGTCGGCCGGCGCCATGAACAGCAAGCCGGCCGACATCACCATAAGCTGCGGCGGCTGCTAGAGCACCGGATCCATGCCGGCCTTTTCGAGTGCCGCCTTGCGCGCTGCCATCCATGCCGTGGCGAAGGCAGCCTTGTCGGCCGGCGGATTGGCCTTGTTGAACTCGGCCCACGCCTTGCCGAGCACATCCTGGCGCTTGATCAGCATGTCGTTGTGCTTCTGCGCCTCGGCGGTCCAGACACCGGCCTCCTTCAACGCCTTCACGGCGCCCTCATGATAGGGCAGCACCCAGGACAGGATCTGGAGCTTGACGTCCAGGCCATCGGCGCCGGGTGCCGCATCCTTGTACTGCGCATAGCCGTCGATCATCGCCTTGGTGATGGAATAGATCAGGTCCGTCTTCTCGGCGGCATAGGCCATGAAGATCGGGTACGGATAGGTCGGCAGCTCGAGCGAATTGGACTTGCTCAATCCGCCGGCGCCGCAGGTTACTTTGTGCGGGAAAAAATAGGGCCCGATCTTCTGCAGGCGCGCCCAGCCCGCCTTGTCCGAAGCGGGTGTCTGCGGCATCACCACGCCGCGCGGCGAGGTTTCGAGTTCCTTGACCGTGCCGGTGATGGTGGAGGCGACTGCGGCATCGATCTCGTTGTTGATCATGCCCTTCCACATGGCGCCGAAACTCGAGAACTCGACCAGTTTGACGTCGTTCTTCGTGAGGCCGCCGAAGGCCAGGATCGCATAGGCGTTCTGATTTAGCGCCGGCGAGCCGACGACGATACCGATACGTTTGCCCTTGAGGTCCTTGAACTCCTTGACGCCGGTGTCCTTGGCGACATTGAGCGTGATGCCATTGCACGAGGCTGCCGATAGCATCAGCCGCAGCGGCTGCGGCCCCCAGCCGGGCACCGCGAACTCGAACAGCCCTTCGGAGGCGAAGTAGCCGCCGATGCCCATGGCCGAGGCTTGCGCGCGTCCGTTCTTCAGAGGTGCGAGGCGGGCAACATCGTTGCCCGCCGGCAGGACACGCAGGTCGCTCTTGTAGTTCTCCTTGAGGACTTTTCCGACAGCAACGGCGATGTTGAAGCCCGACGTTCCGGTGTCATATGCCGTCATGGTGAGCGTTTCGGGCAGCTTGACACCCTGCGCCCAGGCTGGGCCGACGCAAATGGCGGCGGTTGCCACCAGTGCCGACGTGATCATCGTTCTGCGAAGCATAATCGTTCCTCCCATTGGTTCACCCTTCCCCTGTCGTGCGAGGTCGAAACCGGACGCAAATCGACGCTTGCCGTCGGTTCCTCAGTGGCACCGGCAGCAGGCTTGCCATCACATGCGACGGAACGCGCTCCAGCGCGTGCCCGTGACGTTCGCTCCCTGGTCTCGGCGACGGTGGGCCCGCCGCTTGTTATGTCGGCAATCATGGCCGGCGCCGACTAGCGAGTCCAGCCGGATTGCCGGCGGCTCCGCTTCACGCCGGACGGAAACGGCGCACGAGCAGCAGCGCGGCAATGACGGTGGGAACAAGAATCGCCAGCGCCAGAAGCTCCATCGTCGTATTGCTGATCGGCATGAGGCCGCCGCCCGGCGTCGCCATCACCAGGCCACCAAGGACTAGAAGTACACGCAGCGGCCATTCGAATGGTCCGGCGGCGCGCAGGTCGCCGACGCCCGCCTGATAACCCTGGATACCGCCGCAGATGAAGACGGTTCCGATCAGCGTCGTGGCAGTCAGATAGAGCGCTTCGAAGTAGGGGATGGCCTCGCCCGGTGCTGCCGCCTGAAGCACCAGTGCCGGATTCATGACAAAGAAGAATGGGATGAAGTAGATGATGCTGCCGACCCACATCGACTCCCAGCCGGTCTTCATCGCGGGTGCCCCGGCGATTCCGGCCGCGGCGAAAGAAGCGATGGCGACGGGTGGGGTGATCGACGACAGCATGCCCCAATAGAAGATGAACATATGCACGGCCATCTTGTTGAGGCCGAGTTTCTCCAATGCCGGACCGACCAGGATGGCGAGGAAGATGTAGCAGGCCGTCGTGGTCAGTCCGAGGCCGAGCACCAGGCTGGTGATGGCGCACATCACGAGCAGCAGCAGGGCATTGCCGCCCGCCAGCCCCAGCAGGTCATTGGCAAGCGAAGAGATGACACCGGTCAACGAGAAAGCGCCGATCAAGAGACCGCAGCCCGCCAGGATGCCGACCAGTTCGACGAAGGTACGACCGTTCGCTTCGAGAAACTTGATGTACTTGGCGAGACCCCAGCGCTTGTCTCCGCCAAGTTCGTTCAGCACGACAAGGAGCAGCATTCCGCCGAGCATCGGAAGCAGGGCGGCGTTCATCCAGGCATCGAACAAGCCAGGGTCGCCCGCCGGCAGCTCGATGGCCTTGGCATAGGCTTCGCCGCGCACGGTCATGACGATCGTAGCGACAATGGCGATGAGAAGCGCGATGGTGTTGATCCGCTTCCACTTGCCGGGCTGCTCCCACTGGTTCAGCACCAGCAGCAGCGCCGTTGCATAGAAGGGCGCGTGGCTCTCGCGCTTGAAGTAGAGCAGCATGACGATCAGAACGATCACGACGAAGGCGAAATACCAGCCTTCCTTGAAGGTCTGCCGCAAGCTGGGGAGTTCGCGCCGCTCGAGACCCTTGAGTCCCTTGCGCGCCGCATAGGCGTCGACCTGCATGAACAGGCCGGCGTAGTAGAGCACCGCCGGAATGATGGCCGCGACCGCGACCTCGGCATAGGTCGTGCCCATGAACTGGGCCATGACGAAGGCGGTGGCGCCCATCACCGGCGGGGCGAGTACGGCGCCAGTCGAGGCGCAGGCTTCGATGGCGCCAGCGTAGGAAGCAGTGAAGCCGGTCCGCTTCATCGTCGGGATCGTCATCGTGCCGGCGGTCAGCACGTTGCTGACGATACTGCCCGACATCATGCCGAGCAGGCCGGAGGCGAAGATGCCGACCTTGGCGGCGCCGCCACGGAAGGTGCCGCAGAGCGCGAAGGCGAGATTGATGAAGAATTTGCCGGCGCCCGTCATCATCAGGGCGGTGCCGAATACCAGGAAGCCGATCACGACATCGGCGAAGGCCTGGATGGGAATGCCGAGCAGACTCTCGGTTGAAAGCACGTGATAGGCGGTCGTCTGGTCGAGTGTCGACTGATTGCCCTTGAGCGGACCGAGCCAGTCCGCGCCGGCGAACAGCGGATAGACCGTGAAGGGCAGAACGCAGAGCATCAGGCTCCAGCCGCCGGTCCGGCGCAGCGCCTCCATCAGTACAGCCCACATCACGTAGCCTGCCCAGATAATCGACTGGGGCGGATCTCCGAATTCCCAGCCGAGTTCGGCGGCCTCGCGGATGTTGAGCATGAGGTACAGCGACGAGGCGGCGGTGCCGGCAAAAAGCACGGCGTCATACCAGGGAAGCCGCGTCATCGATGCTTTCGGACTTCCCGGGAAGATCAGGAAGGTGAAAGGCAACATGCAGGAGATCAGGAGGTAGAAGTACTCGGTGTTGAGCTGGGTGAAGCCAATGAAAAAGCGCAGCGCAAACTGCTGGTTGATACAGAGGAAGATCGTGACGCCGGTCAGGATGACGAGCGCCCAGCGCCACGCTCCCGACAGCGTGCGCAAGCGCATGGTTTCGGCCTCGGCCGGGCCAACCTGGTGCGGATCGTCGAAGACGATCGGCGTCGCTTGGTCTGTCATGGGGTGCGGCGCGACAATCGACTAATGAAAGATCGAGTCGATTCCGGCACGCAACGCAATATCCGCCTGCACAGGGCGTAATGTCATCCAATCCTCCCTGAGTGCGCCTTGTGTCCGGCGCCTGTTGCTTGGCATGTTGCCAAGTCGGGAGGGTGGGTTCAATCGAAGAACGTGTTTGGCTTCAAAAAGAACGCGAGCATCAGGCAGCCCTCGTCGGTCCAGGCGTCGTGGCGGCTGCCAGGGCGCCGCCAGACATAGTTGCCAGCACTGCAGACGCCGTCATGGTCGGCGAAAGACCCTTCGAGCACGAATGTCTGTTCGATCGCCACGTGCTCATGCTGCGGAAGGCGGGCTCCCGGCGCCCATCGCATCAGAACGGTCGACATGCCGGTGTCCGTGTTCTCCATGAGGATCTTCCAGTCGATCCCTGGAAAGCGTGTCGGCTGCCAGGGAACGCCGGCGACGTCAACGTAGGTCGAGTCGCGCAGGGCCGGCGCCATGGTTTCCGCGTTCATGCCGCTGCCTTCCGGCGCGCCGCCTTGAGCGTACCACCGCGCATGACGTGCCCGGGCAGGGGCCGGCCGACGACGTCCTCGGCAATCTTCGCGACCTCGATGAGGCGGTCGATATCGAGACCGGTCTCCACGCCCATCTCCTCGCACATGAAGGCGAAGTCCTCGGTGCAGATGTTGCCGGCGGCGCCGTCGGTGGCGGCAAAGGGGCAACCGCCGAGGCCCGCGATCGAGGCATCGAACCTGGTGACGCCCAGCCTGAGGCCGGCATAGGCGGCCGCCATTCCGGTGCCGCGCGTGTCATGCAGGTGCAGGCCGACCTCGAGGTCTGGCCATTTGCTGCGGATTGCGTCGATCAGCCGCTCGACCGACTGCGGGGTCGCCCAGCCCATGGCATCGGTGAGCTTGATGCCCTTGAGCTTGAAGCCGGCCAATTCGGCCTCATCGAGCGCCGACTGCACACGCGACAGGATCAGCTCCGTCGACAGCTCGCCCTCGAAGTTGCAGCCGAAGGCGCCCAGGATGATGCCCCATTCGACCGGCATGCCGCGGTCCTTGAAGGTCTTGAGCGACATTCGTTGCTCGACCAGCGCGTCAGGGACCGACTTGCCGATGTTCTTGCGCGAGAAAGTGTCCGAGGCGGTGACGCGCACGCCGCCGTCGACGTGAAGCGGACCGCGCAGCGCGCGCTCGAGGCCCTGCTGATTGAGCCACAGGGCGCTGTACTGGATGCCGGGCTGGCGCCGGATCGCGTCGGCCACCTCCTCGGCGTCGGCCATGGTCGGCACGCGCTTGGGATTGACGTAGGATACGCAGGCGATGCGCTTGAGCCCCGTGTCCGCCAGTGCCTCGATGAGACGCACCTTGTCGGCCACCGGGATCGTCTTCTTCTCCGACTGAAAGCCCTCGCGAGGGCCTTCCTCGTCGATCTGCACGCGCTTGGGCAAGTCGGACATGGCGGGGCCCCTCCTTCGGGCGTCAGCCTTCCTCTTGGAAGGCCTCCTTGCGTGCTTTCTTGATACTGGGCAGGGCCATCAGTACCAGCAGCAGGGCCGTGGTGATGAGCAGGCCGAGGCTGATCGGCCGTTCGAGGAAGACCATTGCATCGCCGCGCGACAGCAGCATGGCGCGGCGGAAGTACTCCTCCATCTGCGGGCCGAGCACCAGGCCCAGCAGGAAGGGACAAGGTGCGCGTCGAGAAGAAACTCGCGCCGCGCGCTTGAGGAAGGGCACACAACACGGTTT
>JACPVT010000005.1 GCA_016191685.1 Rhodospirillales bacterium | reverse complement strand
GGTCTAGAAAAGTGAAAAAAAATAAAAAAAGTGGGGGTCTCAACGTCGTGCCGCGCTCGCCGCTGCCCTGGTTGCATATTGCCGAGGTCGCCGCCCAGCACGCCGTCGAGCGCGGCTTCCGCACCGTCGGCATCACCGGGACGCGCTGGCTGGTCGACAGCGATGTTTACCCGGACAAGTTCACGGCGCGCGGCCTCAAGTATGTCCGCCCAAGTACCGCCGAGCGCGACGAGTGCAATCGCATCATCATGGACGAGCTGGTCTGCAGTACCTTCAAGCCTCAGTCGGTCGCCTATTTCCAGCAGGTCATCAGGCGGATGAAAGACCAGGGCTGCGACGCGGTCGCGCTGGGCTGCACCGAAATCCCGCTGATCCTGAGCGATGCGAATTCGCCGCTGCCGACGCTCGACTCGACGCGCTTGCTGGCTCGAGCGGTGCTCCGACGCGCGATCGAGGGAATGTCGAAGCCGGCGGTGGCGGCCTAGTCAGTTCACCATCGCCTGATAGACCAGATCGCGCATCAGGTAGCGGTAGCGCAGCCGCGCCGCGGGCGACTGCATCATGTAGACGACATACAGGCGCTCCCTGGGGTCGTGCCAGAAATAGGTGCCGTAGGCACCGCCCCAGTAGTAGTCGCCGGGCGTGCCCGGCAGCGGGCTGCGTCCGACGTCGGTGCGCACGGCGAAGCCGAGGCCGAAGCCCTGGCCCATGCGGGCACTGGGCTCCAGCGCCGCGAAGCGCCACATGTCGGCGCCCATCTTGATATCGGGCGGCAGGGCATCGGCGGTCATCAGGTCGATGGTCTTACGCGAGATCAGCCGCACGCCGTCGAGCTGGCCGCCGTTGGCGAACATCTGCAGGAAACGCGCGTAGTCGGCCGCGGTCGAGACCATGCCGCCGCCGCCCGACCTCCAGGTGAATTTTTCGGTGACGTCGGGCACGGATGGAATCTCGTTCTTCGGTCCCTCCTTCATCGGTCGGGCGCCGCGTGCCTTCTTGTCGGCTGGAACCTCGAAGCCAGTGTCGCCCATCTTCAGCGGCTTGGTGATGCGCTCCTCGATGAACTTGTCGAGCGCCATGCCCGAGGCTATCTCGACGACGCGGCCCAGCACGTCGGTCGACATCGAATATTCCCAGGTGGTCCCGGGTTGGTAGAGCAGCGCGAGCTTGGCGAGCTTGTCGGCCATATCGGCGTTGGTCTGGCCGCGGTCGTTGACCTTCATGTCGAGGTAGGACTGCTTCACCGGATTCGCCCCGATGGCGCCGTAGGTCAGGCCCGAGGTGTGGCGCATCAGGTCCTGCACTGTCATGGGCCGCATCTGCGGCTCGAGCGCAATCTCGACCGTGCCGTCGTCCTTCTTCTTCGGCACCGCGACCTTGGTCTCGGCGAAGGCCGGAATGTAGCGCGACACCGGATCGGCCAGCGTGAGCTTGCCCTCCTCCATCAGGATCATCGCCGCCACCGTGACGATCGGCTTGGTCATCGAGGCGATGCGGAAGATGGTGTCGTTGGTCATCGCCACCTTGGCTTCCTTGTCGCGGAAGCCGAAGGAGTCGAACATCACGATCTTCCCGTTGCGCACGATCAGCACCACGGCGCCCGGCAGTTCGCTATTCTTCACACCATCGTTGATGCGATCACTGAGCTTCTTGAGGCGCGTCGACAGG
>JACPVT010000004.1 GCA_016191685.1 Rhodospirillales bacterium | reverse complement strand
ATGGCCGATTGCATGATACCGAGCGGGCCGGCTGCCAATACCGCGCGCTCATAGTCGAGGCCGCTCATCAGGACGTTCACGCCCTTGCCCACGGGGCCCAGCACGTTTTCCTCGGGAATTTCGCAATCCTCGAACACCAGTTCGCCGGTCGAGGAGCCGCGCATGCCCATCTTGTCGAGCTTCTGCGCCACCTTGAAGCCCTTGCGGTCGGTCTCGACGATGAAGGTCGTGATGCCGCGCGGCCCGGCATTGGGATCGGTCTTGGCGTAGACGACGACCACCTGGGCGTCGGGGCTGTTGGTGATCCACATCTTCGTACCGTTCAGCACGTAGCGGTCGCCCTTCCTGTCGGCGCGCAGCTTCATGGACACGACATCGGAACCCGCGCCGGACTCGCTCATCGCCAGACTGCCGACATGCTCGCCGGAGATCAGCTTCGGCAGGAAGCGGCGCTTCTGCTCGTCGTTGCCGTTGCGGCTGATCTGGTTGACGCAAAGGTTGGAGTGCGCGCCGTAGCTCAAGCCGACGGCCGCCGAGGCGCGGCTGAGTTCCTCGACCGCCACGACGTGCTCGAGATAGCCAAGCCCCGACCCGCCATACTCCTCCTCGACCGTGATGCCGTGCAGGCCGAGCTCACCCATTTTCGGCCACAGCTCGCGCGGGAAGCGGTCGGTCTTGTCGAGCTCGGCCGCGATCGGCGCCACCTCCGTCGAAGCGAAGCGCTGAACCTGGTCGCGCAGCGCGTCGGCGGTTTCTCCCAGGCCGAAATCGAACGACGGCATCGCGTTGGGGATCATGAGGGTGCCTTGCCTGTTGCTGTTGGATGAATCAGGACGCCGGGCCCAGCTTCACATTGAGACTGATGAGCTTCCACTCGCCGTCGGAGGGAATGAAGCTCAAATCGAAATTGACCCGTGTCGGATCGGTCGGGAAGAAACCTTTGACGTTGAGCTTGCCGTCGCCGTCGATCGCCGGTGCTGGACCATAGGTCGGCTTCATCGCGGCGACGATGTCGATGTCGATACTCTTCTCGTTGAACTCCTTGAACGTCTCCTTGAGCTTCTCGACGGTGAATTGCTGGCGGAAGGGCTTGGACAACTTGGCGTGAAACACCGAGTAGTTGCCGGTCAGGTTGGCATCGTTGAACGACAACAGCGCCGACTTGACCAGCGCCTCGAGCGGCCGCTCGGCCGGAACCTTCGTCTGGGCGTCGGCCGTCACTGCAGCCAGCAGCATGACCAGCATTCCCGCAAATCGAATAATCGCAGACATCGGACGCTCTCCCGAAGCGCACGATACCGCGCCCGGCTGCCAATGCGAAGCCGCTCTCGCCCGCTAGAGCAGAATCAGGGTCGCCAGACCGAGGAAGGCCAGGAACCCGATCACGTCGGTCACGGTCGTCAGGAACACCGTCGACGACACCGCCGGGTCGACACCGAATTTCTGCAGACCGAGCGGGATCAGCGTTCCGGCCAGAGCCGCGGCGACCAGATTGCAGACCATGGCGGCGCCGATCACGGCGCCCAGGCGCCAGTCGCCATACCAGGCAACGACCGCAGCGCCCATGATCAAAGCGAAGATCAGGCCGTTGAGACCGCCCACCGCGGCCTCTTTGGCGACAAAGCGGAGAGCATTGGCCGCCGTGAGCTCGCCCATCGCCAGGGCACGCACCGCGACCGTCACGGTCTGCGTGCCGGCGTTGCCGCCCATCGAGGCCACGATCGGCATCAGGACCGCGAGCGCCACGATCTTCTCGATGGCGCCCTCGAACTGGCCGATCACGAAGGACGCAAGAACCGCCGTCGCCAGATTCAGCGTGAGCCAGACCGCGCGCAATCGCGCCGTACGCACGGTATCGGCATGCATGTCGTCGATGCCGACGCCACCCATCTTCAGAAGGTCTTCCTCGGCCTCCTCGTCGATCACGTCGACCACGTCGTCGACCATGATCACGCCCAGCAGCCGTCCGTCGTTGTCGACGACCGGGCACGAGACGAGGTTCTTGTCGCGGAACACGTGGGCGATTTCCGCCTGGTCGGAGGTCGCCGGCACCGAGGGGATGTCCGGATCGACAATATCGAAGACCGGCACCGGTCGCTTGGTCCGCAGCATCTTGCCGAGCGGCACGGCACCGCGCAGCCGGCCGGCCGAATCGACGACAAAGATGTCGTAGACGTCGTCCGGCAGGTCGGTGGCTTCGCGGCAGTGGTCGATGACCTCGCCCACGGTCCAGTTGTCCGGCACCTTGACCAGCGAGCGCTGCATGAGGCGCCCGGCTGTGTCTTCGGGATAGGCCAGCGCGCGTTCGATGTCGGCCCGTTCGTCGGCCGGCAACTCGGCCAAGACCTCGCGGCGTTCGGTTTCGGTCAGATCCTCGAGAAGGGTCGCCGCATCGTCGGTTTCAAGCTCGCGGGCGGCGGCGGCGATGTCCTTGCTGTCGAGCTGATCGAGGACGTCCTCAAGGACGTCTTCGTCCAGCTCGGTGAGTGCCTCGGGATCGAGATCGCGCTTGAGGATGCCAACGAGTTTGTCGCGCTGGGGCTCGGAGACCTGTTCGAGAATCGAGGCCTGGCCGGTCGCGCTGAGCCGGGCCAGGAGTGTCCTAACATCGTCGGCCCGATCCTCGGCAAGCGCCGCCTCGACACGCCGGACCAGCTCCGGCGGCACTTCCTCCAGGAGGACGAACTCGGGCTTCATCCACGCGCCTCGGCGAGGCGTTGCGCCTCGACGACGGCAAGTGCTGTCATGTTGAGAATGCCGCGGGCGGTCACCGACGGCGTCAGGACATGCGCCGGCAAGGCGGTGCCGAGCAGCATCGGCCCGATGTGCAGACCGTCGGCGGCAGTCTTGAGCAGGTTGAAGCCGATGTTGGCGGCATCGAGCGACGGACAGACCACCAGGTTGGCCGCCGCTTTCAGCTTCGATCGCGGAAAGACGTTGGCGCGGAGCTCGGCCTCGAGGGCCGCGTCGCCGTGCATCTCACCGTCGACTTCGAGCGTCGGCGCCCGCTGGTGCAGCAGCTTGACCGCCGCCGCCATCTTGCGCGCCGAGGGATGGTCGGAACTGCCGAAGCTCGAATGCGACAACAGCGCCACCTTGGGCTGAATGCCGAAGCGCAGCACCTCGTCGGCCGCCAGCAAGGTGATATCGGCCAGCGTCTCGGCATCGGGATCGTTGTTGACGTAGGTGTCGGCAATGAACAGCGAACGGGTCGGCATGACCAGCAGGCTGAGGCCTGCCATGTGCTTCACGCCTTCCCGCATGCCAATCACGTCGTGCACATGATTGAAGTGGGTGCGGAAGCGACCGTAGGCGCCGGCGATCATGGCGTCGGCGTCGCCCAGCTTGACGGCAAGGGCCGCGATCAGCGTCGGACTGGAACGCACGAGGTTGCGCGCCGTCGGCTCGGTGACGCCGCGCCGTTCCATCAGCTCGTGATAGGCCCCCCAGTAGCGGTCGTAACGCGGATCGCTCGATGGATCGATCAGGGCGACATCGGTGCCCAGCCGGAAGCGCAGACCCAGACGCTCGGCGCGATGGCGAATGATCTCGGGCCGCCCAATCAGGATGGGCTGGGCGATACCCTCGTCGAGGATGATCTGCACGGCCCGCAACACGCGGTCATCCTCGCCGGCGCTGAAGATCACCCGCTTGGGCGCGTTGCGCGCCTGCTCGAACACCGGCCGCATGACCAGACCGGACTTGAAGACGAATTGGCTGAGCTCGGCCGTGGCGCCGACGTCGAGCGCACCGCGGAAAATATAGGGGAAGCAGAGGACGTTGTTCACCTGATTGGGATAGTCGCTGCGGCCCGTCGCCATGATGGCGTCGCTGCGGACGGCAACCACGTCTTCCGGCGTGATTTCCGGGTCCGGATTGGCGAGTGCAAAAATAAGCGGCTTGGCCGCCATCTTGGCCACCATGTCCTGCTTCAGCACACCCGCCGCCGACAGGCCGAGGAAAATGTCCGCGCCGCCGATCACCTCACCCAGGGTGCGGGCGGCTGTCTCGCGCGCGTAACGCTCCTTCCACGGGTCCATCAGCTCGTTGCGGCCCTTCCAGACCACCCCCGCGATGTCGGTCACCCACATATTCTCGCGCGGCAGGCCGACCTTCTCGAGCAAGCCGAGGCATGAGAGCGCCGCCGCACCCGCGCCGGAGATCACCAGCTTCACCTTGCTGATGTCCTTGCCGACCAGCGACAGGCCATTCAGCACCGCGGCGCCGACGATGATTGCCGTGCCATGCTGGTCGTCATGGAATACGGGGATCTTCATCCGCTCGCGCAGTTTCTGCTCGACGTAGAAGCACTCGGGCGCCTTGATGTCCTCGAGGTTGATGCCCCCGAAGGTGGGCTCGAGTGCGGCCACAATATCGACCAGCTTCTCCTGGTCGAGTTCGGCCAACTCGAGGTCGAACACGTCGATGCCGGCGAACTTCTTGAAAAGGACGCCCTTGCCCTCCATCACCGGCTTGGCCGCAAGCGGCCCGATGGCGCCAAGACCCAGCACCGCCGTGCCGTTGGTCACCACACCGACCAGATTGGCGCGTATCGTGAGCTCCGCGGCCATCGCGGGATCGCGCACGATCTCGTGGCAGGCCGCGGCGACGCCGGGCGAATAGGCCAGCGACAGGTCTCGCTGGGTGGCCAGGGGCTTGGTCGGTACGACCTCGATTTTGCCCGGCCGGGGTAGGCGATGGTAACGGAGCGCGCCGTCGGTAAGTTCATCCGCCAAGCTCGTCTCCCGCCTACTAAAAAAGGGGCCGCCCGAAGGCGGCTGCTCTGTTTCTACCCTTTCGATCGATCCGGCGAGTTGGTGCGGCCAAGAAGACTCGAACTTCCACGCCTCGCGGCACTAGCACCTCAAGCTAGCGCGTCTACCAATTCCGCCATGGCCGCGCCGGTTCGATGGCGCGGGGGATACCAAATCGCCCCCTCAGTGGCAAGGCGCGACGCACTGCCTATTGCGCGAAAGGCCGGAAGCACCGATTTTGCCACAATGAACAAGCCGGAATGGCGCATTTCCGACGGCACCGTGCCATATGCAGAGGCGCTGGCCGTCATGGAAACCCGCGTGGCCGACATCCGGGCCGGGCACGCGCCCGAACTGCTCTGGTTGCTGGAGCACCCGCCGCTCTACACCGCGGGCACCAGTTCGACGTCTCGGGACCTGCTGCAGCCGGCGCGCTTTCCCGTGCATGTCGCCGGCCGCGGCGGGCAATACACCTATCACGGGCCCGGCCAGCGGGTGGTCTACGCAATGCTCGACCTGCGGGCGCGCCGGCAGGACGTCCGCCGTTACGTGTCGGATCTCGAGGAATGGACCATTCGCGCCCTCGCCCGTTTCAATGTGACCGCCGAGCGCCGGGCCGGCCGTGTCGGCGTCTGGGTTACCCGAGCCGACAAGCCGCCCCTGCCCGACGGCACGCCGCGCGAGGACAAGATCGCGGCCATCGGCGTGCGCATCCGCCACTGGGTGTCCTTCCACGGCCTCTCGATCAACGTCGAGCCTGACCTGTCGCATTACGAGGGAATCGTACCCTGTGGCATTGCCGACCATGGCGTAACGTCTCTGGTCGATCTTGGATTGCCGGCGACGCTCGCTGATCTGGACGTGGCTCTGGCGGAAACGTTCGGGGAAGTGTTCGGCCGAGGCCTCAGGCCGTCGGCAGCTGCGTGAAGCCCGACGGCAGGATATCGAGATCGACCGGCTCGACATCGACGGCGTCGACCCGGGCCATGGCCGGACCGCGCCGACTGGCCTCGATCATCGTACCGACGGCAGCCTCGTCGCCTACGATAAGCGCTTCGACCGAGCCGTCGCGGCGATTGCGCACCCAACCGCTGAGGCCAAGCCGCCGCCCGGTCGTGACTGCCCAGTCGCGGTAGCCCACGCCCTGCACCCTGCCGGTGATCATGAGGCGCGCCTGCAGCGGCATCGGGCTCTCAGGCGAACTCGATGATCTTCTGGTCGACGCGCAGGCTGTCGCCAGCCTTGGCGTGGAGCGTCTTGACCGTGCCGTCGCGCGTGGCCCGCAGGACGTTCTCCATCTTCATCGCCTCGACCACGGCCAGCGCTTCGCCCGCCTTGATCTCCTGCCCTTCTGTGACGGCGACAGAGGCGAGCAGGCCCGGCATCGGCGACAGCAGGAACTTGGAGGTGTCGGGCGCCGCCTTGACCGGCATCAGGGCATAGAGTTCGGCCTGCCGCGGCGTCAGCACCAGCACGTCGGCCTGTCCGCCTTCGAGGATGAGACGCCATCCCGGCCCCACGGCATCGACCTGCACGACGATCGCCTCCAGGTCGACCTTGGCATGGAACAAGGGCTCGCCGGGAGACCAATCAGTCTCGATCTCGATGCGGCGCCCGGCGACATCGATCAGGAAATCCGAGCCACCGCCGCTCACGGCGAGCGCCACCGGTGCACGGTTCAGCATGACGACGCAACTATCAGGGACGAGCCCAACATGGCCCGGCATCTTGCCTGCCGCCGCCGCCGCGCGTTGCGCCTGGATACGGTCGACCACGGCCGCGATGCCGGCCAGAATGGCAGGATCGCGCGGCGGCAGATGCGCCGCGGTAAAGCCGCCCTTGAACTCCTCGGCAATGAAGTTGGTCGTGAGATTGCCGGCGACGAAGCGCGGATGCGCCATCAGCGCCGCGAGAAACGGCACATTGTGCGAAACGCCGCGGACGTAGAACTCGTCCAAGGCGCGGCGCATGCGGCCGATCGCGGCGGTGCGCGTCTTGCCATAGGCGCAGAGCTTGGCGATCATCGGATCATAGAACATGGAAATCTCGCCGCCCTCGTAGACGCCGGTATCGACGCGCACGTCGGGTCCGGGCCTGGGTTCGCGGTATTTCACCAGCCGCCCGGTTGAAGGCAGGAAGTTACGGAACGGGTCCTCGGCATAAAGTCGCGCCTCGACCGCCCATCCCTCCAGCTTCACGTCCTTCTGGGCGAGCGGCAGCCTCTCGCCCGCCGCCACCCGGATCATCATCTCGACGAGATCGAGGCCGGTGATCAGCTCGGTCACGGGATGCTCGACCTGCAGACGGGTGTTCATTTCCAGGAAATAGAACTTGCGATGCTTGTCGACGATGAACTCGACCGTGCCGGCGCTCTTGTATTTGACCGCTTTCGCCAGGGCCACGGCCTGTTCGCCCATCGCCTTGCGCGTCTTGGCGTCGAGGAAAGGGCTCGGCGCCTCTTCGATCACCTTCTGGTGGCGGCGCTGGATGGAGCACTCGCGCTCCCAGAGATAGAGGCAGTTGCCATGGCCGTCGGCCATGAGCTGGATTTCGATGTGCCGCGGCTCCTCGATGTACTTCTCGATGAACACGCGGTCGTCGGCGAACGATGCCTTGGCCTCGTTGGTCGCGGACCCGAAGCCCTCGTGAGCCTCGGCGTCGTTGTAGGCAATGCGCATGCCCTTGCCGCCACCCCCGGCCGACGCCTTGATCATCACCGGGTAGCCGATCTTCCGGGCGATCTTCACTGCCTCATCGGCATTGGGAATGGCTGCGAGATAGCCCGGAACCGTGCTGACGCCTGCCTTCTGGGCGAGCTTCTTAGACTCGATCTTGTCGCCCATGGCGTGGATCGCCAGAGCATCGGGGCCGATGAAGACGATACCGGCCTTGGCCAGAGCCTTCTGGAACTCCTGCTTCTCGGAGAGGAAGCCATAGCCGGGGTGGACGGCTTGGGCGCCGGTCTTCTTGCAGGCAGCCACGATCTTGTCGATCTGCAGGTATGACTGGGCCGACGGCGGCGGCCCGATCAACACCTTCTCGTCGGCCAGCCGCACATGCAGTGCGTCGGCATCGGCTTCGGAATAGACGGCCACCGTCTTGATGCCGAGCCGCTTGCAGGTTCGGATCACGCGGCAGGCGATCTCGCCGCGATTGGCGATCAGGATCTTGTCGAACGGCGGCTTGTCGGCGCCGGTACCGATCGCCGGCTTTGCCTTGGCCTTCGCGGCGACCTTCTTCCTGGCAGCCATACTCACGATCCTTCTCTATTGCGGTCGAACAGGCCCTTGGCCCAGGCGGTGTGTGCTGCGAACAGCGGCATCCAGGCAATCAATACCCACAGCCACCACGGGTAGCGGCCACTGAAGATCGCATTGACGGCGATGAGGACCAGGAGGGTAAACAGCGCCACGATCACGTGCATACGCACGATCCGGCCTCGCCTGACGCGCTCTTCGGGCGACAGCCTCACAGCGGCACGTTGCCGTGCTTGCGCCAGGGGTTCTCGAGTTTCTTGGTCTCGAGCGTGGCGAGCGCGCGACAGATCCGCCGCCGCGTGCCATGCGGCATGATCACGTCGTCGATGAAGCCGCGGTTGGCCGCTACGAACGGATTGGCGAACTTCTCGCGATACTCCTCGGTGCGCTTGGCGATCTTGGCGGCATCGCCGATGTCGGAACGGAAGATGATCTCGACCGCGCCCTTGGCGCCCATCACGGCGATCTCCGCCCCCGGCCAGGCGTAGTTCACGTCGCCGCGCAGGTGCTTGGAGGCCATCACGTCGTAGGCGCCGCCGTAGGCCTTGCGGGTGATCACCGTCACCTTGGGTACCGTCGCCTCGGCGTAGGCATAGAGCAGCTTGGCACCGTGCTTGATGATCCCGCCGAATTCCTGCTGAGTGCCCGGCAGGAAGCCCGGCACGTCGACGAAGGTGACGATCGGGATGTTGAAGGCGTCGCAGAAACGCACGAACCGCGCGGCCTTGCGCGAGGAGTCGATGTCGAGGCAGCCCGCCAGCACCATTGGCTGATTGGCGACAAAACCGACAGTGCGCCCGGCCATGCGGCCGAAGCCGACCACGATGTTGCCGGCCCATTCCGGCGACAACTCGAAGAAGTCACCCTCGTCCACGACCTTCAGGATCAGCTCCTTGATATCGTAGGGCTTGTTGGGATTCTCCGGAACCAGCGTGTCGAGCGAGACATCGTCACGGTCGGCCGGGTCGTGCGTCGTACGCGCCGGCGCCTTCTCGCGGTTGTTGGACGGCAGGAAGTCGACGAAGCGGCGCAACTGCAGCAGCGCCTCGATGTCGTTCTCGAAAGCGAGGTCGGAGACGCCCGACTTCTGCGTGTGGGTGAGCGCGCCGCCCAGTTCTTCCTGCGTCACGGTCTCATGCGTCACCGTCTTCACCACGTCAGGGCCGGTCACGAACATGTAGGAGCTGTCCTTCACCATGAAGATGAAGTCGGTCATGGCCGGCGAATAGACGGCGCCGCCGGCGCAGGGGCCCATGACCATGGAAATCTGCGGGATCACGCCTGACGCCAGGACGTTGCGCTGGAACACGTCGGCGTAGCCCGCCAGCGAATCGACACCTTCCTGGATGCGGGCGCCGCCCGAATCGTTGAGGCCGAGGACGGGTGCACCGACCTTCATGGCGATGTCCATGACCTTGCAGATCTTGGCGGCGTGCATGCCCGACAGCGCGCCGCCGAACACCGTGAAGTCCTGGCTGAAGACATAGACCAGGCGGCCGTTGATGGTGCCGTGGCCGGTGACCACGCCGTCGCCCGGGATCTTCTGGGTCTCCATGCCGAAATCGATCGAGCGGTGCTCGACATACATGTCGTATTCCTCGAACGAGCCCGGATCGAGGAGGGCATCGATGCGCTCGCGCGCCGTGAGCTTGCCCTTGCCGTGCTGCGCGTCGATGCGGCGGACCCCGCCCCCAAGGCGCGCTCCGGCCCGCCGGCGCTCGAGTTCATCCAACATCTTCTGCATCCCAGTCTCCGGCCTTTCGCGTCAGTTTTCGGCCATTAGCACGGCGGCGTCTAGCGCAGGAATCGCTTCTCGTTGTCCTTGACGGTACCCATGCCCTGCAGGTCGAACACGTCCTCGACCGTGGCGATGCTTGCTTCGACGCCATGGATGCCCCGGTCCTTGCGAATCTGCGCAAAGGTCGCGCGCATTGCCCCCACGGAAGCACGGATGGCATGGTTGCCCCAGATCAGCAGGCCGACTTTCTTGAGTTCCTTCACCCGCGCTACCGTCATCTGCGGATAGGCGGTCGGCACCAGGGCGATCGGCGCCTTGCCGTCCCAGGCGCGGACGAAGGCCTCGATCTCGTCCGGCGTCTTCTGCTTGGAGTGGACCAGGACCATGTCGGCACCGGCGGCCTCATAGGCGCGCGCGCGCTTCAAGGCCTCGTCCTGGCCGAGCCCCGCGATCAGCGCCTCGGTGCGGGCCACGATGACCAAATCCGAATCGCGCCGGGCCGCCCGCGCTGCTTCGATCTTACCCTGGAATTCCTCGATGCGGACCATGTCCTGGCGGCCGCCGGCGATCAGACTGGTGACCTTGGGGAAGCTCTTGTCCTCCATAACGATCGCCGCGACGCCGGCGCGCTCATACTGCTCGATGACATATAGCACGTTGATGGCATTGCCGAAGCCGGTGTCGATGTCGGCCACCACAGGCAGCCCCGATCTGTCGACCATCGCCCGCGTCATGTCGAGATGCTGCGTCATCGAAACCACGCTGACGTCGGGCACGCCGTACATGGCCGAGAGTTCGAACCCGCTCGCCCAGATCGCGTCGAAGCCGGCTTCCGCCGCCAGCATCGCCGACAGTGGGCTATGCGCCGCCATCGCCTCGACGAGACCGTTCTTCGCCAGAACCTGACGGAGTCTGCTGCCTGATCCCATACTCTTCCCTTTCAACCGCGCAGCCGCGCGTGTTCCAGCAATGCCAGAAACCGAGCCCCGGCGTCGATGTCCTTGGCAATCCCGTCACGGTGTTTTGCCGCCAAGGGATCGTCGCCCCAGCGTTCGATCTGATAAAGCTCGTCGACCTGTGCCGCCGCGAATGCGCCTTCGGACGCCAGCCGCCCATCTGCCACGGCAAGCGCGATCACCAGCGATCCGGCGGTATGCGTGAGATTGTAGAGCGCCGACAGAGCGAGGTCGGCGTGCGCGGCCACGGCATCGCGCAGTCTCGCCAAGGCTTGCTCCGGCTGATCGACAAAGGAGATCCCTTCCGCGACCTTGAGGCGTGCCCCGTAGCGCTCGGCCGCCCAATCGAGCAGCGGTTGCCAGGTGTCGTGTTGCCGCTTCACGAGACTCACCGGGGCAGTGGCGCGGTAGCACAGCAGGTCGGAGCCTGCGTACTTCGCCGTGTCGGCGATGACCTGCTCGCGTCGAGAAGCGCTTCATGGTGTACGCCGCGGCTGGGTCGGCGTTGCGGGGCGGCCAGCACGCTGTCGCAGATCGGCCGACGGCACGGGCATCTGCGCCCGCAAGCCCGGCCTCAGGCCCTCGACGCGGGGCGCAACGGCGGCGCAAGGGTTAACTCCTGCCTGGCGCGCCGCCTGATTGATCTGCGATACCAGACTCGGCACGACGCCGGCGCCGATGATCAGTCGGGCGAGGTTGGGCTCCAGTGCGGCCGACGTCGGTCGGCCGCTCCCGCCCTTCAGGCGCAGCGGAGAGGCAAGCGCGGCGTTCTGGGTGTCGCGCGCCTCGGGCGCGACAATGAATTCCCACCCCTCGGTGCGCAGATGCACGTAGCCGCCGCCCACCATCGTGGTGCGCGGCGTGTCGATGACCAGCCGACGCAGGCTGGCGACGCCGCCGCTCACGTCAAAGCGCCCGGCGATGCAATTGAACGGCACGCCAGCATCGCTTCCGCCGAGCAGGCGCTGGGTTTCCGCCGGCCAGCTTGCGATCTGGTCGCGCGGCCACAGCCCCTTGGTGATGGCAATGTCGATGGAACCGCTTGCCGAGTTCAGGACGTCGCGCGAGGTACGTCCGCCGCCGCGCAGGCGCAGATCCAGGTCGCCCACCGCGTCACGCAGACCAAGGTCGAACCCGAGTACGCTCGCCAACTCGCCGAGGGAGACGCGATTGGCCGACGCCGTGAGGGTTGCCTGGCCGATCCGACCGGTGGGATCGTAGACGAGATCGAACCCGGCGGAGCCGCCGCCGACGGTTGCGGCCGCGCGGAAGGCGAAGCGTTGATCGTTCGAGGCCAGCGTGAGGGAACCATTCTGCATCTTGCTGCCAAGGCCGACAACCTCACCCAGTCGCACGGTCACGGACACCGCGGAACGCCCGAGCCAACTCGCCGCAAACGGCAGAGCCGGCACGATTCTCGGCTGCGCGGGCGACGATGAGCCGGTCGCCGGCACTGGCGCGGAAGACGACCGCAGCTCGCTGACGTCGAGCCGATTGACGTCGGCGTTGACCGCTACGGTGGGAACTCCTTTTCGGTCCGCACGGAACAGTGCCTCGCCGGTGACGTCGCTCGAGCCTACCTTCAGCGCCGTCACTTCAACCTTGAAGCCATTGCGCTGGGTGGCCGCCTTGGCGTTCAAGGCATACGGACCGCCATGCGGCAGCGGCAAACGAATATAGGGGCCGAACGCCGCCACATCCGGCCCGTCTGAAGTGATCTGGATGTTGGTTCCCTTGATGCCGACGCTACCCTTGATCGCGATCTTGCCGTCGCCGAAGCCGCCCTGCAGATCGATATTTCCAGGCAGGCCCCTCATCCAGCCGTCGAACGTTCCGGCGGTGCCGGCGAGGTTGAACGGACTGGCCTGGGGGGCGCCGAAGCGGCCCTCGATCTGCAGCGGCTGATTGGGCGCCGACGATCGCAGCGTACCGCTCGCCAGTTCCAGGACGACCGGTGGCCGGCCGGCGCCCTCCGCGACTGTCAGCACCGAGTCCTGCACCTCGATCACACCGATCCACGGAAAGGCCGGGCTCGTGCGTAAGCGCAGCGAGCGGCTTTCGCCGGGGTGCGGCCCCGATCCGTCGGGCGGCGGCAACATGTCGAGGTTGGAATCGCCGATATCGTTGCGCTCGACCAGGATGTCGGCGCCCTCGAGCAGGATTCGCCCGATCTTGATCTCGCCGAGGAGAAGCGCCACCGGGTCGAGAAACAGCGTCAGCTTCCGTATCCGTGCGAGGTCCGGACGCGAACCCCACGCGGCATTCGACAATGTCACGCCCTCAGCCACCATCGCGGGGTACCGGCCGATCCTAACTGCAAGCGGTACCTTCGCCCCAAGTTCGCGGCCGGTGACCTTGCGAATCTGCTCTGTCAGTCGAGCCTGATAACGGGAAAGGTCGCGGGTGGCGCCCCAGATAAGGCCGCCGATTGCGACCAGCGGAATCATCGCCGCGAGAACCCAGGCCAGCCGCCTCCAAGGAATGCGCATACCGCCCGATTCTCGCCTAATCGCCGTCCGTCGAAAAGCCGAATGCCTCGACGGTGCGGCGAAAATGAGGTGGTGGCTCGGCAGTGATCTTCAGCTCCCCCTTGCCCGAGGGATGCGGCAGCAGCAGCCGGCGAGCGTGCAGATGCAACCGACGGGCATCGGCAACGGCGGCAAGCAGCGCTTCCTCGCCGCCATACTTGCCATCGCCGAGGATGGGGCAGCCGATCGCCGCACAATGGACGCGCAACTGATGTGTCCGCCCGGTGCGCGGCCACAAGGCCAACAGGGCTGCCCGCTTGCCGACGCGGTCGAGTTCTCGGAAATGCGTTAGCGCTTTCTGGCCCTCTTCCCTGTCGACCTGCATCATCTCCCGGTCGCGCGCGCCCGGCCGCTTGGCCAGCGGCAGGTCGATGGCGCCTTCCTTCTGCGGAGGCACACCGACGACGACGGCCCAATAGAGTTTTTCAGTCTCGCGGTCGCGGAACGACTCGGCCAGGCGCTTGGCGGCCTGCCCGGTGCGCGCAATCAGCAGGAGGCCGCTGGTATCCTTGTCGAGACGATGGACCAGCCGCGGCCGGTCCTCGAAGCCGAACCGCAGCGCGTCCAGCATGCCGTCGATGTGCCGCTCCGTACCGGTGCCGCCCTGGACGGCCAGACCCGGTGGCTTGTTCAGGACGATGACATGATCGTCGCGATGGATGACCAGGGACTGGATCTCGGCCGCATCCCGGTCGGTAACCGTTGGAATCTCCCGCGGCTTGGGCAGCGGGGCCAGGGTGACGCCGGGTGGCAGGCGAACCTGTTGCCCGGGCTCGACCCTGTCCTTTCCCTCCACCCGCTTGCCATCGACACGGATCTGGCCGGTGCGCAGGAGCTTCTGCAGTGCGCCGTGGCTCAGCCCCGGGAAATGGCGCTGGAACCAGCGATCCAGGCGCAAGCCGGCTTCGTCGTCGGAAACAGCGCGCGTCTGGACCTGGCCACGCGGGGCGCCCGGGGACGCGTTGGGGGCTGGGCTGTCGCTCATGGCGCGCAACCTAAGGGACAAGCTAAACAGGGTCCATGGAATCGGTGTCATTCGACACATTGACCTTCGACCATCCGGCGGCCTGCCGGCCGGCCCGGCTGAGCGCCAGCCTGCACCTGCCGGCGCGTGGCGGGCGACCGTCGCCCTGCATGGTGATCCTGACCAGCAGCGCGGGCGTGCAACGCCACCGCGAACATTACTATGCCCAGGTCCTCAACGAGGCCGGGGCGGCGGCCCTGATCGTCGACAGCTTTACGGGCCGCGGCGTGCGCCGGACGGTGGCGGACCAGACGCTGGTCTCAGGCGCCCAGATGGAGGGGGATGCCTTTGCGGCCCTTGCCCTGCTGCGCAACGATCCCCGTATCGACCCGCACCGGATTGGCATCATGGGCGTTTCCAAGGGTGGCGTGGCCACGATCAATGCGGCCATTGCCGTACGTCAGCGCTGGCGCGCTGGCTTTCCTCATCTTTTCGATCTCCATGTGGCGATCTGCCCTGGCGCCACCGCCCAGCACCGCGATCCGACCACGCACGGTCGGCCGATGTTCTTCATGCTGGCCGACCGCGACGACTACACTCCCGCTCCGCTCGCCGTCGAATACGCAGAACGCATGCGCGCCGCCGGCAACGGCCGCATCAAGGTCAAGATCTTCGGTGGCGCTCATCACGCCTGGGAATCGATCGGCCCCGTCTTCGATATCAAGGATGCCGAGAATTGGTCGTGCTGCAGGAACTACATCGAGGACGATGGCACGCATTTCGTTCCAGCCGCGGGGCGGGCGATGAGTGAGCCCGATTACCAGGCGTGGGCCCGGCAGCATTGCGTCACCCGAGGCGCTCGGGCCGGCGGCGGCACACCCGAGCTGAAGCAGCGCGCAACCGCAGACCTTCTGAGCTTCCTTGCAGCTCACGGCTTCACCACTCCGTGGACGAATCGGAAGTTTCCGGCTATAAGAGAAAAGTGATTCGTTGCCATTTTCTCGCCAGCTTTCTGGTTTTCGCCGCGGCCGTTTTTGGGCCACTTCCCTCCCACGCCAGCGACCCCCTGTGGATCGGATCTGCGGCTGCCGGCATCCGTGCTCAGACGCTTGTCGGGGCTCTTCGGGCCTCTGGCGACCATGGCCTTAATCCATCCTGGTACAATCTCGCTGATGTCGAGAAAGCCGTGGCACCGGGCGCCGACCCCGCGGCGGCCGAGGCACTTCTCACGGCGGCGTTTGTGTCCTACGCCAGCGATGTGTCAACGGGCCGCGTGCGCGCCAACCGGATCGACAAGGAAATCTCGATCGACCAGCGCAAGGCGGACCGTGCGGACCTGCTGAAAGCGGCAGCTGAAGCAACCGACTTCGCCGGCTACCTCGCGTCCCTGCCGCCCAAGGGCGATTATCCGGGATTGCAAAAGGCCCTTGCCGTCTGGCGCGACAAGCGCTCCAAGTCGGCCTTCACACCCCTGCCCGACGGCGTCGCCCTGAAACCAGGCATGGTCGATGTCCGCGTGCCGCTGCTGCGCAAGCGGTTGGCCGAACTAGAGCTCAAGTTGCCTGATCCCGGCCCGGTGGCGGACCAATATGACGAACCACTGGCCGCTGTCGTGAAATCCTACCAGGAGACCAAAGGCCTCACCGTCGATGGCGTCATCGGCGCCAAGACGATCCGCTCCCTCAACACCACGATCGACGAGCGCATCGACCAGATCGTGGCCAACCTGGAGCGCCGGCGCTGGCTGCCCGAAGATCTCGGCAGCCGCTATGTCTTCGTGAACACCGGTGACTATTCGATGGTGTTCGTCGATGGCGGCAAGGTTGCCTTCCAGAGCCTGGTGATCGTGGGCACGCCCAAGGACCCGACACCCGAGATTCAATCGGTGATGCGCGGCTTCCAGACCAACCCCTTCTGGACCGTGCCGCAGTCGATCGCAGGTGAGGAATACCTGCCGCTGCTGCGCCGCGACCCCAGCGCACTGACCGCGGCCGGGTTCCGCATCTTCGAGAACTGGAGCGACGACACCGAACTCGATCCAAACACGGTCGACTGGAGTTCGATCCATCCCAAGGCGTTTCCCTACCGCATTCGGCAGAATTCCGGCGCCTCCAACGCGCTCGGCTACATCTTCTTCCCGTTCGCGAACAAGTACGGGATCTACATGCACGACACCGCCAGCCGCTGGCTGTTCACCGAAGGCAGCCGCAACTTCAGCCATGGCTGCATCCGTTTGCTCAATCCGCTTGATTTCGTCGAGAAGGTCTTCAACGGCAAGAACGGCTTCAGCAAGGAGCGTGTCCGGCAGGTCATCGATTCGGGCCAGCAGGCACACTACACTTTCCCCGAGCCGGTCACGCTCTATGTCACCTATCGCACGGTGACGGCCGATGCCGGCGGCGTGGCCACGTTCCGCGATGACGTCTATGGGCGCGACCGCCTCGTCGTGAAGGCGATGCCGAAGTCTTTAGCGCTCACCGCTTCTTCTCCCTGAGCTTTTTCCAGTAGTCGAGCCGTTTCACGATCTCGCGCTCGAAGCCACGCTCTACCGGATTGTAAAATTCCTCACGCGCCATGCCGTCGGGAAAGTAGTTCTGCCCGGAAAAACCGTCTGTGGCGTTGGGGTCGTACTCGTAGCCCTGGCCGTAGCCGATCTCCTTCATGAGCTTGGTCGGCGCATTCAGGATGTGCATCGGCGGCGTCAGCGAGCCGTGGGACTTGGCGGCTCGCTTGGCGGCGCCGAACGCGACATATCCAGCATTCGATTTCGGCGCGGTGCCGAGATAGATCACCGCCTGGGCGATCGCGAGCTCCCCCTCGGGCGAGCCGAGGCGATCGTAGGTGTCCCACGCCGCGAGCGTCTGGGTAAGCGCCTGCGGATCGGCCATGCCGATATCTTCCACGGCAAAGCGGACCAGCCGGCGAGCAATGTATTTCGGATCCTCGCCGCCATCCAGCATGCGCGCGAACCAGTAGAGCGCCGCATCGACGTCGGAGCCGCGCAACGACTTGTGCAAAGCGCTGATCAGGTTGTAGTGCGCTTCCTGCGCCTTGTCGTAGAGCGGCGCGCGCTTCTGCAGCAGCGTCGCCAGTCTGGCAGGGGCCAACGGCCCCTTTTCCTTGAGCTGGGCGAGCTGCTCGGCCAACCCGATCAGGTAGCGGCCGTCGCCGTCGGCCATGGCGAACAGTGCCTGCCGACCTGACTCGTCGATGGGGAGCTTTCGGCCCAGCGCCTCCTCGACCCGCGCCAACAGGGTCTCGAGTGACGCCTCGTCGAGACGGCGCAGCACCAGCACCTGGCAGCGCGACAGGAGAGCGGCATTGAGCTCGAAGGACGGATTCTCGGTGGTCGCGCCGATCAGGGTGACAGTGCCGTCCTAGACATAGGGCAGGAAGCCGTCCTGCTGGGCGCGATTGAAACGGTGGATCTCATCGACGAACAGTAGCGTGCCCTTGCCGTCCTTGCGGCGCTGGCGTGCCGCCTCGAAGATCTTGCGCAGGTCCGCGACCCCCGAGAATACCGCCGACAAAGGCTCGAAATGCAGGTCGGTCGCCTCGGCGAGCAACCGGGCGATCGTCGTCTTGCCGCAGCCCGGCGGACCCCAAAGGATCAACGAACTGAGCTTGCGCGCCGCCAACATACGGCCGAGCGGGCCCTCCGGCCCGAGCAGATGATCCTGGCCGAGGATCTCGGCAAGCGCCCGCGGCCGCAGCCGTTCGGCGAGCGGTGTCGGGGCGAGCGAGGCGAAGAGTTCTGCCGGCACGGCCCGACGCTACCACGCCTCAGCGGAACTGGACGGTGGATACCATGCCTTCGCGACCGATCGAGACGCTGGAAATCCCGGCCGCGATGCGTTTCTTGAGGTCGGCGACGCTCTTCACGTCCTGGCCGTTGGTTGCCAGGATCATGTCGCCCGGCCTGATGAACCGGCCGGCGTAGGCGCCCGGCTTGACCTCGACGACGGTGACGCCGGGCCGCCACTCGACGAGACCCATCTCCTCCGCGACGGCAGGCGACATGTTGACGACGGTGGCGCCGGAGAGCGGCTGGCGGCCATCGAGCACCGAACGCTCGCGCGGAGGGTTCTCCGGCGGCGGCGCCAACTTCAACTCGACAGTCATCTCCTTCCCCGCGCGGACGATACTTACCGGCACGGTCGCATCGACCTGAAGAGTCGAAAGACGGAACCTGAGACTTGCCTCGTCATCGATCGGCTGGCCACGCATCGCCACGATCACGTCGTTGCGCTTCAGCCCGGCTGCGGCGCCGGGCCCATCGAGGAAGACCTCCTTCACCACCAGCCCGGCCGGCCGCGACAGGCCGAAGCCCACCGCCAGATCCGGTGTCACGCGCTGCATGCTGACGCCCAGCCAGGGCCGTACGATGCGGCCGCCCTGCTCGCCGATGGCAACGATGCGCGCCACGATGTTCGACGGCGTGGCGAAACCGATGCCCACCGACCCGCCACTCTGCGAATAGATCAGGGAAACTTCTCGCCGGCACCGTCAATACGCAGCAGGGCCAGATCGTAGCGCTCGTCCTGGATCACCGCCTTGGCCTCGAACTCGCGCCGGTCGGCCAGCACGACCCGCACCACGTCGGCACCCTTGACCACGTGAGCGTTGGTCACAATCAACCCGTCGGGACGAACCAGCACGCCGGAACCCAGTGAATTCTGCACACGATCCCCGGCTTGCGGTACGCCAGGAAACGGGAACGGCAGGCGGCGCTGCACCCGCGCCGTCGTCGTCGTGTAGATATTGACGACAGCTGGCGATACGCGCTTGACCAGTGGGGCGTAGGAGTAAGCCAGGTCGCTGCGGGAATTCGGCAAGGGCTGCGCGACGGCGCCCGGCGAACAGGCCACCGCCACGCCGCCGACCACCAACGTCGCCACCAAGATTGCCCGCCGCATCATACGCATGTCTCCCTGCCCGGCCCGGACTTGCGGCCACTCTTATGGCAAATCAAGGGCCGAATCACGCAACGAAAACCGAACGGGCGACGCGCTGGCGCTGCGATTCATCCGCAGCGCGAGTAGCCACAGTTCAGGCAGACATCGCAGCCTTCCTGATGCGTGAGTGCGGCGGCGCCGCAGTTCGGGCATTGGCCCATCGTCGTCGCACCGCCGCCAGCCGCTCCCTGGTCACTTGGCTCGCGGGCGCCGGCCGCCAGCCGGACCCGCTGCTCGGCGGCCTCCGCGAGCCTCGGCACGTCTGCGGGGCTGAGAAAGCCGATCTCGATCAGGTGCCGTTCGATCACGCCGCCGATCGCCGCCAGCAGTGACGGCACATAGCGGCCCTCCATCCACTGGCCGCCGCGCGGGTCGAACACGGCCTTCAGTTCCTCGACCACGAACGACACGTCGCCGCCACGGCGTAACACCGCCGAGATCATGCGTGTCAGCGCCACCGTCCAGGCGTAGTGCTCCATGTTCTTGGAGTTGATGAAGATCTCGAACGGCCGGCGGCGGCCATCCTGCATCACGTCGTTGATGGTGATGTAGATGGCATGGTCACTGCCCGGCCATTTGATCTTGTAAGTCCGGCCCGGCAGCTCCTCCGGCCGGTCGAGCGGCTGGGCGATGTAGACCACGCCTTCCTCGCGCGGAGCCGGAACGAGCGCCGGCACGGCACGCGGTACTTCCGCGGGCCTCACTTCCAGAACCGCGCCCGTCACGTCGTTCGGCCGATAAGTCGTGCAGCCCTTGCAGCCCTGCGCATAGGCCTCTTCGTAGACGCCCTTGAACGACTCGAAGGAGATGTCACGCGGCAGGTTGATGGTCTTGGATTTTAGCAATGATTTTGTAAATTCATTTAGAAGTTTGGTCAGTAAAAAATAAATAAATTTAAACGTATTTGACCATAAATAAGCAACTTTTCGGGTCGGGCTGCAAGACGTGGCGGAGGTAGCTGAAGGCGAACACCGGTTCGATGCCGGACGACACGTTGTCGGCCAGCAACGAGATCGTGCCGGTCGGCGCGATCGAGTTCAGCAGCGCATTGCGGATGCCGTAGCGGCCGATCGCCGTCCGCACATCGCCCGGCAGGGCCTTGACCGTCTCGCCCGCGAGGTAACGGACCGGTTGATAGAGCGGGAAGCTGCCCTTCTCGGCGGCAATATCGGCCGAGGCGAGATAGGACAGGCGCTGCACGGCGCCCAGCCATTCGCGCGTGAGCCGCACGGCTTCCGACGAGCCGTAGCGCACGCCGCAGAAGATCAGCGCGTCGGCGAGGCCCGTAACGCCGAGCCCGATGCGCCGCTTGGCCTTGGCTTCCTTCTCCTGGCTCTCGAGCGGAAAGCGCGAGACGTCGACCACGTTGTCGAGCATGCGCACCGCGACCGGCACCAACCGCTCCAGCGCCTCAAGGTCGAGGCGCGCCTGCGGCGTGAAGGGATCCTTCACGAGGGCGGCGAGATTGATCGATCCCAGCAGGCAGGCGCCATAGGGTGGCAAGGGCTGCTCGCCGCACGGATTGGTCGCCTGGATGGTTTCGCAATAGTGCAGGTTGTTCCGCCGGTTGACACGATCGATGAAGATCACGCCGGGTTCGGCGACCTCGTAGGTCGCGCGCATGATGCGTTCCCACAACGCCTTCGCCTTGACCGTCTTGGAGATCTTGCCGCCGAACACGAGGTTCCAGTCGGCATCGTCCTTGACCGCCTTCATGAAGGCATCGGTGATCAGCACCGAGACGTTGAACATGCGCAGCCGATTGGAATCGCGCTTGGCATCGACGAAAGCCTCGATGTCGGGATGATCGCAGCGCAGTGTCGCCATCATGGCGCCGCGACGCGACCCCGCGCTCATGATGGTGCGGCACATGGCATCCCAAACATCCATGAAGGACAGCGGCCCCGAGGCATCGGCGCCGACGCCCTTCACCGGTGCGCCCTGCGGCCGCAAGGTCGAGAAGTCGTGCCCGATGCCGCCACCCTGCTGCATGGTGAGGGCCGCTTCGCGCAGGTTCTCGAAGATCGACGACATGTCGTCGCCGATCGTTCCCATGACGAAGCAGTTGAAGAGCGTGACGCTGCGGCCCGTACCGGCGCCCGCGATCACGCGGCCGGCCGGCAGGAACTTGAAATCAGCCAGGGCATCATGGAACCGGCCCGCCCAAAGCTCCGGGTCGCGCTCCGGCGTCGCCAAGGCGCGAGCGACCCGCCACCACGTAGCGTCGAGGTCGGCATCCGCCTGCCCGGAGGGGTCGCGGAAGCGATATTTCATGTCCCAGATACGCTGGCAAACCGGCGCCCATTCCATCCTTAAAAAGTAAGCGTCTGACCGCTAGATATCAACAAGAAGTTCTGCTTACGTTCTCAGCAGGACTTACCCCTTGTTCGGGTTCGAAGCCCTCTCCACGATCCAGTGCGATGCTTCTCAGGCCCCTTTGTATGGCGGCGGCAGTGGCGGCTTTGCCGATCACCGGGCCGGTCCATGCCCAAACCCAGATGGAGATGACCACTCAGGCCGGGACTGAACTCCAACGAGCCGAGGACCGACTAGCCAAGGTCTACGCAGACTTGTCGCGCAAGATCCATCCGGACAGCAAAGCCATGCTCGACGGCGTCCAGCAGACATGGCTCCGCTTTCGCGAGGAAGAGTGCGCCTTCGAAACGCGGGGATCAGTCGGCGGAAGTGTTCATCGGATGGTGGTCTTTGGCTGCAAGACCACGCTGACGAACGAGCGGATCAAACAGCTGGAATATCAATTGAATTGCCAGGAGGGAGATTTCTCCTGCAGCCGTAACTAGGGCCGGGCGCCTTCGACCAGCCGCGCCGTCGCGCCCTCAATGCGCTCGCGCAGGGTCGCCATGAAGGTTTTCCGGTCGAGTCCCGGCGCGATGGCCGGCAGAACTTCGACGTCGATGACGCCCGGCCATTTGATGAACTTGCGGCGCCCCCAGAACACCCCCGAATTGAGCGCCACCGGCACGACCGGCACGCCGAGCTGTCGGTAGAGCGCCGCGGTGCCGACTTGATAGGGCGGCTGGGAGCCGACCGGCGTGCGCGTGCCCTCGGGGAAGATCAGGATGGAGCGGCCCTCGGCCAGCGCTGCTTTGGTTTGCCTCACCAGGCTGCGCAGCGCCTTGGCGCCGTCGCCGCGCTCGACGCCGATGTGGCCGGCCCGCGCCATTGCCCAGCCGACGACGGGAATGAAAAGCAGCTCGCGCTTCAGGATGATCGCGGCATTGGGAAACAGCAAAGCGAAAGCCAGCGTCTCCCACGTCGACTGATGCTTGGCCGCGATGATGACGGGACCGGCCGGCATGTTTTCTAGACCGCCGAGGCGATGCGTGAGGCGGCAGGTCAGCCGCAGCCAGCCGAGACAGAAGGCGATCCAGAAATGCGACCAGGCAATCACCCGGCGGCGCGGCATCAACAGGATCGGCGCGCCGACGATGGCAATCACCGCCGACCCGACGTACCAGCCGACATTGAAGAGAAACGAGCGGATCCCAAGGCCGATCACGGCCGTCTCCCCGAAAAGAACCGGTGTTGCTTGTAAGGCCAGTTTTAGTGGCCTAACGTCCGCCCGCAAGCACATCTAGTGGGAACTTCCCCGCTCATCATGCAAGTCACTTGTCCAAACGGCGGGGCACGATACGCCGTCGATCCGGCGGTGGTGGGTCCGGCCGGCCGGACGGTCCAATGCGTCCGGTGCAGCCACCGTTGGTTCTTGAAGGGCGAGGCCACGCCTGCGGCCGCCGCGGGCCTGACTTCGCGGCAGCAAACCGTACCTGATTTCGTGATTCGCCCACAGATCCAGGGCGCCGGGCTGCCGGCCCTTACGCAACCCCGGCCGAAGATCCACTGGGGCCGCTGGCTGGCGGCTGTTGGCGGCGTGCTTGTCGTGCTCGGTGCCGCAGCCTTTGCCGGGCGGGACCAGATCAGGGATCAGCTGCCGCCCGAATGGCGCCCGATCCTGAGCCGCGACATGCTCCGCTCCTTGTTCGCGCCGCCGTCGCCTGCGGCCCGCCATGCCCCAGCCGATCAGGCGCAGCTCGAGATCGACCTCGACGCCAGCAAGGTCGAATTGGTCGACGGCCGTTATGTGGTGCTGGGCGAGGTCGTCAATACTGGCCGCGCACCCGGGTCGACCACGCGACTGAAGCTGATCTTCCGGAAGGATAACGACGTGCTGGGGGAACGCGTCTATCCGTTGGTCGAAGGCCCGATCGGGCCGGGCGCCCGGTTGAGCTTCCGCCAGGCGCTCGACGACCCACCCTCCGGCACCACCGAGATTGTACCCGCCGTCGAATAGCGAGTCCGCCATGCCCAACCGCCCGACCGTCTCGATCCGCTTTTCCGCCGCCGAAATCGCCGCTCGCGTCGATGTCATGGCCGGCGAGCTTGCCGCCAAGCTGCCGCCCGACACGCTGGTGGTTTCGGTCCTGAAGGGCAGCTTCGTGTTCGCCGCCGATCTTATTCGCGCGCTCAGCCTTGCCGGCGCCGACTGGTCGATGGATTTCCTCACCCTCTCCAGCTACGGCTCCAGTACGGAGACCAGCGGCAGCGTGCGCATCGTGCGCGACATCGTCGACGACGTGCGCAACCGCGACGTCCTGCTGGTCGACGACATCCTGGAATCGGGCTTGACCCTCAGCTTCGCCAGAAAACTTCTGCTCGAGCGCAACGCACGCAAGGTCTGGATCTGCACGCTGCTCGACAAGCCAGCAAAGCGGCGTACCGCGCTGGAGGCCGATTTCGTCGGCTTCCAGGCCGGCGACGAGTTTCTCGTGGGATACGGACTTGACTGGGCCCACCGCTTCCGCGGCCTGCCGTATATCGGCGTCGTCGAGAAGCCTGCGGCCTAGTAAGTCTTCAGCAGGCGATCGATGTAGTCGAGTTCGTCCTTCGGCCGTAGCTGGTCGCCGGCGCGGCGGCGCAGCTCGTCGAGGATTTCGCGGCTGCGCTGGCGCTCCAGTTCGAGCGGTATCTTGTCGACGCCGGTATCGACCGCATCGCCGTAGTTGCCGTCGGAACGGCCGAGCGGATCGCGATCCTCGCTGCGGCGTTCGCGCTCCTCGATCTCGGCGAGATCCTGGCTGTTGCCCGGCCCGCGCTGGCGCATCTGCTCGGCGAGATCGCCCATACCCTGCTGAAGGTTATCGAGCGCGCGGCGCTGCGAACGCGACGCCTCACGCGGATCGCCACGGCGCAGTGAATCCTCGGCTTCACGCATCGAACGCTCGGCGCGGCCCAGCGACTCCGGCATCGGCATCCCGTTCTCATCGAGGCGGCGCATGAGATCTCCGAGCTGACGGCGCAGGCCTTCCTGCTGGCCGCGCTGCTGTTCGCCCCACTGCCCGTCACCGGGCTGTCCCTGACCCTGGCCTGGCTGCCCCTGACCCGGCTGCTGGCCCTGCTGCCCCTGTTGGCCTTGCTGCCCACGTTGTCCCTGCTGACCGCGTTGGCCCTGCTGACCCTGCTGGCGTCCTTCGCGCTCCGACTCGCCCAGAAGCTGATTCTGGCGGCGCGACAGCCGGTCGAGCTGGTTCATCATCTCGCGGCCCTGCTGATTGCCTTGGCCCTGCTGGCCGCGCTGCTGGCCGGGTTGGCGCTGCTGGCCGGGCTGGGCCATCATCGGCGTGGCGTTTTCCATCATCTTGCGCAGCTCTTCGAGCATGCGCTTGGCGCCCTCGCGGTCGCCGTTCTTCGCCATCTCGCGGATCTTGTCGAGCATCTTCTGCAGGTCGTCGCCGGTGATGGTGTTGTTGGGATCCATCTTCTCCGCCTGCTCTTCCATGCGGCGGCGTTCCTCTGGATCCTTCATCTTCTCGGCGAGCTCACGCTGCCAGCGGGCCATGGCGTCATAGAGCTGCTGGATCAGGCGCTCGATCTCCTCGTCGCCGGCCTGGCGTTGCATGGCATCGCGCAGTTCCTGCCGCGCCTGCTCGAGCGCCCGCTCTGCATCGGACGTGGCGCCGCTCTCGAGACGCATGGCGAGGTCCCAGAGAAGCTTCTGGGTCTCGGTAATGTTGTCCTTGTCGCCGTTCTGCGCGAGGCGCGCCGCGCCGACGCGAAGGCCGAGCTGGACGACCGGATCATCGCGGTAGCTCTCCGGCTTGACCTGGATCATGCGCATGCCGTCGACGACGTCGAGCCGGTAGCCCTTGGGATCGCGCGTCAGCGCCTTGCGCAGCACGACCAGCGCCCGCGCCGTCGGGTCGTTGAACACGCGCTCGGGCAGCAGGAAGGTCTCGACCGCGCTGCGACCCTTCTGGTCGATGGCATCGGAGGCGAACAGCATCACCGTGACCTTGAGGCCGGCCCACGGATGGCTGGTGAGGTCACGCACGAAGGTATCCGACACCTTCTTGGTGTTGCCGGCGACCGGCAGGTCGATGCGCAGAACCTCGGGCTCCTCATCGCTGCTGAGTGCGTCGTCGCCCAGCACGCTGCCGTGCAGCCGAATCTGGAGCTGAACGCCTTTCACGCCGAAGTCGTCGCCGGCGATGTACTCGATTTTGGTCGACCATTTATCGACGCCGATCGGGCGGGCAAACTCGATGGTCGGCGCGAGATCGGGAATGACGTGCAGCTTCCAGCGCGCCTGCTCGTCACCGCGTGCCTGCAGGGCGATCTGCTTGCCTTCGGTGATGACCTGCTCGACCTGGTACTTGCCCTTGCCCACGGTGGCGAATTCGGTCGCCTTGCCGTCGATCGCGAGCTGAGGCGGCCGGCGGCCGCGCACATCGTCGACGAAGCCGGCCAGCTTGCTGCCGACCGGCACGCGCAGAACCTTGTCGCGATCGTTGACGTCGAGATAGATCGGCGGCTTGCCGGTATAGGCCGGCGGCGCAATCCACAGATTGGCGACCACCGGCGGCGGCGGCGGAAAGGCCGGCGTGAAGGCTGCCGTCATACGGTCGGCCCGCCAGCCACCGGCGCTGGCGACCGCCACGATCAGCAGCAGCACCGGCACGAGACGCAGCGCCAAGGTATCGAGGGCGGCAAGTCCAGGATGCGCCGGCTTGTTGCCGAGGCTGGCCAGGCGCTCGGCCTCGCGGCGGCGATGAGCGTCCCACAGTGCGGCAGCCATCGGATCGCCTTCGCCCGAAGCGAGGCGATCCTGAACAGCAATCAGGGGCCGATGCGGCACCCCGCTGTCGCGCTCGAGCCGGCGGATCGCGGCTTCCCGCTCGGGCCAGGCAAAATCTCTCAGCTGCCACCAGCCAAGCCCGCCCAAGGCAAGCGCCAGTGCCGCCAGCAGGCCGGTATGGGTCCAGGGCTCGAGCCCGGCAAAGAGGTCGAGATGGGCGGCCGCCACAAAAATGACAGCGAAGGCCAGCAGCGGCATCAGCCGGGGCCACAGGCCTTCCCAGGCGAGCACCGCCCACGCCACACCGACCTTGCGCCGCAGGCCGGGCGCTTTGATCGTTGGGGTCTGGCTGGCCTCCATCGCCTTCCTTTCGCTAGGTCTTCGCGGGCTCCATCCAGGGCGGAAACCGCTCGGCCAGGAGCATCTCGTCGATCGTC
>JACPVT010000003.1 GCA_016191685.1 Rhodospirillales bacterium | reverse complement strand
GGGCCCAGCGCCTCGACGCCGGGCTCGGCGGCGCCCCAGTGCAGGGAGGCGTAGATCATCGACCAGTCGAAATCGTGCAGCACGAACACCGTGCGCGCCGGGTCGGCCTCCTTTTCCAGGCGCTCGACCGCCTGCTGCCATTTGCCGTCGAGGCCGCGCAGCGGCGCCAGGCTCCAGACGTTGTAGGCGAGCAGGGTGACGGTGAGGGCGCCGAGCGCCACCAGTCCCTTGGTTCCCCAACGCCGCCGGGCCGCCACCAAAACCAGCATCCAGCCCGGCGTCAGCCAGGCCATGACGTTGATCTGCATCTGCGGATCCTGCGGCTGGGAATAGAGGTTGAACACCGAGCCCGCGGCGAAGGTGACGCCGAACACGACGGCGGGCGCCACAGCCCGGCTGTCATGGCGTTGGCGCCACAGCATCGGCACCGAGACGGCGGCGATGGCCAGCATCCAGACGGTCGCGGTGTAGCGCCAGATGTCCCAGCCCGGGATACCGGGGATCGCCGCTACCCCGGCGCCCAGCAGATAGGCCACCATGCCATCCCACAGGTAGCCGACCTTGGGCCAGGTGAAGCCTGCCCACACCGAGCGCACCGCCTTGCCCGTCCAGAGCAGATCGACCGGCCCGACGGCGCCGTCGTGTCCGTGCGATACCAGCGCCGCCACGCTCGCCATCGCGGCCATGGTGGCGAGAAACAGCGCGATCCGGCCGAAACGCAATGCTGGATGCCGCTCGCAGAGCCACAGTGCCGCCAGCATCGCGGGCAGGGTGGGAAACATCAGTCGCCATTCGAACAGCCAGGCGAGGCTGAAGAGGGCCGCGACCGCCACCACCCGCGCCGTCGTCGGCCGGGCGAACCAGACGGCGGCGAGCGCCATCGCCGCGAACAGCAGCGTGTAGCTCGGAAGAATGTCCTCGTTCACGATGGCGAGGAACATCACGAAGCTCGACGCGATGTGGAACAGCGCCGTCGCCAGCGCCACGAGGCGATCGCCCGTGAGCGCACGCGCCATCAGGTAGACCGTGCAGAGGCAGAGGCTGCAGCTCACCGCATTCAGGATCGTGATCTGCCGCCTTGGATCGCCTGCGAAGACGCCCAACAGGTCGAGCACGCGGCAGAGCGCGCCATAGACCGGATAAAAGAGATAGTTCGCGGGATAGAGCGGAGCGTTCGCGGGATCGACCACCCACGGTTTCAGCTCGAGGCTTTTGAACACACCGTTGCCGGTGAGCCCACCCTGGGCGTTGTCGAACCACAGGATGAGGGCGATCAAGAGCGCGCTGCCGCCGATCATGAGCAAGGCGAGGTCGGCCGCGTAGCCACCTTGAGGCGATGATCTGCTGGGGCTGGTGGCGAAGACCAAGGATTGCCTGCTTGCGCCTTCGGCTTGGCGCTCCCTACGGGATTCGAACCCGTGTTTTAGCCTTGAGAGGGCCACGTCCTAGGCCTCTAGACGAAGGGAGCTAAGGGCCGGACGCGACAGATAGTCGAATGGCCCGGCCGGTGCAACCCCGGCGAATCAGCCGGGTTTGCGGCCGGCGATCCGCGACAGCACGCCGGGCACGAAGGGATGGACCGCGACGTCGGCAAAGCCCGCGCCCTGCAGGTAGCCCTTCACCTCCGATTCGGTGTGGGCGCGGCCAGTGCTGTGCTGGATCGCCTCGTTGAGGCCCCACAGGGCGGCGGAAAGCGGTCCGCGCCGGTCGTCGTGCAGGGTCTCGCCGATCAGGTGCATCTCGCCGCCGGGCACCAGCGCCGCGAAGGCCTTGCCGACGACGAGGCGGATCAGGTCGGGCTCGTATTGAGGCAGGTTGCTCGCCATCACCACGACATCGACGCCCTGCGGGAACTCGGTGCGCGTGAAATCGCCGGCGAGCGTGGTGACGCGGTCACCGGCCTTGTTGGCGGCGATGTACTCGTCGGCCACGACCGTGACCGGCGGCAGGTCGAGCACGATCGCCTTGAGACCGGGAAAGGTTTCAGTCGCCACGATCGAGTAGGCGCCCGAGCCGCCGCCGAGATCGAGCAGGAGTCTGCGGCCCTTGAGGTCGACGCTGCGGCTGAACAGGCGGGCCGCGCCCATGCCGATGGAGTAGGTGGCGGCGTGATAGCGCCGCGCATCCTCGACCGTGAAGTCGACATAGGCGCCCAGCCGGTTCTCCTCGGGATTGCGCAGCCGCTTGGAGAGTTCGCCGAAGGCCGCCCAGCGCGGCTTGGTGAACAGGATCCAGGGCCCGGCGTAGCGCTCGCCGTCCTTGACCAGGAAACGTTCTACGTCGGCGGCATTGGCGAAGCGGTCACCCTCGCGCGTGAGCAGCGTCATGGCGGTGAGCGCCGTCAGCAGCCGCTCGGCGTTGCGTTTACTGATGCCGGTGGCGCTGGCGACGCCGGCAATCGTGTCCTGGCCATGGGCGATGGCGGTGAAGACTTCCAGCTCCACGGCCGCCATCAACGCAGCACTTTCCCAATAGGCCTGCGCCATCTTCTGCAGGCGCGTCGTATCGAGGCGCGGTTTTTCGGCCATCTGGCGTTTCCTCATTTGTTGCCCGATCATAGCGCGCGGGCTTAAGCTTGCCCCTCGCCTGCTTCCGCCGGGAGGAACCGCCCATGGACATGCACATCGCCCAGGATCTGCCGCTCACCGGTATCGATATCGGAGCCCTGCCGCCGGCCGAAGGCGAGGCGGTGCTGCGCCGCCAGCTGGCGGCGGCCTATCGGCTGGTCGATCATTTCGGCTGGACCGAACTCATTTACGGCCATCTCACGGCGCGCGTGCCGGGCGAGCAGGCGCACTTCCTGATCAATCCCTTCGGCCTCAATTACGACGAGGTCACGGCTTCGAACCTGGTCAAGATCGACCTCGACGGCAACATCATCGGCAAGTCCGACTATCCCGTGAACTACGCCGGTTTCGTCATCCATTCGGCTGTCCACATGGCCCATGCCGCGCGCCACAAGGTGGTGATGCACACCCATACGCGCGCCGGCATGGCGGTGTGTGCGCTCAAGGAAGGGCTGTTGCCGATCTCGATGACCGCCACCACCTTCCACGGCAAGCTTTCGTATCACGACTATGAAGGCCCCAGTCTCGATCTCGACGAACGCGGCCGTCTCCTGAAGAACCTGGGGGACAACCAGGCCATGATGCTGCGCAACCACGGCATCCTGACCACCGGCCGCACCGTGCCGGAGGCATTCATCCGGCTTTATCGCCTCGAGCGCGCCTGCCAGATCCAGCTCGACGCCGGGGCGGCTGGAACGCTCAATATCCTGGGCGACAATCTCGCCGCCAAGTCGGGTGCCGACGTCGACGGCTTCTCCGAAAAAGGCGGCGGCAGCATCGGCGACCTCGAATTCGCCGCCCTCATCCGCAAGCTCGACAAGACCGACACGGGCTGGCGGCACTAGTCGCCAGGCCGGTGTTCAGCTCGCCTTGAGAAACTCTTGAGGCGGCTTAGCCATGCCCTCGCCGTACCGGTGAGCACGCAGAGGCGCGGGGCGGCGGCGGTTCTTCTACCAAAAGTAAGTCCTGAAACCGCCTTTTGAGCGGTCACAATTTTGCCTTCGTGGCAAACATTCGGTCCGAGAAAATTCGGATAACTCCCTGATACTATTATGGAAATAAGAATATTCACGCAATGGCTTGATTCATATCAATAAATCCGCAGTCCCTATTCAATAACGAGGCGCTCATGTACTATGCAAATCTGCATTTCTCGAATGAAAAAAAGTACAAACAACAGGGCGGTCCGCGCAAGTCGGAGGCGTCGGGCGGCTGGTGTTGTTGCCGCGTTGAGCGTCTTGGCCGGAGACGTCGGAGTCGCACGCACCCAGACCTGGCTTTATTCGGGCTCCGACTACGGCACGGGCACCAACTGGAGCACGGGAGTTACACCGGGAGCCGGCCAAACGGCGACATTCAATTCCGGGGCCGGTACCCAACCAGTTATTGGCGGCAACTTCACGATCGGCACGGTCGACCTGACCGCGGGTTCGCTGACCATCAATGCCGCGCAAACCTACTCGATCCAGTCGGGTTTCAACCTCAGTAACGGCTCCCTCCTGGGCAGCGGCAGCTTGCTGCTGGAGGCCGGGTCGACGCTTACCGCCGCCGGAACATCGACTGTCGCGCCGGTGATCTCGGGGGCCGGATCCACGCTCGCCACCGGAACAAGCCTCACCTTCACCGGTAACAACACCTACTCGGGCACGACGACGATCTCGGCGGGAACGCTGAGCGTCGGCGGCGGCGGTACGAGCGGCACCCTGGGAACGGGCGATGTGATCAACAATGGCACACTCCTGTTCAACCGGACGGATGCCGCCATCACCGTCGCCAACAACATCTCCGGCACGGGCGCGCTGACCAAGAGCGCGGCGGGAACCTCCACCACGCTTTCTCTGACTGGAACCAACAGCTACAGCGGGACGACGACGATCACCGAGGGCACGCTGAGCGTCGGTGCCGGCGGCACTACGGGAACACTGGGGACGGGCGGCGTCGTCACGACCGGCGGCACCCTGCGCTTCAACCGCTCCGATGCGCTAACGGTCGGCAACGTGATCTCGGGGACCGGAACGGTCAGTCAGTTCGGTGCCGGCACGACGACTGTGACCGGCGCCAACACTTACACCGGTGCGACCACGATCACGACGGGCGCGCTCAACATCCAGAGCAACACCGCGCTCGGGACCACAGCGGCGGGCACGACCGTCTCGAGCGGCGCCGCCCTTGAAGTCCAGAACAACATCACGGTCGGCGCCGAGGCCCTGTCGCTGACCGGCACCGGCATCTCAGGCGGCGGCGCATTGCGCAACATCTCGGGCACCAACAGTCTCGCCGGCGCCGTCACCCTGAGTGGCGGCTCGACCCGGATCAACGCCGATGCCGGAACGCTCACCCTGAGCGGCGCGGTCGGCGGCGCCACACAAAATCTCACCGTGGGCGGTGCCGGCAACACCACGCTCAGCGGCGTCATCGGAACGACCTCGGGGACCATTACCAAGGACGGTACCGGCACGGTGACGCTGTCGGGCGCCAACACCTACACCGGCGCGACCACGATCTCCGAAGGTGCGCTCAATATCCGCAACGCGACCGCACTTGGCACGG
>JACPVT010000002.1 GCA_016191685.1 Rhodospirillales bacterium | reverse complement strand
GAAGATGCAGGCGGACTATGAATTCCGCCTCGAGCAGGTGGAGAAGGGTGGCGCCCGCCCCGGCGGCGCGCCGGCCGCGCGTCCGGCGACGCCGCCATCGACCGCCGCTGCGCCGCCGCCGGCCGGTGGGGCCGCCGCGGCAGGCGCGGCCGATCAGATGTACAACGATGCCTTCAAGAAGCTGCAGGACGGCGACTATGCCGGCGCGGAGAAGGGGTTTCGGACCTTCATTCAGCGCAACCCGAAACACGCGCTGGCCGGCAATGCCCAGTACTGGCTGGGCGAAACCTACTACGCCCGTCGGGACTACCAGAACGCGATGACCGCCTTTGCCGAGGGCTATAAGGCCTACAAGTCGAGCCCGAAGGGCCCGGACAATCTATTGAAGCTCGGCATCACGCTGACCAACCTTGGCCGCAAGCCCGATGCCTGCGCGATCTTCGCGCGCTTCGCGCAGGACTATCCGCGCGCCACCGATCTGCAAAAGCGGCGGATCGAGCAGGAGCGCCAGAAGAACGGATGCGGGTGACGCCATCGGACGCACCGCCGGTCGACGCAGGCGCGTTTCAACGCGCGATGGCGACCTTCGAGCCGTTCGAAACCAATCCCGTTGTCGCCGTGGCCGTGTCGGGTGGTCGCGATTCTCTGGCTCTCGCACTGCTGGCACACGATTGGGCGCGGGTGCGTGGCGGAACCATCGTCGCCCTGATCGTCGACCACGGCCTGCGCACCGGATCGGCGCGGGAAGCGGCCGACACGCACGACCTTCTGGCGAGGCTCGGCATCGAGGCAAGCGTCCTTTGCTGGTCCGGGCCGAAGCCGCAAAGCGGCCTGCAGGCCGCCGCACGGACCGCACGCTACCGGTTGTTGTCAGGCGAATGCCGCCGCCGCGGCATCCTGCATCTCCTCCTGGCACACCATGCCGACGACCAGGCGGAAACCGTGGCGATGCGCGCTGCCCGCGGCAGTGGCCTCGATGGTCTTGCCGGCATGGCCGCGCTGGCTGAACGGTCGGACGTACGCCTGCTGCGCCCGCTGCTCGCGGTGCCGAGGGCAAGGTTGACCGCGACGCTGCTGGCGCGCGGCGTGGCGTGGATCGACGATCCGTCGAACACGGACCTCCGCTTCGAGCGCGCCCGCCTGCGCGCGGCCCCGGCGAGGGCCGCCGTTGCTTCGGCCGCCGAGAGCGGACTTCGGGCGGCCGGCGAGCGTCGCCTAGCCGAGGCGGCGGTCGAAACCCTGGAGTTCGATCAGGCAGGCGCTGCCATCATCGACCGGACAGGTTTTTGCCGGCTGGGGGCGGACCTGCAGGTGCGGCTGCTCAGCCGGATCGTGCTGGCCGTCGGCGGCCGCGATCATGCGCCGCGCCGCGACCGGGCCGAACGGGCAGCCCGCCGCCTGGCGGCTCCAGTCACCCGCGGCAAATCGGGCAAAGGCCAGGATTTCACGCTATCGGCGTGCCGTTTGACGCTCCGGCAGGTCCCGGGAGGCCGCCGGCTGCGCTGGATTGTATGGCCCGAAAGTGGCAGGAACGGGCGTCAGCCCCTCGTTCCGGCTGCATTTTTTGCTTGCGGCGGCCGCGCCGCAACCCATGTAGATTGAAGCCTCACTCAACGGAAAAGAACCTGTGAACCCGTTCAACCGCAACGCCGCCCTGTGGATCGTCATCGTCCTGCTGCTCGCGTTGCTCTACAGCGTCTTCCAAGGCGGCGCGACGCGGACGGCCGGCAACACGGTCTCCTATTCCGACTTCGTGCGCGCGGTCGAACAGCGCCAGGTCCAGGACGTCCGCATCCAGGGCAATACGATCACGGGCACCTTCCGCGAGCCGCGCAACGGCGTGCAGAAGTTCTCGACCTACGTGCCGAGCACGCCGCCCGACGAACAGCTCATGCCGATGCTGATCAAGAACGTCGACCGGGTCGACGCCGGTCCGGCCGAGGAGGGGGTCAACCTCGGCAGCATGTTCGTGAGCTGGCTGCCGGTCCTGGTACTGGTCGGCGTCTACATCTTCTTCCTGCGCCAGATGCAGAGCGGCACCGGCCGCGCCATGGGATTCGGCAAGTCGAAGGCACGCCTGCTGACCGAGAAGCACGGCCGCGTCACCTTCGACGACGTCGCGGGCATCGATGAGGCCAAAGCCGAACTCGAGGAGATCGTCGACTTCCTGAAGGACCCGCAGAAGTTCCAGCGGCTGGGGGGCAAGATTCCCAAGGGCTGTCTGCTCGTGGGTCCGCCGGGAACCGGCAAGACGCTGCTGGCGCGCGCCATCGCCGGCGAGGCCAACGTGCCGTTCTTCACCATCTCGGGCTCCGACTTCGTCGAGATGTTCGTGGGCGTGGGTGCCAGCCGCGTGCGCGACATGTTCGAGCAGGCGAAGAAGAACGCGCCCTGCATCGTGTTCATCGACGAAATCGACGCCGTCGGCCGCCATCGCGGCGCCGGTCTCGGCGGCGGCAACGACGAGCGCGAACAGACGCTCAACCAGTTGCTGGTCGAGATGGACGGCTTCGAGGCCAACGAAGGCGTGATCCTGATCGCCGCCACCAACCGTCCCGACGTGCTCGATCCGGCTCTGCTGCGGCCCGGCCGCTTCGACCGCCAGGTCGTGGTGCCGAACCCCGACGTCGGCGGCCGCGAGAAGATCCTGAAAGTCCACATGCGCAAGGTGCCGTTGGCGCCCGACGTCGACCCGCGTGTGCTGGCGCGCGGCACGCCCGGCTTTTCCGGCGCCGATCTTGCGAACCTGATCAACGAGGCGGCCCTGCGCGCGGCGCGCGTTGGCAAGCGACTCGTCACCATGGCCGATTTCGAATACGCCAAGGACAAGGTGCTGATGGGCACCGAGCGCCGCTCGATGGCGATGACCGACGAGGAAAAGACGCTCACGGCCTATCACGAGGCCGGTCATGCGCTGGTCGCCATGCACGTGCCCAAGAGCGATCCGCTGCACAAGGTCACGATCATCCCCCGCGGCCGCGCCTTGGGCGTCACCATGCAGCTGCCCGAACGCGACCACCTCAGCCACACCAAGCAGTTCCTCGAGTCGCGGCTCGCGATCCTGTTCGGCGGGCGCACCGCCGAAGACATCATCTTCGGACCGGAGAACGTCACGACAGGTGCCGCGAGCGACATCCAGATGGCGACGCAGACGGCGCGGGCCATGGTCACCTCGTTCGGCATGTCGGACAAACTCGGCCGCGTGCGCTACCAGGCGAACGAGCAGGAAGTGTTTCTCGGCCACTCAGTCGCCCAGACGCAGAACATTTCCGAGGCGACGTCCCAGATCATCGATCAGGAAGTCCGCCGCCTCATCGAAGAGGCCGAGGGCCGGGCACGGACCATTCTCACGGAACGCCTCGACGAACTGCACAAGATCGCCAAGGCGCTGCTCGAGTACGAGACGCTCGGCACCGAGGAGATCGGCCAGGTTCTGCGCGGCGAGAAGATCGTGCGCGACGACACCGGCGGGGCGGGGCAGGAGCGGCGTCGGCGCGCCTCGGTGCCGACCAGCAGCAGCGGCGGTCCGGCGCCAGGCGCCAATCCCGAGCCGCAGCCGGGCATTTGACGGCGGCGTACGCCGGCATCCCGCTCGATCGCCCGCGCTTGATGGCGATCGTCAACGTCACACCCGACTCGTTTTCCGACGGCGGTGAACGCCTCGACCCGGCGCGGGCCATCGACGATGGCCTGCGTTTCGTTTCGGAGGGAGCCGACATCGTGGACGTCGGTGGCGAATCCACGCGGCCGGGGTCGCAGCCGACGTCGCCGGACGAGGAATTGCGGCGCATCCTGCCCGTGGTCGAGGGCCTCGCCCGGCAAAAGGCGGTAGTCTCGATCGACACGCGGCGGGCGTCGGTCGCCCGCGCCGCGCTCGATGCCGGCGCCAGGATCGTGAACGACGTCTCGGCCTTGCGCGATGACGAGGCGATGCTGCCGCTGGTGGCCGGCAGGGATGCCGACGTCGTCCTGATGCATCGGCGTGGCATGCCCGAAAACACCTTTGCCGGCCCGGCCTACGCCGATGTCGTCGAGGATGTCCGCACGTTTCTCCTGGAGCGCGCTACCGCGTGCGAAGAGGGTGGCGTGAAGCGCGAGCGGATTGCGCTCGATCCCGGTATCGGCTTCGGCAAGAGCGTCGCCCAGGAGCTCGAGCTCATCGCCGGCGCCGGCCGGCTGGGCGACGGCGGCTATCCGGTCCTGATCGGATGCTCGCGCAAGAGTTTCATCGGCCGGCTGACCGGGATCGAGAAACCGGCCGATCGCGATCCGGCGTCGGTTTGGCTGGCCGTCGAGGCCGTACGGCGCGGCGCGGCCATCGTGCGGGTCCACAATGTCGTGGCGACCCGCCAGGCCCTCGCGGTTTGGTCGGCAATGAAGTAAATTGCCGTCGATGTCCCGTTCTCTCTTCGGCACCGATGGCGTGCGCGGCCGCGCGAACAGCGAACCCATGACCGCCGAGATCGCCATGCGCATCGGCATGGCCGCCGGCCAGGTGTTCAGGCGCGGCGAGCATCGCAATCGCGCGGTGATCGGCAAGGACACGCGGCTCTCGGGCTACATGATCGAGCAGGCCTTGACCGCGGGCTTCCTCTCGGTCGGCGTCGACGTGCTGCTGTTGGGCCCGATTCCGACGCCGGCCGTGGGCTTCCTGACCCGCTCCATGCGGGCCGACGTCGGCGTCATGATCTCCGCCTCGCACAACCCCTACGAGGACAACGGCATCAAGCTGTTCGGGCCGGATGGCTTCAAGCTGTCGGATGCGGTGGAGGACGAGATCGAAGCGCTCGTCGTGTCGCCGTCGAGCATGCGCCTCGCCGCCGCGGCCGCCATCGGACGCGCCAAGCGGCTGGATGACGTCGAGGGCCGCTATATCGAGGCGGTGAAAGCCTCCGCCGCACGGGGCCTCGATCTCTCCGGTCTCAAGATCGTCGTCGATTGCGCCAACGGCGCAGCCTACAAGGTGGCACCCACCGTGCTGTGGGAACTGGGCGCCGTGGTGATCGGAGTCGGCGTGTCGCCGGATGGCTTCAACATCAACGGCAATTGCGGCTCCACCCACCCGGCCGTTCTTCAGGAGCAGGTGGTGACGCACAACGCCGATATCGGCATCGCGCTCGACGGCGACGCCGATCGCGTGGTGCTGGTGTGCGAGCACGGTCGGGTGATCGACGGCGACCAGCTCATGGCCACCATCGCCGACCAGTGGGTGCGCGACGGCCGATTGGCGGGCGGCGGCATTGTCGCCACCGTGATGTCCAATCTCGGGCTGGAACGCTATTTAGGCACGCGCAAGATGGCGCTGGTGCGTACCCAGGTGGGCGATCGCTACGTGCTCGAAAGAATGCGCGCCGACGGCTTCAATCTCGGCGGCGAGCAGTCGGGGCATATCATCATGACCGACCACGCCACGACCGGTGACGGCCTGATGGCCGCCTTGCAGGCGCTCTCGGCCATGATCAAGGTCGGCAAGCCTGCGAGCGAAACCTTCCGAGCCTTCGAGCCGGTGCCGCAGCTTTTGAAGAACGTCCGCGTCGGCGACGCCAACGCGGCCATGGCGGCCGCTTCCGTGATGAAAGCGATCGCCGCTGCGGAGGCGCGGCTGGGCAAGAGCGGGCGCATCCTGGTGCGCAAGTCCGGGACCGAGCCCTTGATCCGCGTCATGGCCGAGGGCGACGACTCGGATCTCGTGCGCACCGTCGTCGACCAGATCATCGAGGCGATTCCCCGGCAGGCGGCATGAAGGGCCGCGTTCTGATCGTCGCCGGCTCGGATTCCGGCGGCGGGGCGGGAATCCAGGCCGACATCAAGGCCGTCACCGCCATGGCCGGCTTCGCCGCGACCGCGATTACGGCGCTGACGGCCCAGAATACCGAGGGCGTGCACGGCGTCGTGGCGGTGGAGCCCGCCTTCATCGCCCGGCAGATCGAGGTCGTGCTGACCGACATCGGCGCCGACGCGCTCAAGACCGGCATGCTGCACAGCGCCGAGGTGATCGAGACGGTTGCGACGGCCTTCGCCAAGCACGCGCCCGGCACGCCTCTGGTCGTCGATCCGGTCATGGTCGCCAAGGGCGGTCACCGGTTGCTGCAGAGCGCGGCCGAGGCGGCGCTGCGCGACGTATTGATGCCGATGGCGGCGCTGGTCACGCCCAATCTGCCCGAAGCGGAAGCCCTCGCGGGTTTTGCGGTCCGGACCGAGGCCGATATGCGCCGCGCCGCCGAACATCTGGCGCGGCGGGGCCCCAAGGCGATCCTGATGAAGGGCGGCCATCTCGAGGGCGATCGCGTGATCGACCTGCTGTTCCATGACGGGAAATTCGACCGCTTCGAGGATGCGCGCATAAAGAGCCGTCATACGCATGGCACCGGCTGCACGCTGGCGTCGGCGATCGCCGCCGGCCTGGCCCAGAAGATGACCCTCAGGGACTCCGTGGTACGCGCCAGGGCCTACGTCCGGGCCGCCATCGAGTCCGCGCCCGGGTATGGCCGCGGCCACGGTCCGCTCAATCACGCCGTGACGGTCAAACCGGGCTAGCGCCGATCGCCGCCGGATCGCCCGGCGTCCATCTGCCGGCCTCGACGAGGGCGATGAAGTTCCAGACTTCGCGATTGAAGGCGTCCGGTTCCTCGATGTTCACCGTGTGGCCGGTCTTGGCGAACATCGCGAGCCCGGCATTCGCCAGCACGCGCTTGAGGTAGAGGCTGGGCTGCAGGCAGGGCTCGTCCTCGTCGCCGCAGATGATCAGCGTCGGCACCTCGAGCTTCCTCCACTCGCTTTCGAAGTCGTACAGCGACGGCCGCTTGCCCTGATAGTTTTCCATGGTGTTGGCGGCGCCGAGGTCGGGATGCTCGCCGAGGTGGCGGACGAACTCGGCGAAGCCGCGCGGATCCTTCTGCTTGAAACGCGAACGCGTCGGATTGCCGATCAGGCTCTCGGCATATTTCGCCATGCCCTCGGCGCGGATTTTCCGGGCGGTGGCCTGGGCATTCTTCTTGAACTGCTCGTGCCCATCGCGGCCGGCACCGGAGCCGACGCCCGCCAGGGTGAGCGAGAGCGCCCGGTCGGAATAGCAGCGGCCGAAATGCGCCGTGGCGAAGGCGCCCTGCGAGAGTCCGACCACATGCGCCTTGGCGATTTTGAGATGGTCGAGCACATGCCTGGCGTCTTCGACGGCATGCTGCTGCGAGTACATCGAAGCACTTTCCGGCACATCGGAGCCCGGGTAGCCACGAAACGAATAAGTGATGCAGCGATGCCGGCGGGCAAAGAAGCGCATCTGCGGTTCCCAGCTGCGCCAGTCGCCGCTGTACTCGTGAACGAAGAGGATCGGCGTCCCGCTGCCGGCTTCCTCGTAGTAAAGCTTCACGCCATCCGGTGTCGTTGCCTGCGGCATCTCGTGCTCCGTCCTGAAATACCTAGGCGCCGAAACGTTCCAGCCGCTCCAGCACCGCGGGAATCCTGTCGTCGGCGACATTGGCGAAGGCCAGTCGCACGAAGCGCTCCTGGCCGGCGCCGAACATGTCGCCCGGAATGGTCAGCAGGTTCTCCTCGTCGGCGAGGCGCTTGGAGACGTCGGTCGAGCGTTGGCCCGCGAAAGGATGCTCGACGTAGGCGAAGTAGGCGCCGATGCTGACCAGGCGCCAGCGATTGGAGCGCGTGAGTCCGCGGCCCAGCATGTCGGCACGCGCCTTCAGCCCCTCGGTATTGTCGCGCGCCCATGGCAGCAGATGGCGCAGGCCATAGAGAGCCGCTTCCTGGCCGAGACGCGGCGGACAGATCGAGACGCAGTCCATCGCCTTCTCGATCTCCGCCATCAGGCTCGCGCCGGCAGTAACGCCGCCGACCCGATAGCCGGTCAAGGCGAAAACCTTAGAGAAACTGTAGAGGTGCACCAGCGTGCCGCGCCACGACGGATCGGCGAAGAGATCGTGCGGCCGTTCGCCTGGCAGCAGGAAGTCCTTGTAGGTTTCGTCGAGGATGAGTGCGATGCCACGTTGCTTGGCAAGTTCATAAAAGGCGTGGATGGTCGCGCGCGGATAGACGGCGCCGGTCGGGTTGTTGGGCGAGATAAGGACGATGGCGCGCGTGCGCGGACCGATCAGCTTCGCCGCGTCCTCGGCATCGGGCACGGCCCCCGAGCCGGGGCGGAAATCGAGCGAGACCGGCTCGACACCCTGCATGCGCATCCACATGTCGTGATTGAAGTAGTGCGGCCTGGGCAGGATCACTTGGTCACCGGCCTTGGCGAGGCTCATGAGCGCCAGGCAGAAAGCCTGATTGCATCCCGAGGTGATGCCGACCTCGTCGGCGCTGACGGCCGCGCCATAGAAGCTCGAGAGATGGGCGGCATAGGTTTCCCGCAATATCGGCAGTCCGAGAATCGGCGTGTAGCCATGCATCGCGGGATCGAGCAGCAGTTCGCCGAGATGCTTGCGCAGTTCCATTGCCGGCGGATAACCCGGCACGGCCTGGCTGAGATCAATCAACGGACGGTCGGCCGGAAAGTTGCGGCCCAGTACCCAGCGCTTCGTTTCGCCGATCGGCGAGGGTTCGACGGCGGCGAGCAGGGGGTTCGGAGTCGGAAAACGCTTCATGATGATTGTCTCTAGCAACGGAAGGGCGCGCCGAGAAGGCCGTCGTCGTGTTGGCCGGGGACCGCCGTGGCCGTCCGGTCTCAAAATCCATTGCTTGGGCGGCATCTTGTGCATAGCATCCACGGCAAGGCTCCGAATGAGGGCCATCGCTTCGCGGTAACGTGGGCAATAGGGATCAGCCGGCCAGTCAGGACGGCACAAGGAGGAAACAAGGATGGCTTCGAAGAAGGTCAATCGTCGTCGATTCGTGGCCGGTACGGCCGCCCTGTCGACCGCCATGGTCGCTGCACCTTTCGTTCGCGGCGCCTATGCCGCGGGCCAGGTTTCGATATTCTTCTGGGACCATTGGGTGCCGGCCGGCAACGTCGAGATGAAGAAGCAGGTCGCCGCCTTCTCTGAAAAGAACAAGGTCGAGGTGAAGGCCGACTTCATCACCTCGCAGGGCCGCCAGACTCTGCTGACCATCAACGCCGAGGCGCAGGCGCGACGCGGCCACGACGTCATCACGATCGGCAACTGGAACGTGCGGGATCACGCCGACAAGCTCGAGAATGTCGACGACGTGGTCGGTCGGCTGATCGCCAAGAATGGCGCAGCCAACGAGGTGGCCAACTATCTGGGCAAGGTCAAGGGCAAGTGGGTTGCCGTGCCGTCGAGCTGGGGCACTCAGAACAAGGGTCCGGCCGCCCGCATCAGCATGATGAAGGAATTTGCCGGGATCGACGTCGTGAAGATGTATCCGGCGGCGAATGTACCGGAGACCGCCGAGGCAAAGGCGTGGACCAACGAGGCCATGCTGAAGGCCGCCGAAGCCTGCTTCAAGGCTGGCAAGCCGTTCGGTATCGGACTCGGCACCACGGCGGACAATGTCGACACCCAGGGATCGCTGCTGGCCTCGTTCGGTGCCGAGCTGGTCGATGCCAAGGGCAAGATCCAGATCAAGTCGGACGCGGTTCGCGCGTGGCTGGAGTATTGCCAGAAGCTGGTGAAGTTCCTGCCGGCCGATGCGCAGAGCTGGGACGATGGGTCCAACAATCGCGCGCTGATCGCCGGCAATGCGTCGTTCATCTACAATCCGCCGTCGGCCTGGGCCGTGGCGGTGCGCGATGCACCGGCGGTGGCCGCCGACACCTGGCATTTCCCAATACCGGCGGGTCCGAAGGGCCGGTTCGAGCCGCACAGCATGAACTTCTGGGGCATCTGGCAGTTCGCGCAAAACAAGGGCGCGGCGAAGGATCTGATCGAGTTCCTGATGCAGCCCGACAATGTCGATGCCCGCAGCGCCGCGGTCATGGGCTACGATCTGCCGCCTTATCAGAAGATGTCCGAGTCGAATGTTTGGGACAAGATCGGGCCGCCCGTCGGGACCGTCTACAACTACCCGGTCCGCAAGCAACACAATGCGGTCACGCATCTGGCGCACATGCCGGCGCCGCCGGAGATTGCGGTGCAGATCTACAACCGCGGCACGGCGCCGACCATGGTGGCCAAGCTGAAGGCGGGCGAGTCGATCGACCAGGTCATCGCCTGGGGCAATCGCGAGCTCGAAGGTTTCCTCTGACACGCAACTGACACCTGATCAGCCGGGCCTTGCGCCGGGCTGATCAGGCGCACTTTCCGAAGACGTGCCAGTCCCAAGGGGCTGGGCCTGCTGAACCCTCTCAATCGAGGAGGCTCGAGTGGCCGACGGTAGCACAATGGCGATCGACGCGGGGACTACGACGTCGCCCGCGCCACGCCGGGTGGGAAGCCTGAAAAAACTGGCGCGGCGGCGTTCAACCACCGCGCTTCTGTTGTGCGCGCCGCTCATCCTCTTGATCGTCTGTCTCAAGGTCTATCCGACCTTCTATGCGATCTTCCTCAGCATGCTCGACCGCAAGATGGAGAATTTCGTCGGGCTCAATAATTTCATCTTCCTTCTCAGCCGTCCCTCCTTCCAGCTGGTGATTTTCCAGTCCTGCTTTTTCGCGATCACCGCGGTGGTCATGAAGGCAACGCTCGGGTTCATCCTGGCGCATCTGATGCACAACATCCGTGGCAAGAACCAGCGCATCTGGCGCGGCCTGCTGCTGGTGCCGTGGGTAATTCCGCTGTCGCTCTCCACCCTTACCTGGTGGTGGCTGTTCGATCCCTCCTATTCTGCATTCAACTGGACGCTCAGCTGGTTCGGCCTGGATTCCATCCCGTTCCTCGGCACCACGTGGAACGCGCGCATCGCGGTCATCGTGGTGAATACCTGGTTCGGTGCGCCGTTCTTCATGATCATGTATCTCGCGGCCCTCAAGTCGGTGCCTGAGCAACTCTACGAGGCGGCGGCCATCGACGGTGCGACCGCGTGGCAGAAGCTGATCTACATCACGCTGCCGATGATGCGGAACATCATCCTGATCACCGTGCTCTACAGCCTGATCGTCACCTTTGCCGATTTCGACATCGTGCGCATCCTGACCAACGGCGGGCCCCAGGACAGCACCCATCTGTTCGCGACCTACGCATTCAACGTCGGCATCGAGTCCGGCAACATTCCCCGCGGCGCCTCGGTCAGCCTGTTCATGTTCCCGATCCTCGCCACGCTGGCGTTCTTCGTGCTGCGCGACGTGCTGAAGCGCAGCAAGGAGATCTCGACATGACCAGCGCCACGGCATCCGCGGGCGTCATGCCGCGCAAGAGCAAGGTCGGCAGCCTGGAGCGGCAGAACCGCTGGGCGCTGCGCGGCAGCTTCGCTGCGCTCAGCGTCTTCGTGGTGATCTTGGTGCCGCCGTCGTTGCTGTTCATCCCGCTGTTCCAGATCGTGGGCACCCTCGGCCTGATCAACAACACCTGGGTATTGGTGCTGCTGTTTCCGACGCTGGCCGTACCGTTCTGCACCTGGATCATGATCGGCTATTTCAGTTCCATTCCGAAGGAACTCGACGAAGCCGCGTTGATCGACGGCGCCAGCTATCCGCAGATCCTGCTAAAGATTTTCATTCCCGTGGCGCTGCCCGGCATCATCGCCGCCACCATCTTCGCCTTCACGGTCGGCTGGGGCGCCTTCCTCTATCCGCTGGCCTATCTCTACAGCGCCGACCAGGCGGTGCTGACGATCGGCATCGTCCGCGAGCTGATCCGGGGCGACGTGTTCGCCTGGGGCACGATCATGGCCGCTTGCGTCATGGGGGCGGCGCCGCCGATCCTCATCTACACGTTCCTGATGGATTACTATGTCGCCGGCCTGACAGCCGGCGCAACGAAGGGATAGACGGTATGTCGCAGGTTTCGATCCGTAAGATCGTCAAAGCGTATGAGGGCGACGTCCAGGCGGTGAAGGGCATCGATCTGGAGATCGATGATCACGAATTCGTCGTGCTGGTCGGGCCCTCCGGCTGCGGCAAGTCGACCACACTACGCATGATCGCCGGGCTCGAGGAGATCACCTCCGGTGAAATCTGGATCGACGGCGACGTGGTGAACGACGTGCCGCCGCGCGATCGCGACATCGCCATGGTGTTCCAGAACTATGCGCTGTATCCGCATATGAGCGTGTTCGAGAACATGGCTTTCGGCCTGAAGCTGCGCAAGCTTCCCAAGGAAGAGATCAAGCGCCGGGTCGACGATGCCGCCAGGATGCTCGATATCGAGATGCTGCTCGATCGCAAGCCGAAGGCGCTGTCGGGCGGCCAGCGCCAGCGCGTCGCCATGGGCCGCGCCATCGTGCGCAACCCCAAGGTGTTCCTGTTCGACGAGCCGCTCAGCAACCTCGATGCCAAGCTGCGCGTCCAGATGCGCACCGAGATCAAGAAGGTGCACCAGCTCGTCCCCACCACAACCGTCTACGTCACCCATGACCAGGTCGAGGCGATGACCCTGGCCGATCGCGTGGTGGTGATGAACCACGGGGTCATCGAACAGGTCGGCGCGCCGCAGGAGCTTTACCACAATCCGCAGACCCGCTTTGTCGCCGGCTTCATCGGCTCTCCGGCGATGAATTTCATGTCCTGCCGGCTCGAGGAGGCCGCGGGTGCGCTGCGCGTGCGGCTGAGCGACAAGCTGTCGTTCCCGGTGCCCGAGAACCGCACGGCCCGCTATCGCGGGCATGTCGGCAATAGCAGCCTGGTGCTGGGCCTGCGGCCCGAGCACATCACCGAGACGAAGCCGCATGCCGAGCCCAACCAGCACGATTTCGACATGGTGATCGACGTCGTCGAGCCGATGGGCATGGAGACGCTGGTCTATTTCACGATCGAAGGTGTCGCCGTCAGCGGGCGGGTGAATCCCAGTGCCGGCGCCATCGCCCTGCGGCCCATGAAGCTTCGCGCCGACCTCAGCAACATGCATCTGATCGACGACAGCACCGGCAAGGTGCTTTAATCGCCCGCTGAGGGCATTGATCGAAGCATCAAGGAGAGACATCGATGGCTACGTTGACGGGCAAGGTCGCCTGGGTGACCGGTGCTGGCTCGGGTATTGGCCAGGCGGCGGCAGTGGCGCTGGCCAAAGAGGGCGCGACCGTCGTCCTGACCGGCCGCCGCAAGGCGCCGCTGCAGGAGACGGCGGCCACGATCAAGAAGGCGGGCGGCAAGGCCGACATCCAGGCGGGCGACCTGATGAAGGCCGCGTCCGTCACCAAGATCGCCAAGGCGATCGAGAAGAAGTATGGCCGTTGCGACATCCTGGTGAACAACGCCGGCCTCAATATCCTCGAGCGCCAATGGGCCAAGCTCACGCCGGCTAACGCCGAGCAGGTGATCGACGGCAATCTCTCCAGCGCCTTCTACTGCACGACGGCGGTGCTGCCGATGATGCGCAAGAAGAAGGATGGCATCCTGATCCACACCTCTTCGATGGCCGGCCGTCATGCCAGCCTGCTGAGCGGGCCGGCCTACTCGGCGGCCAAGCACGGCGTGGTGGCGATGAGTCACACGATCAACATGGAAGAGTGCGTCAACGGCATCCGCTCGAGCGTGGTCCTGCCGGGCGAGGTGGCAACGCCGATCCTCGACAAACGGCCGGTGCCGGTGACCAAGGGGGAGCGGGCGAAGATGGCGCAGTCCGAGGATGTCGGCGACCTGATCCGCTACGTCGCCTGCCTGCCGGCGCACATCTGCATCAACGAGGTCTGGATCACGCCGACCTGGAACCGCGGCTACGTCGCCAGCCTCCAGCGCGGCAAGTCCTGACATGACGGTCACGATCAAGGCGGAGGCGCTCACAGCCTTCGTCGCGGACATCTTTGGTTCGGCCGGATGCTCCAGGGAGGAAGGCGGCCGCATCGGCCGCTATCTCGTCAGCGCCAACCTCTCCGGCCACGACAGCCACGGCGTCGTGCGCGTGCCGCGCTACGCCATCCAGAAAAAGAACGGCACGGTAGTGCCCGACGTTACCGTGGAAGTCGTGGTCGACACGCCGGTGATTGCCGTGGTCGACGGCAAGTACGGCTTCGGTCAGACGGTGACGCCGCAGGCGGTCCGTATCGGCATCGAGAAGTGCCTCAAGAATGGCCTCTCCGCCGTCACGCTCCGCAATGCCGGCCACGTCGGCCGGGTCGGCGACTGGGCCGAGATGGCGGCCGAGGCAGGCCTCGTCTCCATTCATTTCGTGAACGCCTCCGGCAGCGTGCTCGTGGCGCCCTACGGCGGCGTCGAGCGGCGCTTCTCGACGGCGCCCTATTGCGTCGGCATCCCGCGTCCCGGCCAGGATCCGCTGGTCCTCGACTTCGCCACCTCGATCGTGGCCGAGGGCAAGGTGCTGGTGGCGAGCCAGGGCGGCAAGGAGGTGCCGGACGGCGCGCTGATCGGCCCCGACGGCAAGCCCAGCGCCGATCCCCACCTGCTCTACGGCGACTACACGCCCACCGGCCCGCGCGAGCATGCCAGGGGCACCGGCGCCATCCGGGCCTTCGGCGATCACAAGGGCTCCGGCCTCGCCTTCATGTGCGAGATGCTGGGCGGCTCGCTCAGCGGCAACGGCGCCACCGATCCCAAGCGCGGCCGCTTCGCCAACGGCATGCTGTCGTTCTACGTCGATCCCAAGGTGTTCGATCCCGCGGGCTTCTTTCCCGCCGACATCGCCAAATACGTGGCCTTCGTGAAGAGTTCGAAGCCCGCCGGCCCCGGCGGCGAAGTGCTGGTGCCGGGCGAGCCCGAGGCGCGCATGCGGCTGAAACGGCTGGCCGAGGGCGTGCCGCTGCCCGACGACACCTGGGCCGCCATCGTCGAGACGGCGCGCTCGGTCGGCCTCGACGAGCGACGGATCCAGCTCGCAGCTTCGCCGCAGTAGGCGACGAAGCTGCTGTAGCGACGATGTAGTTCTCAGCGGCCCGGCGCGCGCCGGAGCCGATGGAACGGGCCGGCGACCGGGTCGTCGAAGGCCAAGGTCGCGGTGTAGTCGGTGCGCAGCATGCGGTGGAGCGCGGCTAGTCTCGCGCTGTCGGCGACCATGCCGGTCTCCGTCTCGAGTTGCTTCTGCGCCATCGGCCACAGCCGGGCCACCAGCACGTCGTAGCCGAGCTCCAGCGGGCGAGGGTGTGCGCATTCGTGTCGGTCATCGCAACTATTTCAATCGCGACTGCATCCTCGACGCCAACGGACTGATCGACATCGGCGACGACAATATGTTCGGCCC
>JACPVT010000001.1 GCA_016191685.1 Rhodospirillales bacterium | reverse complement strand
CGCTCGCCCTGGAAGACGCGGATGGTCACCGCGTTCTGGTTATCCTCGGCGGTCGAGAACACCTGGCTCTTCTTGGTCGGGATGGTGGTGTTGCGGTCGATCAGCCGGGTGAATACGCCGCCCAACGTCTCGATGCCAAGCGACAGCGGCGTCACGTCGAGCAGCAGGACGTCCTTGACCTCGCCCTTCAGCACGGCGGCCTGGACAGCCGCGCCGACTGCGACCACTTCGTCGGGGTTGACGTTGCGGGCCGGCTCCTTACCGAAGAACTGCTTAACGATCTCGATCACTTTCGGCATGCGCGTCATGCCGCCGACCAGGATGACCTCGTCGATCTGGCCGGCCTGCAGGCCGGCATCCTTGAGCGCCGCCTTGCAGGGCTCGAGCGTGCGCTGCACCAAGTCTTCGACCAGGGACTCGAGCTTGGCGCGCGACAGCTTGATCACGAGATGCTTGGGGCCACTCGCATCGGCGGTGATGAACGGCAGGTTGATCTCGGTCTCCTTGGAGTTGGAGAGCTCGATCTTGGCCTTCTCCGCCGCTTCCTTCAGGCGCTGCAGGGCAAGCTTGTCGTTGCGCAGGTCGATGCCCTGCTCCTTCTTGAATTCGTCGGCGAGGTAGCCGATGACACGGACGTCGAAGTCCTCGCCGCCCAAGAAGGTGTCGCCGTTGGTGGCCTTGACCTCGAACACGCCATCGCCGATCTCGAGGATGGACACGTCGAACGTGCCGCCGCCCAGGTCATAGACCGCGATGGTGCCGCTCTTGCGCTTGTCCATGCCGTAGGCCAGCGCCGCCGCGGTCGGCTCGTTGATGATGCGCAGGACCTCGAGGCCGGCGATGCGGCCGGCATCCTTGGTCGCCTGGCGCTGGGCGTCGTTGAAGTAGGCCGGGACGGTGATGACGGCCTGCTCGACCTTCTCGCCGAGATAGGCCTCGGCGGTCTCTTTCATTTTGCCGAGGATGAAGGCCGAGATCTGGCTGGGGCTGTAGGTCTGGCCGGCGGCCTCGACCCAGGCATCGCCGTTGGCGGCCTTCACGATCTTGAAGGGGACGAGCGACATTTCCTTCTGGACCATCGGGTCCTCGAAGCGGCGCCCGATCATGCGCTTGACCGAATAGAGGGTCTTGAGCGGGTTGGTCACGGCCTGGCGCTTGGCGGCCTGGCCGACGAGACGCTCGCCGCCGTCGGTGAACGCGACCATCGACGGGGTCGTCCGCGCACCCTCCGAATTTTCGATGACCTTGGTGTCGCCGCCTTCCATGACCGCGACGCAGGAATTGGTCGTTCCGAGGTCGATTCCGATGACTTTCGCCATGTTGCTACTCTCTCGCTAGGCGGATCGGCCCGGCCCCAAAGGCGCCAAATCGACCCCCCAATATGTGATTACCTGCCGGAAAAACCGGGTCAGGACAGGGGCTATATAGGTCCTGCTGAGCCGCCTGCAATGGTGCGACCCGAGATGGGTCGCGAAAATCGCTCGGCGGCGGCTATGGCCTTAGGCTGCCTTGGGCTCAGAATCGACCCCTAAATGAGCAACGAGCTCTAGTTTTCGTTGCTGGGTGGGTGAACGGTCGGGCCGCTCACCGGGCCGCCCTTGGAAACCGCGACCATGGCCGCGCGCAGCAGGCGCCCGGCAATCAGGTAACCGGGGATCAGCTCCTGAACCACAGTGCCGGCCGGCACCGAGGGATCCTCGACTTCCATCATGGCCTGGTGGAATTCGGCGTTGAACGGCCGGCCGAGTGCTTCGACGCGGGTGACGCCATGACGCTCCAGCACCGATTGCAATTCGCGGTCGGTGGCCTGGACGCCGACAATCACGTTGCGCAGCGCAGGGTCGATGGCCTCGAGGTCGGCCGGCAGTGCCGAGAGCGCGCGGCCGAGATTGTCGGCCACCGAAAGCACGTCGCGGGCGAAGCGTTCGATGCCGAACTTGCGCTCCTTCTCGACGTCCTGCTGGGCGCGGCGGCGCACATTCTGCGCTTCGGCGAGCGCGCGCAGCTGCTTGTCCTGCAGATCGGCCTTCTCGGCCTGGAGCTGCTCGACGAGCTGTTGCAGCTCGGTTGTGCTTTCCGGCTTGGGCGGAATGTCCAGGCTGGCATCGGACGGCTCGACCGGCATCTCCGCCGGGGCGCCGCCCGCGGTTGGATCGCTGGCCATACGTTGTCCCTCTTTGTCCCTATTTGCAGTAGTCCCTTCGGGCGGCCTTCAATTAGGGACGACCGCCGTCCCGGTCAACCACCTGCGTCAGACCGTCTGGCCGTCACACTGCCTGAAGGGGGGCGTGCAGCTTGGTCCCGCGCACGATGATGCCGCCGCGATCGCCCACGGTCACCGTGCCGTAGCGTTGGGCGTAGACTTCCGGCAGTGGCCGGGCGTCGGACGCCGCCAGCCACAGGCGCAGCAGATGGCGTCGGCGCTCGGGCTCGGGCCAGTCCACGAAGCTGGTACGATCATGCAGCATGGTGTGGTTGTGCACGAGCTGGACGTCGCCCGGCTTGAACTCCATGAACAGATGCAGCTTGGGATCTCCGGCCAGTGAATCGAACATGTCGAGGGCCTCGACCTGGGCCGGCGACAGCTGCGGCGCGTCGGCGAAACGCTGGGCCGAATCGACGTACTGCCGCTGATAGATCGCGCTCAGGAAGCCCTTGTGCCAATTGAATACTGGGATCTCGAAATAGGGCTTCTGGCCGTCCGGCACCTCGCCGCGACGGTCGGTGGCGATCGGCTGGAATAGCAGCTTCAGAAGATCGGGCCTGAGCCGGCGCATCTCGTTGAAGATCGTGGTCGAACTCACCAGGGCCGACAGGCCACCCGACTTCGCCGTCTTGAGGCAGAGCAGGCCGACGATGTCGCAGGAATCGGTGTGGTAGGTCTGGCGTTCGTGGGTTTGGTAGATGCGGACGTTGGGATCGGCAACGTCGAGGCCGAGGTCCTGCACGTGCCCCAGCACATGGCCCTTGCCGTTCTGCGAGCGTGCGCTGCCGAGGTGGGTACCCAGCCCGAAGAAGGCTGTCGCCGCTTCGCGCATCGACCAGCGCTCGACGGGCAGGCCGCGCAGCAGCAGGAAACCGCGCCCGTTCAGGACCTCATCGCGAACGCGCGCCTTGAGCTTGGGGCCGAGCGTGGGGAGCGGAAAGTCGCGTGTCGTCATGGCCGCGATGTCGGCCTCGCGCGAGGCCAGCGCTTTGGCCGCGCCCTCGACCTCCGCGATCTCGGCCGGCGACAGCGGCATCATCCAGTCGTCGCGCTTGGTCATCTCGGGTCCATACCAAGCGGCGGCACTGGTCTGTTCCGGCGGCAGTTCGAGCGGCTTCGGATTCACGCTTCCCATGGAAACCTCGGAGCAAAGAGGTCGTCGCTGGTCGACAGCCGGAAGCTCTCGGTGGCATTGACCAGCGCCGCCCGGATGCCGGGTTCGAGCGCGCTGTGGCCGGCATCGGGGACCACGATGTAGCGTGCTTCCGGCCAAGCCCGCGCCAGCGCGTCGGCGGTGACGGGCGGGCAGACGATGTCGTAGCGGCCCTGGACGATGGTGCCGGGCAATTGACGGATGCGATCGAGGTCCGACCAGGGCCAGCCTTCGGGCACGAACGTGCCGTGGGCAAAGTAATGCGCCTCGATGCGGGAGAGGGCGAGGGCGAAGCCGCCGTGATCCGACTCGAAGGGTGCCCGCGCTGCCGGATAGAGCGTCGAACAGGCCGCCTCGTAGCGGCTCCAGGCGCGCGCCGCCGGACGATGGTAGTCTGGATTGCGGTCGATGAGGCGACGATAATAGTTGCCCAGCAGATCGGTGCGTTCGCCTTCAGGCAGGTGTTCGACGAAGTCGCGCCACGCTTCGGGAAAGACGGTGCGCATGCCATGGAGAAACCAGTCGATCTCCGATCTCGCGCCGAGGAAGATACCGCGCAGGATGAAGCCCTTTACTCGGTCGGGGTGCTTGATTCCGTAAGCCAGCGCCAGCGTGCTGCCCCACGAGCCGCCAAACAGCAGCCAGCTGGCGATGCCGAGATGGTTGCGCAGTTTCTCCATGTCGGCCACGAGGTGGTCGGTCGTGTTGTCGTGCAGCTCGCCGAGCGGCATCGAGCGCCCACAGCCGCGATGGTCGAGAACCACGATGCGGTAAAATTGCGGGTCGAAAAAGCGTCGATGGACCGGGGCCGACCCGGCGCCCGGGCCGCCGTGCAGGAAAAGCACCGGCAGTCCGTCGGGGTTGCCGCTTTGCTCCCAATAGATCGTGTGCCGCCCGTCGACCGCCAGCATACCGCTGGCGTACGGCGAAATTTCCGGGAACAGGTCGGAACGAAGAGGGGTCTCTGAGCGTGGCATATCTGTGTCCGTCGTCATCACTGCCATAGCAGCGATCTCCATTCCAGCCCTGTGGCGATTGCAGGTGCCGCAATGCAGCGTCTAAGGTCGACCGGGCGTCGAGGAGGGTCAGTGGTTTTCTACCGCATTCTGGCGCTGGTCGCGTTGCTCTCTACTGCCGGCGCCTGCGCCGCCGGGAGTAATCTGCCGCAGGCGGTGTCGAGCACGGCGTCTTCTCGCCCGGGCGTCGGCGTTCCGGTTCTGCCGGCTACGATTGAGCGGGATGTCGGAGCCGCCTACCCCGACGCCGCCCTGCAAGACTACGTCGATCGTGTCGGGCAGAAGCTGGTCCGCAGCTCCGGCCTCGCCGGAACCTACCGCTTCGTCGTGCTCGATCTGCCGGTGGTCAATGCACATGCCCTGGCCAACTATGTATTCGTGACCCGTGGCCTTCTGGCCGTGCTCGACGATGAAGCGGAACTCGCGGCGGCCCTTGGCCACGAACTCGGACATCTCACCCAACGCCACGCCGCCCAGCGTGCCCGAGCCCGACAGGGAGTGCTGGAGGCCGCGGTCGAGGCCGCGGCCGTGACCGGATCGGTCACGGTTGGCCGCTCGGTGGCGCGCGACGGCCTGATCGCTTTGCGGCGCTATTCGCGCGAGCAGGAACTGGAAGCCGACCGCATCGGCGTCGGCTATGTCGTGCAGGCCGGATATCGAAGCACGGCGATGGTCTCCCTGATCGACAGGTTGCGTCAGCAGTCGCAACTCGAGGCGCAGCTCCTGGGCGAGGCGCCGGACACCTTCGACCAGCGCAGCGCCACGGCCACTCATCCTGCGCCCATCGAGCGAAAGGAGGCCCTGCAAGCCGCCGGCGTGTCGGTCCCGGGAGAGTCGGGCCGCCCCGCCTATCTCGCGGCGATCGATGGCATGTCGGTCGACGACCCGCCTGACGAAGGGTTCGTGCGCGGTCGGGAGTTCCTTCATCCGACGCTAAGGCTTGCCTTCGAGGCTCCACGCGACTTCCGGCTGTTCAACGACCAGGACGGCATTCTGGGTGTCGGTCGCGACCGGTCGCTGCTGTATTTCGCCTGTTCCACCGATGTCGTGCCGGGCCGTCTCGACGAATGGATGCGCAACACGCTCAAGCCGACGCCGACCGACATCCGAACCACCGAGATCGATGGTGCGGAAGCAGCCATCGGCGCCCGGCCGCGCGGCTCCGACACCGGTCTCGGTCAGGCTCGTTATGTGATGGTGCGACACGGCGCCCGCATCTGCTTTTTCAATCTGCTGAGTGAGGGCCCCGACCGCGACCGCAGGATCGAGGTGCTGATCAATGCCGCACGCAGCTTTCGCACCTTGTCGGCGTCGGAGGCCGCATCGCTTCGGCCCTATCGGCTGCGGGTCGTCTCCGAGGGTGCCTCGCCGGCGCAGCTTGCGGCGCGGCTGCCCTACGGCGATCTCAAGATGGAGCGATTGCTGGTCCTGAACGGCGTCGACACGCCGGCCGAGCTTGCCCGTCTGCCGCAGGTCAAGGTCGTCGACCCGTGAACCGCAGACATGAAAAAGGCGGCACGACGATCATCGGCCGCCTTTCAGCTCTTCGAGGTGGCGCTCAGGCCACTTTCTGCAGCACGCTGTTCAGCTTCTGCGTGGCGAGATCCTTGTCGATCCGCTCGACGGCAGCGAGCTCGCGCGCCAGCCGGTCCAGCGCCGCCTCGTAGATCTGGCGTTCGCTGTAGGACTGATCGGGCTGACCGGCATTGCGGTGCAGGTCGCGCACCACCTCGGCGATCGAGACCGGATCGCCCGAGTTGATCTTGGCTTCATATTCCTGGGCGCGGCGGTTCCACATGGCGCGGCTCACGCGGCTGCGGCCCTTCAGGGTAACCAGCGCACTCTCCATGATCTTGCGCGAGCTGAGCTTGCGCAGACCGGAGATCTTCGCCTTCGCCACCGGAACGCGCAGCATCATGCGCTCCTGTTCGAACGAGATCACGAACAGGTCGAGCTTGTAGCCGGCAATTTCCTTCGCCTCGATGTCGATCACGCGGCCAACGCCGTGGGTCGGATAGACCACGAAATCACCCTTCTCAAAGGCAAATTCCTTCGCCTTCGGCGCTGTCTTCTTCGGCTTCGCCATATCAAGTCCCTTCACGTCAAACCCCGCATTCAGCGACACCGCGACCCACCGCACACGCTCCCCTGCGTGAACGACCCGGTAGCCCGTATCGGTAAGTTTCTTTCGGATACCGACTAGGACACCGAGCCCGCGGCGGACCGGACCCCGGACCGCTTCCTGCCCGACCCTTATATCAGAGATTCACGTCAGAGTCGCGGGCGATGTTGCATTTCGGCAACGGTCTACCTATGCGGCAATCGCATAGCACTATCAAAACTGCGTAAAAAGTGCCGCAGAGCTAACGTTTTGCTGGGTTTTTGGTGAAATACTTGTCGAACTTGTCTTTTTCGTCTTTGAAATTATCGGCATCGGATGGCGCTTCACCCTTGCGGGTGATGTTCGGCCATTCGGCAGACAGGCTGCGGTTGAGTTCCAGCCATTTCTCCAAGCCTTTCTCGGTGTCGGGCTGGATGGCTTCGACCGGACACTCGGGCTCGCAGACGCCGCAGTCGATGCATTCGTCTGGATTGATGACCAGCATGTTCTCGCCCTCGTAGAAGCAATCCACGGGGCACACTTCAACGCAGTCCATGTACTTGCACTTGATGCAAGCCTCGATCACGACATAGGTCATCAACGGCTCCAGATACGAGCGGCCGGGTGATTAACGCGTGGGGCCGTCGTGCGCAAGGCTGCCGAATCACGCAGAGTCGATTTCATCATACAACGCCCGGGCTTCGGGGGCGGGGCCTCGACGTTCGCCGAGCGCCACGATGCGCACGACTCGTACGCGCGGACCCAAGGCAAACGTCAACACCATGTCGGGCGCCACTGTCGCATGCGGCTTGTTGACGATGCGGCCATCGAGCCTGCAGCGCGACTTCTCAACGAAGCGGGCAGCCAGGGTGCGGGATTTGAAGAAGCGTGCGTGCCAGAGCCATTTGTCGAGCCGCATTGCGTACCAGGGCCTCCCCGCTCAGTCCGGGGCGGCTACTTCTTTCCGCCGAGCTTCAACTCGAGCAGCTTGGCGAACGGCGAATCGGCCGCCGGCGTGTCGCTCTTCGTCTCAGTGGTGGCGTAGAGCCGCAGCGCCGGTCCGCCGCCGTCGCGGCGCGGTGGCCGGGCGCCGCGTGGCCGGTCGCCGTTACCCCGATCCTGACGCGGCCCCTCCTTGCGGGGCCCCTCGGTGCGCGGTCCGTCCTTGCGCGGTCCTTCGTTCCGTGGGCCGCCCTTGCCACGATCCTGCCGAGGCGCGTCGGCAAAGAACTGGCGCTCGTTGGGCGGCCGTTCCGGTCGCTCGCGCCGCTGCTGCTCGCGCTGTTGACGCTGTTGGAGACGCTGGCGCTCCCGCTGTTCCTCGCGCTCGCGCACGAACCGCGGCTTCATCGAGAAGCTGTGCAACGGCCCAGTGGCCTCCGACGGTGGATGCACCCGATAGCCGAGCGCCAGCATCACGTTGGCCATCTCGGGCTCGGAACAGCCGACCAGCGACATCATCTGCGGCGTGGCGCGGAAATGGCCCGGCTGCAGAGGCCGCGGGCCGTCCGCTTTCGGTTCTTGCTTCGGCTCTTCGACAGCGGTCGCTGCTTCGGCCACGGGCTCGGCGGTCGCCTCGGCCGTCGTGGACTCGGCCACCGTCGAATCGGCTACCGTCGAATCGGCCACTGTCGGATCGACGGCAACTATCGCATCGACAGCAGGGCTTTCGGGTTCCGCGGACGCCGCGGCTTCAGGCGTCGGGGCAGGTTCGCTTTCGCCGAAGGCCGCGGCCACGATCGCCCATTCGCTGATCTCATCAAGGGACGGCGGGGCTGACGGCGCGGCAGCGGCGGCCGGCGCCGCGGGTTGCGGCGGCTTCTTTTCCTGCTGCGCACGGCGCGCCGCCTCGCGGCTCTCGCGGACGGCCTGACGTGCCATGGCGGCCAGGCGCTCGACCATGTCGGCGCGAATCGCGTGGTCGCCCAGCGGCAGGTAGCCGATGGTGGCATAAAAATCGCGCTCGGCGTCGCGCGGCAGATCCATCGATGTGCGGCCCTCGGCCGGCAGTGGCGGAATGGTTTCGCGATTGCGCGCAATCATCCAGAGACCGGCGCGCAAACGGATGGGCACCGGCTTCAACATGCTCGGGAAGTAGATCGAATAGACGCCGACCCTGACGCCAAGTCGCGCCAGCGCCTTGCTGTCGTCCTCGCCGAGCTGGGCCAGCTGATCCTCGATCGGCCGGCGCGACAATACCCCGAGGCCCTCCGCGAGCTGGAAGACGACACCGCGGGCGCCGGCCGGCAGCTCCGCCGTCGCCCGTGCGTCCATCAGCTCCGAGAGACCAAGACGAATGCGGGTCTCGACCCAGGCTGCGGCGCGTTTGCGGACATCTTCGCGAGCCGGCCCGTCGAGCAGGTCGGTGGCCATTGCCTCGACCTTCGGCGCCAGGATGTCGCCGCTCGACAGCAGGCGGGCCACCGGGCCGCCGCCCCAGCACACGCGCAATTGGGAATCGAACACGATCTCGCCGTCGGCCGAAGTGCTGAAGGCCTGCAGGCGTGCCGGCAGGTCCTGACGCAGCGCACGCAGGGCGGCGCTCATCACGGCCTTCTGATCGGCATGGCTCTCGGCCGTGTCGGGCACGAAGCGAAATCCCTCGATCCGCCCGAGATGCTCGCCCTCGACAGTGACCTCGCCTGCTGCGGCGACCGACGTCGTCATTTCACCCTCATCGCGCAATCTTCTTACAAGCAAGGCCGCCCGTCTATCCACAAACCTTTGCGTCAAACGCTGGTGCAGGACGTCGGAAAGCTTGTCCTCGATGGCGCGCGCGCGCTCCTGCCAATGGGTCGCGCGCTGAATCCAGTCCGGACGGTGCGAAATATAGGTCCAGGTCCGGACATGGGCGATGCGCGCCATCAGCGTATCGATATCGCCGTCGAAATGCTCCAGCCGTTTCACATGACTTTCGATCCAGTCTTCCGGCAGGCGCTCACCGCCCTGCGTCAGATGCTCGAACAACTGGCCGAGCAACCGCGTGTGCTCCTCCGTCATGGTCTTGCGGAAGTCCGGTACCTGGCAGACTTCCCAGAGAAGACGCACGCGCTGTGGCGTGCGCACACGCGACAGGAAGTCCGACCGCGCCGCCAGCGTCTGGAGCGCCAGTTGATCGTCCTGTTCGCGAACGCGCTGGAGCGCGGCATGATCGGGCGGGAGATTGAGAGTGGCGACCAGGGCCGGCACCGTGCGGAAATCGAGGTCGCTGTTGCGCCACTGCACGTCGCGCAGCGACTCGAAGCGGTGGTTCTCGATCGCATCGACCACCTCCGGCTCGAGGCCGCTCACATCGGCCGTGGTGCCGAATGTGCCGTCGTTCATGTGACGGCCGGCACGGCCGGCGATCTGCGCCAGCTCGACGTCGCGCAGCGGACGCGAGTTGCGGCCGTCGAACTTGCGCAGGCTCGCGAACCAGACGTGGTTCACGTCCATGTTGAGGCCCATGCCGATCGCGTCGGTCGCGACCAGATAGTCGACCTCGCCCGACTGGAACATCTCGACCTGGGCGTTGCGGGTGCGCGGACTCATGGCGCCCATGACGATCGCCGTGCCGCCGCGTTGGCGGCGGACCAGTTCGGCAATCTCATAGACTTCGCTGGCCGAGAAGCCGACCACGGCCGAGCGGCGCGGCAGGCGCGTCGCCTTCTTGGCCCCGACATAGGTGAGCTTCGAGAAGCGCGGCCGCGCCACCATGTCGATGTTGGGCAACAGGCGGTTCAGTACCGGCCGGATCGTGTCGGCGCCCAGCAGCATGGTCTCGTTCATGCCCCGCACATGCAGCAGCCGGTCGGTGAAGAAATGGCCGCGCTCGGGGTCGGCCGCCATCTGGACCTCGTCGACGGCGAGGAACGACACCGGCCGTTCGACCGGCATGGATTCGACGGTACACACGAAATAGCGCGCGCCGGGCGGCGAGATCTTCTCCTCGCCGGTGATCAGCGCCACCTGCTTGGCACCTTTGATCGCCACGATGCGGTCGTAGTTCTCGCGGGCCAGCAGGCGCAGCGGAAAGCCGATCATGCCCGACTCGTGGCCGAGCATGCGTTCGATCGCGAGATAGGTCTTGCCGGTGTTGGTGGGACCGAGAACCGCGGTCAGGCGGCCGGAGGCGCTGTCGGGCGGCATTGCCGCACCTTCGCCCGCACCCGTGGCGGAAGCAAGGCCGCCCCCAGGTCCATCCCGACGCCGGATTCTAGCCGGAGTAGGCAGGCTCCAGCTTGTTGCAGCCGATCATCGGCCCGCAACCCGCCTGCTGGACCAGCACGGCCACGCCCTGGGCCGGCTGGATGCGCTCGGCCGCGATCGTCCAGCCGGCAGGCGAGCCATCCCAGCGGCTCACCAACTCGAGTTGGCGCACGATGTTGAAGTTCTCCAGCGTGCGGCCCTGGTTTTCGCCGCTCGCCACCGGCGTATTGGTGCGTCGGTCGTAGACCGCGAGGGTGACATCGGCCGGCCCGCCCTGCAGCGCGAAGGCGGCAAGCTTGATGGTGAGAGGCCCGCCGACGGTGCGGGACAGCTCCGGTGTGGCGCGCGGCGACGCCAAGCCTTGCACCTTTGCCAGCAATGCCTTGATCGGGCCCGGCTCGCGGCCGGTGTCGTGGCCGACGCCATCGACCACCATCTCGGGCGTATAAACGTAGCGTTGCTTCAGCATCCGCGCGTAGGCGCGCTGGCGCTCGGTCGTCTCACGCGAGGCGAAGGGGTCCTTCCAGCCGATGTAGTCCCAGTAGTCGACGTGGAACGAGAGCGCCACCAGATCGGGCCGCTTGGCCAGCCTGCCGAGGAAGGCGTCGGCCGGCGGGCAGGAACTGCAGCCCTGGGAAGTGAACAGCTCGATCGCCCAGGGCCCTTCGGCTGGCGGACGCGCGACGGCGCCGCCGGGCCGCACGGTCATAGCCGCTGCGGCGCCGCCCATCAGCAGCGCGCGTCGACCGGGGTTTGGTTGCTTCGTCACTCCCGCAAGATGTGCGCTTGGCGTCAGACTCGCCAATCAAGAAACGGTTAGCGAGCGGTAACGGCCGGGTCACTGGACTCAGGTGACGTAATATTATAACAATATGGCGTCACCGCTTTCCCGGCCCATGCACGAACCCGTTTCCCCCGGCACCACCCTGCTCGCCATGAGCGCGCCCGCGCGCATCGCGCTGGCCCTTGGCGTGTCGACGGTGCTGTGGCTCTGCGCCTGGTGGGCCCTCTGATGAGTGCCGCATCATGAGTGCGACGGCCCTTCGTCTGGTCGACCTGACGGTGAGCTACGACCGCCACCCAGCGGTTCATCACGTGTCGGCGGAGATTCCCGCCGCCGAGATGACCGCCATCGTCGGCCCCAATGGTGCCGGCAAGAGCACGCTCCTGAAGGCGCTGCTGGGCCTTGCCCCGCACATCGAAGGTCGGATCGAGTGTTCGGCCAGGCGCATCGCCTATCTGCCGCAGCAGGCCGAGATCGACCGCAGCTTTCCGATCTCGGTGTTCGACACGGTGCTGCTGGGCCGCTGGTCGCGCTTCGGCGGCTTCGCCGCTGCCGGCCATGCCGACATCCACGACGCCCAACACGCCATCGAGGCGGTCGGGCTCGCGGGCTTCGAACGACGGCCGATCGACACGCTGTCGGTCGGCCAGTTCCAGCGCGTGCTGTTCGCCAGGCTGCTTCTGCAGGACGCCTACCTCGTCCTGCTGGACGAGCCGTTTGCCGCCATCGATTCCAAGACCGTGGCCGACCTCATGGCGGTGATCCAGCGCTGGCGCGCCGAGAAGCGCACCGTCGTGGCCGTCCTGCACGATCTCGACCAGGTGCGGCGCGATTTCCCGAACGCGCTGCTGCTCGCCCGCGAGCTGGTCGATTCGGGCCCGACACTGCGGGTGCTGTCGGCCGAGAACCTGCTGCGCGCGCGGGCCATGGCCGAGGCCTGGGACGAACATGCCGACGCCTGCAAAGTTCCGATGCAACTGAGCGCCTGACCCTCCGGCATCATGCTCTACGAATACCTGTTCCAGCCGTTCGTCGAATTCGGCTTCATGCGCCGTGCCCTGGTGGCGAGCCTGGCGCTGGCCGTCGGCGGCTCGTCGATCGGCGTGTTCCTGATCCTGCGCCGCATGAGCCTGATGGGCGACGCGCTGGCGCACGCGCTGCTGCCCGGCGCGGCGATGGGCTTTCTGCTGGGCGGCCTGTCGCTGCCGGCCATGAGTCTCGGCGGCTTCCTGGCCGGCATCGCCACCGCGCTGGTATCGGGCATCATCGCGCGCTTCTCCAACATGCGCGAGGACGCGAGCTTCGCTGCCGCCTATCTCACCGCCATGGCGCTGGGCGTGCTGATCGTGTCGCTCAGAGGCTCGGCGGTCGACCTGATGAACATCCTGTTCGGCGCCATCCTGGCGGTCGACGACACGGCACTGTTCCTGGTCGTCTCGACGGCCACGCTCACCCTGGTCGGGCTCGCCGCGATCTATCGGCCGCTGGTGGTGGAATGTTTCAACCCGGGCTTCCTCGCCGCCATGGGCGTGCGCGGCTCGGTCTACCACTACCTCTTCCTCGGGCTCGCGGTGCTGAACATGGTGGCGGGCTTCCAGGCGCTGGGCACCTTGATGGCGCTGGGCATCGTGCTGCTGCCCGCGGTCGCCGCCTCCTTCTGGGCGCGCGAGGTCTGGTCGATGACATTGATCGCCGCGCCCATGGCGTTTGCATCGGCTGCGGTCGGCTTGTTGGTGTCGTTCCATGTCGGCCTGCCCTCGGGACCGGTGATCGTGCTGTTCGCCAGCCTCTTCTTCCTGGGCTCGTTGCTGCTAGGCTCGCGCTCCTCGGTCCGCACGCGTCTGTCGCGGCCGGTTCACTTGCGCGGGTAACCCAAATGACCGCTTCGCCTGTTCCCGGCGTCACGCTCATGACGACCAAGGCCAATGACATCCACATGCGCTATGCCGAGGCCGCCCCAAAGGAACCTGGGGGTCCCCTGGTGCTGTTCGCGCACGGCTGGCCGGAGAGCTGGTACTCGTGGCGGCATCAATTGCAGGCGGTAAGCGCCGCCGGCTTCCGCTGCGTGGCGCCCGACATGCGCGGCTACGGCGGCACCGAGGCGCCCGAGCCGATCGACCAGTACACGCTGTTCCACATGGTGGGCGACATGGCCGAGCTGGTGAAGGCGGTCAGCGAAAAGAATGGCGGCGAGACGAAGGCGGTGATCGTCGGCCACGACTGGGGCGCGCCGGTCGCCTGGCACGCGGCGCTGTGGCGGCCCGATCTCTTCACCGCCGTCTGCGCCATGAGCGTGCCCTACGCACCGCCCGGCTACATCGACGTCCTGAGCGCGCTGGAGAAGCTCGGGATCAACGACTTCTACCTGCAGTATTTCCAGAAGCCCGGCGTGCCCGAGGCCGAGCTGCAGCAGGACATTCGCGGCGCGTTGCGGCGCCTCTATTATACGGCGGGCGGCGAGCTCACCGAGACGGGCAAGGGATTTGCCCGGCTGACGGGCGGCACCTTGCTCGCCAACACGGTCGATCCTGAGAAACTGCCGGCGTGGCTGAGTGAAGCCGACCTCGACTACTACGCCGGCGAATTCTCGCGCACCGGCTTCCGCGGCGGCCTCAACTGGTACCGCAATCTCCGACGCAACTGGGAGCTCGCCGGCCCGTGGCGCGGCCAGCCGATCCGCCAGCCGTCGCTGTTCATCGCCGGCAGCCGCGACGGCGTGCTGCGCTTTCCCGCCGCCAAGAGCCAGATCGAGGCCTACCCGAAGACCCTGCCCGGCCTGCGCGGCTGCCACATACTGGAAGGCGCCGGCCATTGGGTGCAGCAGGAGCAACCGGCCGCGGTCAACAAACTGTTGATCGACTTCCTGAAGGGCCTGTGATCCACTTCAGGCTCCGGAGGCGCCGATGATCAGACTTCTCAGTCTTCTTGCAGCCGTTCTCTTGTCGACCATGGTCGGCATCTCGCCGTCACTGGCGCAGTGCGAAGACGGCCCGCCGCCGCCGGCCGAACAGCCCACGACCTGAAGACCGTGTCGCGAAGCCGCTGGCGCACTGCCCTGGCAGTGTTCGCGCTCGTGTGGCTGGGTGCCTGCGCCCAGCCGGCGAGCTACTCCGCGATGATCGTCGATACGCAGTCCGTCGACATCGCGCGCGGACCCGCCGAGAGCTATCGCGACACCCTTGTCGTGGCGCCGGTCACCGGTGGCAAGGAAACCAGCCCGCTCTGGACATCGCAGGTCGGCAACGCCGAATTCCAGGAGGCGCTCACGCGCTCGCTGATCGCGACCAGACTCGCGAGCGCCAACATCCTGGCCAACCCCGGCGCTGCGAACGGACGCTATCGTCTCGAGGCGGTGTTGCAGAACCTGCAACAGCCGCTCATGGGCTTCGACCTGACGGTCACCGCGACAGTCGCGTACAAAGTGACGGAGATCGCGACCGGCGCGGTCGTCTATGAAAGCACGCTGGTGACGCCCGCCACGGCGACGATGAGCGATACCCTCATCGCCGTCGAACGTCTGAAGCTCGCCAACGAAAAGGCGATACGCGCCAACCTGACGAAGCTGGTCGGCGAGCTCTATGCCCTGCCCGACCGATCGGTCGGCGGGCAACGTTCGTCCTGACGGACTACTTCTTCTCCTCGAACTTCATCGCGGCGCCGTTCATGCAATAGCGCTGTCCGGTAGGCTGCGGTCCGTCGGGAAAGACGTGGCCAAGATGGCCGCCGCACTTGGCGCAGTGCACTTCGGTCCTGGTCATGAAGAAGCTGCGGTCGGTCGTCGTGCCGACGCCGTCGGGCAGCGGCTGCCAGAACGACGGCCAGCCGGTGCCGCTCTCGAATTTCGTCGCCGAATCGAACAGCGGCGTGCCGCAACCGGCGCAGACGAATGAGCCCGCGCGCTTCTCGTTGTTCAGCGGACTGGTGAAGGCGCGCTCGGTGCTGTGCTTGCGCAGCACACTGTACTGCTGCGGATCGAGTTGCTTGCGCCACTCCTCGTCGCTCTTCTCGACGGGGAAGGTTTCGGTCTTCTTGCTCATGATGCGCTCCGATTCGGGCGGAGTAACCTCCGCCCTGCGTCGATGATCGCCCGCTAGACGAGGCTCCGCAACTCGGCGGTCGCGACCGACAGCATGGCGAGATCGAGCGCGCCCACCGTCGCCAGATCCTCCTTCAGTATGCGGTCGACCCGATCGAGGGCCAGCTTGCGCGGCTCGCTCCACCGCGCCAGCGCCGCAACGGGATCGGCCGCCCCGCCCCCATCTGCGGTCGGCGGTCCGGCGGCGCGCAGCGCCGAGCCCAGCAGGTCGGCATGAAGGGTGGCGAGGTCGTCCTGCATGGCGAGCGCCGCCTGCGCCGGCCACTGGCCGTCGCGCGGCAGTTTATGGGCGCCGACTCCGAGGGTTGCGAGCGAGAGCCGCTCGCCGATGCGGAAATAGAGCCGGGCCGCCTGCTCGATGCTGCAGCCGTTGGCGCGCGCCGCCTGCATCAGGTCGCCGGCGCCGGCCAATGTCTCGAGCGCTGCCGTGCGCCGGGCGAGCCCGGCGGGCGCCCCTGCCGCCTCGAAGGCCGCGGTACGCTCGGCGAGTGCGGCGCTTTCCGACTGGCCGATCAGCGCGGCGGGCAGGTCGCCCAGCGCCCGAACCGCCGCACCGAGCTGCTCGGTCGCCGCCAGGGTGTCGAGCGGCTGCGGCAGGCGGCGCAAGGTCCACTGCACGGCGCGCGTCACGAAGCGCTGCGAGGCCACCAGCATCCGGATCTGGGCCTCGGCCTTCAGCGCCGGGTCGAGCGCTTCGACGTCGCCCCACAGGTCGCGCAGCTTCCAGGCGTCGCGCACCACGGCAAAGGCGCGGGCGATCGCGGCGGCCGACGCGCCGGTGTGGCTGGCGACGTTGTGCACGAAGGTCGGGCCGCAGCGGTTGACCAGCGAATTCACGACCTGCAGCGTCGTGATCTCGCGCCGCAGCCGGTGCGCCTCGATCAGCGGCTCGTGCCGCTCGCTGAGCGCCGCCGGGAAGTAGCGCAGCAGCTCGGGCTCGAGCAGCGGATCGTCGGGCAGGTCGGACTCCAGGATCTCCTCGCTGAGGTCGAGCTTGGCGTAGGCCAGCAGCACCGAGAGTTCGGGTCGCGTCAGATACTGTTTGGCGAGCGCCCGGGCGCGCATGGCCGCCGTGCTGGGCAGGAACTCGACGGCGCGGTCGAGCCGGCCGCCGCTCGTTCCCGTGCCGCGTTCCAGGCTGCGCATCAGCCGCTCCAGCCGGTCATGCTCTTCGCCGGCCATCGCCTCGCTGACGCTGACCGATTGGCTCTGCTGGTAGTTGTTGCGCAGGACCAGTGCCGCGACCTCGTCGGTCATGGAAAACAGCAGCGCATCTCGGTCGGCGACCTGTGTTCCTGTCGCGATCTTGATATTGACCTCGTGGTCGGAGGTGTCGACGCCGGCCGAGTTGTCGAGCGCATCGGTGTTGATCTTGCGACCCGCCAGCGCCGCCTCGATCCGGCCGCGCTGGGTGAAGTCGAGGTTGGCGCCCTCGCCGATCACGCGGACGCGCAGTTGCGCGGCATCGACGCGCACGGCATCGCTGGCGCGGTCGCCGGCATCGGCGTGGCTTTCGCTCGACGCCTTCACATAGGTGCCGATACCGCCGAAGTAGAGCAGGTCGACCGGCGCCATCAGGATGGCGCGCATCAGGTCGACCGGCGTCAGGCTCGGAGCCGCGATGCCCAGCACGCTCTGCGCCTCGGCCGCGAGCGCGATCGACTTGGCGGCGCGGTCGTAGACGCCGCCGCCTGCCGACAGCAGCGCCTTGTTGTAATCCATCCAGGAGGACCGCGGCAGGTCGAACAGCCGCTTGCGCTCAGCCCAGCCCGCTTCGAGGCCCCCTTCTACAGATTCTGGCGAGGGATCGATGAAGATGTGGCGGTGGTCGAAGGCCGCGACCAGCCTGGTCTGCCGCGACAGCAGCATGCCGTTGCCGAACACGTCGCCCGACATGTCGCCGACGCCGGCCACGGTGAAGGGCGTGGTCTGGATGTCCTGGCCCAGTTCGCGGAAGTGGCGTTTGACCGATTCCCACGCACCGCGCGCGGTGATGCCCATCTTCTTGTGGTCGTAGCCCGCCGAGCCGCCCGAGGCGAAGGCGTCGCCCAGCCAGAAGCCGTAGTCGGCCGACAGCGCATTGGCGATGTCGGAGAAGGTGGCCGTTCCCTTGTCGGCGGCGACCACGAGGTAGGGGTCGTCGCCGTCGTGGCGCACGACATTGGCGGGCGGGGCGACGCCGCCGCCCTCCTGCTTGCTGCCGACATAATTGTCAGTGAGGTCGAGCAGGCCGCGGATCAGCGTCTGGTAGCAGGCGATGCCTTCGGCCTGAATCTGCTCGCGCGTGCCTGCCCCTCCTTGTGCGTTGAGCGGCGGCTGCTTGACGTAGAAGCCGCCCTTGGAGCCCACCGGCACGATCACGGCGTTCTTCACCATCTGGGTCTTCATCAGGCTCAGCACCTCGGTGCGGAAATCCTCGCGCCGATCGGACCAGCGGATGCCGCCGCGCGCCACCCGGCCGCCGCGCAGGTGGATGCCCTCCATGCGCGGGCTGTAGACGAAGATCTCGACCAGGGGCCGGGGCGCCGGCAGGTCGTCGATGGTGCGGCTGTCGATCTTCAGCGAGATCCAGGGCTTGGGCTTTCCGTCGGCGGCGGTCTGCCAATGGTTGGTGCGCAAGGTGCAGCGCACGGCGTTGAGGAAGCGCCGCAGAATGCGATCCTCGTCGAGCGTCGCCACGGTCTCCAGGGCGGCAGCGATGCGGGCCTCGGTCGCCTCGGCGCGCGCCTTGCGGGTCGCGGATTGCGCATCGCCGAGGGCGGGGTCGAAGCGGGCCAGGAAGAGATCGACCAGTCCGCGGGCGATCGCGGGATAGGCGCCGAGCGCGCGCTCCATGTAATCCTGGCTGAAGGGAACGCCGGCCTGCCGCAGGTACTTGGTGTAGGCGCGCAGCACCGTGACTTCGCGCCAGCCGAGGCCGGCGCCCAGCACCAGGCGGTTCAGCCCGTCGTTCTCGAGCGCGCCCGACCGCAGCTTTTCCATCGTTTCGATGAAGCGCGGCCCCACGGCCGCGAGGTCGACCGCCGATTTGTCCGCCGTCTCCACGCGCAGCACCTGCATCGCCACGCCGTCGCTGCCTTCGGTGCTGTTTGGCGTGCGCAGCAGGAACGGTGTTTCGCTCAACACGCGCAGGCCGAGGTTCTCGGCGAGCGGCAGGATATCGGACAGGTCGATGGGCTTGCGGGGATGGAACAGGCGGATGGCGAAGCGGTGTGCCGGCAGTCCCGCCCGGCGGCCGACCTGCACGCCGAAGCCGGCGCCACCCAGCAATTCCTGGAGGAGGTCGATGTCGGCCGCGGCCTGCGTCGCGTCGAAGGTATCGCGATAGACCGCCGGGAACCACTCGCGCCAGCGCCGCGCCGCGGCACGACCCTCGGCTTCGCCGAGCTTCGCCTGCAGCGCCGCGCGCAGCCGGTCGTTCCACGATGTCGCCGCTTCCACCAGCGCCAGCTCCAGGGCGGCGAGATCGGGCGCGGGCGCGTCCGGCTTGTGGAGCTTCACGGTGTAGAGCGCCTGGGCCAGTGCCGAGTCGCTGCTGCTCGAGGCGGCGACCGAGGTCACCGTGCCGTCCCACGCCTGGGCGAGGAGCGCGGCGAAGCGGTCGCTCAACGCCGCATCGAAGCGTTCGCGCGGGGCGAAAACCAGATTGGCGGCGAAGCGGCCGACGGCATCGCGGCGCGTGAACAGCGCCACGCGCCGGCGCTCCTGCAATTGCAGGATGCCCAGCACCTGGTCGTAGAGCGTGTCCTCGTCGATCTGGAACAGTTCGTCGCGCGGATAGGAATCGAGGATCGCCATCAGCGTCTTGCCGTCATGGCCGTTGGCGTCGACGCCGGAGCGTCTGAACACGCTCGCGACCCGGCCGCGCAGCAGCGGCACCTCGCGCACCGAGGCGTGGTAAGCGGCGGACGTGAACAGACCCGTCAGTCGCCGCTCGCCGGTGACCCGGCCGTCGCTGTCGTAGGTCTTCACGATCACGCAATCCATCGGCCCGCTGCGATGGACCAGCGAGGCGCGGTCGGACTTCACGATCAGGATGTTGTCGGTGCCGCGGGCAAAGCGCGCCATGGCCTCGCCGCTGCCGAGGCCGGTGTCGAACAGCCGCACCTCGTCGCGGCCGAGGATGCCCAGCGCCGAGCCCGGCATCAGGTCGTAGCGCAGGCCGCTCGCCTGCGAGGGGTCGTCGGCGTAGCGGT
>JACPVT010000154.1 GCA_016191685.1 Rhodospirillales bacterium | reverse complement strand
GCGCTCACGGTCTCCAGCGCCATCTCAGGAACCGGCGCGGTCACCCAGGTTGGAACTGGCACCACGACCCTGACCGGCGCCAACACCTATTCCGGGACGACGACGATTTCGGCCGGCACGCTGCAGGTCGGGGCGGCCGGCACCACCGGCACGCTCGGAACAGGCGCGGTGGTCAACGACGCCACACTGGTCATCAACCGGTCTGACGCCTCCTTCACCGTGGCCAACAGCATCTCGGGGACCGGCGCCCTCACCAAGACGAACGCCGGGACCAACACGACGCTGACGCTCACTGGAACCAACAGCTACAGCGGCACCACGACGATCACCGAAGGCACGCTGCAGATCGGCGCTGGCGGCACTTCCGGCACGCTGGGCACCGGAACGGTCAACACCACCGGCGGCACGCTCGCCTTCAACCGCTCTGACGCTCTCGGTGTTGAAAGCGTGATCTTGGGCACCGGCGCGGTGACCAAGCTCGGCGCCGGCACGACCAGCCTGACGGGCGCCAACACCTATAGCGGGGTCACCACGATCACGGCCGGCACCCTGCAGATCGGCGCGGGCGGAACGGCGGGTTCGCTCGGCACCGGCGCGGTCACCGACAATGCGACGCTGGCCTTCAACCGCTCGGACGCCACGACGGTGGCGAATGTGATCTCGGGCACCGGCGCGGTCACCCAGGTCGGCACCGGTACGACCACGCTGACGGGCGCCAACGCCTACAGTGGCGCCACGACCATCTCCGCCGGCACCTTGCAGGTGGGCGCGGGCGGCGCGACCGGCCAGCTCGGCACCGGCGCCGTCACCAACAACGCCACGCTCGCCTTCAATCGCACCGGGGCGCTCACCGTCGCGGGGGCGATCTCGGGCACCGGCGCGGTGAACCAGATCGGTACCGGCACGACCAGCCTGACCGGCGCCGGCACCTACAGCGGCACGACGACGATTTCGGCCGGTATCCTCAGCATCGGCGCCGGTGGCGCGACCGGCGCGCTGGGCAGCGGCGCGGTCACGAACGATGCCACCCTGCAGATCAACCGCACCGGAACCGTCACGGTCGCCAACGACATCTCCGGGTCCGGCGTCGTCACCAAGATCGCGACCGGCACGGCCATCCTGACCGGTGCCAACAGCTACAGCGGCACGACCACGATCTCGGCCGGCACCCTGCAGGTGGGCGCCGGTGGCACAGCGGGGACGCTCGGCACCGGCAATGTCGTCAACAATGCCGCGCTGTCGTTCAATCGCTCCGATGCGCTCACCGTCGACAACGTCGTTTCCGGCACCGGGACGGTGACCAAGCTCGGGACCGGCACGACCAGCCTGACGGGCGCCAACACCTATAGCGGCGTCACCACGATCTCGGCCGGTACGCTGCAAGTGGGCACTGGTGGCACGGCGGGTTCGCTTGGCACCGGCACCGTGACCAACAATGCGACGCTCGCGTTCAACCGTTCCGATGCCATTACGGTCGCCAACGTGATCTCCGGCACCGGCGCGGTGAGTCAGGTCGGCGGCGGAACGACGACTCTGACTGGGGCCAATACCTACAGCGGCGCGACGACGATTTCGAACGGCACCCTGCAGGTCGGCGCCGGCGGCACGACGGGCGCGCTCGGCACCGGTGCCACGACCAACAGCGGCAGTCTGGTCTTCAACCGGTCGAACGCGCTCACGGTCGCCAGCGCGATCTCCGGATCGGGAACGGTGAGCCAGATCGGCGTCGGAACGACCACGCTCACCGGCGCCAACGCCTACTCGGGCACGACGACCATCTCACTGGGCACGCTCAACGTCGGCGGTGCGGGTACAGTCGGCAAGCTGGGCACCGGCGCCGTGGTCAACAACGCCGCGCTGATCATCGACCGGTCGGATGCTGCAGTCACCGTCAACAATGACATCTCGGGCACGGGCACGCTCACCAAGAGCGCGTCGGGGACGAGCAGCACCCTGACGCTGACCGGCACGAACAGCTATTCCGGCACGACGACGATCACCGAGGGTACCTTGCAAGTCGGTGCGGGCGGTACCGTCGGGACGCTGGGCACCGGCGGCGTCGTCACCACCGGCGGCACGCTGGCCTTCAACCGGTCCGATACGATGACGGTCGGCAATGTGATCTCGGGCACCGGCGCAGTGACAAAGCTCGGGGCGGGCTTGACGATATTGACGGGCGCCAACACCTACAGCGGCACCACCACGATCTCGGCCGGCACCTTGCGGGTGGGCGACGGCGGCACGACCGGCACGCTCGGCACCGGTGCCGTCACCAACAATTCGGCGATGGGATTCGATCGATCCAACACGATCACCGTGGCCAACGTCATCTCCGGCACCGGCACCTTGAGCCAGATCGGTGACGGAACGACGATCCTGACGGGCGCCAACACCTACAGCGGAATCACGACGATCTCGGCCGGCACTTTGCAGATCGGCGCCGGCGGCACGGCCGGTACGCTGGGCACCGGTGCCGTGACCAACAACGGGACACTCGCGTTCAATCGGTCGGATGCGATCACGGTGGCCAACGCGATCAGCGGCGCCGGCGCCGTCACCAAGCTCGGCGCCGGTACGACCAGCCTGACGGGCGCCAACAGCTACAGCGGTACGACGACGATCTCGGCCGGCATCCTGAGCGTCGGCGCCGGCGGGACGGTGGGCACGTTGGGCAGCGGCGACGTCGTCAACAACGCCACGTTGCAGCTCAACCGCTCGGACGCCGTCACCGTCGCCAACGACATTTCCGGTACCGGGGCCCTCACCAAGTTCGGGGCCGGTGTCGCGACCTTGACGGGCACCAATGCCTACACG
>JACPVT010000153.1 GCA_016191685.1 Rhodospirillales bacterium | reverse complement strand
GGCGGCGAGCGCAGCCGCAAGGCCGGTGAAGGCGGTGAGGCCGGCGGCGTACGAGGCCTGATGGCCGCCCAGCCGCAGCGGCTTGCGTTCGGGCTCGCCCACCATATGCAGCAGCCCGCCCAGCGCCAGGATCGCGAACTCGCTGACCGGCCGCGCGGCGGCGTCCATCTCGACCGGAAACGCCGCGATCTCGATCGGTGTCGCGCGCGAGGCGCGCAGCAGCGGCGCCGAGGCGGCCGGCTCCTAGAACAGCACGGCGTCGGCCTTCTGGAGCAAGCCTTTCAGTGCGGCACGGCCGGCGTCGCTGGCGAGGTCGAGCACCATCGCGCGCTTCGATGTGTTGAGGAACTGGAAGAGTGCGCTTCCGCCCTGCGGCAGGAACGGCGGCGCGCGCCGCACCGGATCGCCACCGGGTGGTTCGATCTTGAGCACATCGGCGCCGAGGTCGGCCGCGATCTTGGCGGCGAGCGAGGTCGCCAGACGCAGGCAGAGCGGCACCTTTGCATCATTCACTTCGATGAGCGTGAAGCGGCGAAGCGGCAGTTCGTCGGGTGCGTCCATCCGCCGATGATCGGCGCAAGCCGTGGCTTCGGTCAACGTTTCGTGCGTGCTACGGTCGCGGTCCACGGAGGACTTGATGGCACAGACCGGCAATCACAAGGGGCTCACATTCGGCATCTTCCTGGCGCCGTTCCATCGCGTCGGCGAGAATCCGACGCTCGGCATGGCGCGCGACATGGAGCTGATCGAGTGGATCGACGAGCTGGGCTATGACGAAGCCTGGATCGGCGAGCATCATTCCGCCGGCTGGGAGACCATCGCCTCGCCGGAAGTCTTCATCGGCGCCGCCATCGAGCGCACGCGCTACATCCGCCTCGGCTCCGGCGTGACCAGCCTGCCCTATCACCACCCGCTGATGGTCGCGAACCGCTTCGTGCAGCTCGACCATATGTCTCGTGGCAGAACAATGCTCGGCTGTGGTCCGGGTGCGCTGCCGTCGGACGCCTACATGATGGGCATCGAGCCCTCGACGCAGCGGCCGCGTATGGAGGAGGCGTTGGCCGCCATCATGGCGCTGCTGAAGTGCGAGGAGCCGGTCACGATGAAGACCGACTGGTTCGAGCTGAAGGAGGCGCGGCTCCATCTCGCGCCCTACAGCTACCCGCACTTCCCGATCGCCTGCGCCAGCACCATCACGCCCTCGGGCATGATCGCCGCCGGTAAGCATGGCCTCGGCGTTCTGTCGATCGGCGCCGGCATTCCGGGCGGCCCGGAGATGCTGGGCAAGCAGTGGGGCATCTACGAGGAGACTGCAGCAAAGCATGGTCACAAGGCCGACCGCTCCAAGTGGCGTGTCGTGGTGAACACGCACGTGGCCGAGGACGACGAGCAGGCGTTGCGCGAGGTTCACGCAGGTGAGCGCCGCGAGACCGTGACCTATTTCGAGGACACCTTGGGCCGCCCGCCGGGCCGCGCCGATGATCCGCTGCGCGACGGCGTGAAGATGGGCACGACCCTGGTCGGTTCGCCCGACACCGTCGCCAAGGGCATCGACCGGCTGCTGGGCTACAGCAACGGCGGCTTCGGCGGCGTGCTGTTTCGTTCCCATGAATGGGCGAGCCGCGAAAGCACGCTCCGCTCCTACGAGCTGTTCGCGCGCTACGTGATGCCGCGCTTCCAGGGTTCGCTAGACACCATCGTCAATTCGAACCAGTGGGCCAGGGACAACCGCAAGGGCATCTTCGGGCCCAACGTCGCAGCGGTGAAGAAAGCCTTCACCGACGCCGGCCGCGAGGCGCCCGAGGAGTTCCGCGCCCGCACGCCGGGCGCGCGCGACGTTGCCGGCGATTAGGGAGCCGGAGACTGAATGCGGGCGGCTAGAACTGCTTCTTGGTCCCCGGTTCGGCGTCGATCACCTGGATGGATGACTGACCCAGCGCCGCCTTATATTCGGCCGGCGTGCCCTTGAGGAAGGGGTTGCTGGCGTAATGCATCGGCCACGCCATCTTGGGCTTGATCAGCTCCTTGGTGGCGTAGGCGGCGTCCTTCGGGTTCATGACGTAGTGGCCGCCGATCGGCACCAGCAGCAGGTCGGGCTTATAGTAGTCGCCAATCAGCTTCATGTCGCCGAACAGGCCGGTATCGCCCATGTGGTAGATCTTGAAGCCGTTCTCGAGCTCGATGATGAAGCCGACCGGCTCACCCGCGCTGTAGGTCGTGTTCTTGCCGGTCGCCGGATCCTTGAGCAGCATCTCGGAGGAATGCTCGGCGCGCACCATGGTGATCTTGACGCCGGGGAAGGGCTCGATGATGCCGCCCTTGTTCATGCGCGGCACGAGATTGGCGGGCATCAGGCCCAAGGTCAGCAGCATCTGGTTGAGGCCGGCGGGCGCCCAGATCGGCGCGTTGTTGGTCTTGGAGATCTCGACCGCATCGCCGAGATGATCGCCGTGGCCGTGCGTCACCAGGACGAGATCGACCTTGCCGATCTTGCTGAGATCCTTGAGTTCGGGCGGGATCTTGGTGGCGCCCATGATCCAGGGATCGATCATGATCACCTTGCCGCCGGGCGTGGTGAGCTTGAAGGCGGCCTGGCTGTACCACAGCAGTTCGGCCTTGCCCTGCGCGTTGGCGGCGCCCGCGAATGCCAGGCAAGCCGTGGCAACGGCGGAAAGAAGACGGAGAATCATGAGCGTGCCCCCCAGATTGTTTTGCCGAGCCTAGCACCATTTTTCGCAGCGAAAGAGCGCACTTTCCTGTGAGCCGCCGATCGCCCAACATGTGCACCGCACAATGACCAGGGGGACGGCCCGCCAATGAGCATCAAGGGCAAAGCTTATATTGCCGGCATCTATGAGCATCCGACGCGGCTCGCCAAGGACATCTCGCTGGCGCAAATCCATGCCCAGGTGGCCAAGGGAGCCCTGGAAGACGCCGGCCTCACCAAGGACGACGTCGACGGCTATTTCTGCGCCGGCGACGCTCCCGGCCTGGGGCCGATGTCGATGGTCGAGTACATGGGGCTGAAGCCGCGCCATGTCGATTCGACCGACACCGGCGGCTCCTCCTACGTCCTCCACGTCGGCCACGCTGCCGAGGCGATCGCTGCCGGCAAGTGCAAGGTGGCCCTGATCACGCTCGCCGGCCGGCCGCGCGCCGAAGGCATGGCGACCGGCACCGTGCCGCGGTCGCGCGGCGGCACGCCGACGCCGGACGAGCCCTTCGAGTTCCCCTACGGGCCGACCGTGGTGAACATGTATGCCATGTGCGCCATGCGCCACATGCACGAGTTCGGCACCACGCCGGAGCAGCTCGCCTGGATCAAGGTCGCGGCCTCGCATCACGCCCAGCACAATCCGCATGCGCTGCTGCGCGATGTCGTGACGGTCGAGGAAGTGGTGAACTCGCCGATGATCTCCGACCCGCTGCACCGGCTCGACTGCTGCGTCATCACCGACGGCGGCGGCGCGATCGTGGTCGTGGCGCCGGAGATCGCGGCCAAGCTCAAGCGGCCCAAGGTCAAGCTGTTGGGCGCCGGAGAGTTCGTCAAGACCCAGATGGGCGGCAAGGTCGACCTCACCTATTCGGGCGCGCGCGTCAGCGGCGCCGCGGCCGTCGCCGAAGCGGGTGTAAAGCCCGCCGACATCAAGTACGCCTCGATCTACGACAGCTTCACCATCACGGTGCTGATGCAGCTCGAAGACCTCGGCTTCTGCGAGAAGGGCAAGGGCGGCCCCTTCGTAGCCGACGGCAACCTGATCGCAGGCACCGGCAAGCTGCCGTTCAACACTGACGGCGGCGGGCTTTGCAGCAACCACCCCGGCAATCGTGGCGGTCTCACCAAGGTGCTGGAGGCGGTCCGTCAGCTGCGCGGCGAGGCCCATCCCGCCGTGCAGGTGAAGAACTGCAATCTCGCCGTCGCGCACGGCACGGGCGGTTCGCTCGGCCTGCGCCACGGCAGCGCCACCGTCATTCTGGAGAGGGAGTAGACCATGGCCGCGCAAGAGAGAAAGCTGCCGGCACCGGCCGTGAGCCAGGAGACGCAGGCCTATTGGGACGCCGCCGCCAAGGGCAAGCTGCTGGTGCGCAAGTGCACAAGCTGCGGCCAGGCGCACCATTATCCGCGCACGATCTGTCCCTTCTGCTTCAGCGACAAGACCGAATGGATCGAGGCCTCGGGCAAGGGCGCGATCTATTCCTACAGCGTCATGCGCCGCGCCCCGGTGCCCTATGCCATGGCCTACGTGACCCTGGCCGAAGGCCCGCGCATGGTGACCAACATCGTCGACTGCGACTTCGACAAATTGAAGTGCGAGCAGCCGGTCAAGCTGGTCTTCAAGCCGACCGACGGCGGTCCGCCGCTGCCGATGTTCACGCCGGCTTAAGCCGCGACGGCGAAGATGTAGCGGTCGGGCCGCAACAGCGCGGCCCGCACGCCGTGCAGGGCGAGCCAGTCCTGCCCGACGCCGGGCAGGAGGACGGCATCCGGCCTGAGATGTGTCAGCAACGCCGTCTCGCCCACGATGGCGAAGCGCTGGTCGATGGCCTCGTCCATGAGACGGCCGTCGCGTAGTCGCGGTTGCGGAAAGATCGTTCCCACTGGCGGTGTCGGTCGCGCGTTGCCGCTGCGGCCGGATCGGTTTCCTGCAGCACGGCGCCCAGCTTCACCGCCAGCTCGATGAATGCGCGGACGTGCGGCAGGCGCTCGCTCTCGTAGGTGTCGAGCAGGCTGTCGTCGGCGCCGCCTTTGACGATCGCCGTGAGCTTCCAGGAGAGGTTGGCGGCATCGCGCAGGCCCGCGCACATGCCCTGACCGAGAAAGGGCGGCGTCTGGTGGCAGGAATCGCCCGCCAGCAGCAGCCGTCCCTTGCGCCAGCCCTCCTGGACGACGGAATGGAAGGTGTAGACGGCAGCGCGTTCGATGCGCGCGTCCTCCGGTCCCAGCCGGCGCGCGATCATCGGCCAGAAAATTTCCGGCTCGGTCAATCGATCCTGGTCATCGCCCGGCATCAGCATGATCTCCCAGCGCCACCGCCGGCCGCCGACATGCACGATCGTCATCGGCCGTGCGGGATCGCAAAGCTGGATGGTGTGATCGGGCAGGGCGCGCGCACGGGGTGAGCCGAGGTCGCACAGGAGATCGACCACCAGCCAGGGCTGATGCAGGCCGAGGTCGTGCTGGCGGCTGCCGATCGCGCGGCGCACCAGCGAGCGAGCGCCATCGCAGCCCACCACGTAGCGGGCGTCCACGTCATCGACCGAGCCGATTTCATGGCCGAGATGGACGCGCACGTCGGGAAAGCGCGCCATGCCGGTGCGCAGGATCTCTTCGAGGATCGGCTGGTGGAAGTACCAGTTGCCCGCCCAGCCGTGCGGGCCTGGCCCGTCGACGCCGCGCCGCACCATCAAGGTGCGGCCTTCGGCATTGACGAAATGCATGCCTTTGGACGAGGCGCGCGTCGCCGCGGCAATTTGGTTGGCGAGGCCTGCCGCCTGGAAGATGCGCATGACCTCGCCATCGAAATGCACGGCGCGCGGCAGCGGATGGATTTCGCGCTCGCGATCGTAGATGTCGACCGCCAGACCGGCCTGGCCCAGCAGATTGGCCAGCAGCGCGCCGACCGGCCCGCAGCCGACGATGGCCACGTCAGTAGAAGCGGCTATGGTGGAACTCCCCCGAAGGCGCGACGATCATAGAGCAGGAAGGCACGGCCTGTGCTAGTGATTCACCATGTCGAACCTCGATCCCGTCACGCTGACCGTCATCCAGAACGGCCTGATCCAGGTCTGTAACGAAATGGACCTGGCCTTCGTTCGCTCGGCCTTCTCGCCGGTGATTTCCGAGGGCATGGACCGCTCCGACGGCATCTATGACGCCTTGGACGGCTCGCTGATCGCACAGGGCGAGCTGGGCTTGCCGGTCTTCGTCGGCACCATGCAATTTTCGACCCGCGCCGTCATCGACCGGGTGAAAAGCCACTATGCCGGAAAAGTGGAGCCGGGCGACGTCTTCATCGTCAACGATCCCTACCTCGGCGGCACCCATCTGATGGACGTGCGGTTCGTCAAACCGTTCTTCTACAAGGGTGAGCTGTTCGCCTGGCTTGCCAACACCGGGCACTGGCCCGACGTGGGCGGCATGGTGCCGGGTGGATTTTCCGCCAGCGCCACGGAGGTGGAGCAGGAGGGTCTGCGCCTGCCGCCGATTAAATTCTTCAAGAAGGGTGAGATGGATCAGGAGATCCTCTCGATCATTCTGTCCAACATCCGCATCGCCGACCAGCGCATCGGCGACATCAAGGCCCAGGCCGCCGCTCTCACCACCGGCGAAGTGCGGCTGACTGCCCTGATCGACCGCTATGGAGCCGACGTCGTACGCGCCGCGATCGCCGAGATGCGCCACCGTGCCGGGCGCCAGATGCGGGCCAAGATCGCCGACATTCCCGATGGCGTGTACGAAGGTACCTCGCAGGTCGACAGCGATGGCGTGGTCGACGCGCCGCTCACCATCCGGATGAAGATCACCAAGAAGGGCGAGGAACTCACCTTCGACATGACGGGCTCGAGCCCGCCCTGCCGCGGGCCGATGAACAGCGTCATCGCCACGACCAAGTCGGCGATCTACCTGGCCATAAAACACATCTTTCCCGACGTGCCGATCAACGCCGGCACTTTCGAGCCCCTGAAGATCGTCGAGCCCGAGGGTACGTTCCTTTACGCCCGCTATCCGCGGCCGGTCTCGGGCTGTGCCGCCGAGGTGAGCCAGCGCATCGCCGAGGCGGTGTTCGCGGCCCTTACCCACGCGATCCCCGACCTTCTGTTCGCCGCACCCGCTGGCACGTCGGGTAATCTCGGTGTCGGCGGCTTCGATCCCGAGCGTAACCGCAGCTACATCATGTATCTCTTCACCGGCGGTGGGTATGGCGGCTTCATGGGCGGCGATGGTCTCAGCAACGGCTGTTCGACCATCGGCATTTCCAAGATGCCGCCGGTCGAGGTGCTGGAGCAGTTTTATCCGATCCTGTTCGAGGAGTTTTCCCTGCGCGAGGGTTCGGGCGGCGCCGGCGAGTTTCGCGGCGGCTTCGGCATCAACTACGCGATCAAGCTCCGGCGCGGCGAGGCGCGGGTTTCCATGGTGATGGATCATGGCCGCACCGGCCCGCAGGGCGCGCGCGGTGGCGGTGCGGGCGGCGTCAATACCGTGGCCGTGACCCGGGGCGGCAAGACCTATCGCCCGCCGCATCTTTCCAAGGACCAGGACATCGAGATCGGTGTCGGAGACGTGGTGCGCGTTTCGACTCCGGGCGGCGGCGGCTTCGGTGATCCTGCGAAGCGCGATCCGGCGTCGATCGCGCGCGATGTCGCGCGCGGCTACTATACGGCCGAGCAGGTGCGCGAGAAGTTCGGGCTGCGGCCCGCCGCGGAATGAGGCTGCTGCGGCGACAACTCCTGGTCCTGTCACCAGTAATGGCGGCAGGCAGCGCGGCGGCGCAGACCGGCTGGATCGTGGTCCAGAGCGCCGACAATTCCTTCCTGGTCGATATGCCGGGATCGCCCATCTACAAGGTGATCGACAGCACGACGCCGGCCGGCACGCCCTTCGTCTATCATTCCTACAGTCTCGAGTACCGGCGGCTGTCGTTCGTGGCGCAGACGACGCTCTACCCTGCCGAGGTAGACGTGTCGCGGCCGCGCATCAACCTGCAGCTGGCACTCGACGACCGTGCCCAGCGGCTTCAGGGCAACAGGTGGAGCGAGGTCGACTGGCGGCAGGCGCAGGGCGCGACCGCCGTCGAATCGATCGGCCCGATCGCCGGCGGCAGCGCGTTGCGCCAGCTCTCGCTGCTGAAAGGGCGCCGCTTCGTGTCGCTGGGCTATCTCGCGCCCGCCGACGCCATGCGCGCGCCCGAGGCTGAACGCTTCTTCCGCTCGCTGAGGCTTCTCGCATGACCAGGCCGCGCATAAAAGTCCTCGCACTGGGCGGCACCATCGCCACGCGCCCCGATGCTTCTGGCGCGATGCAGATGGGTTTGGGCGCCGACGATCTCGTGGCGGCGGTACCTGCGCTTGCTGCGCTGGCCGAGGTCGCGGCCGAGACGGTGTCGAAGGTCGGCAGCCATTCGCTGGGTTTCGACCAGATCCATGCGCTGGCGGCCAGGATCGCGGCGCTCGACGCCGATGGTGTGATCGTGACGCAAGGCACTGACACGCTCGAGGAAACCGCGTTCCTGCTCGATCTGCTGGTCGACCGCGACATCCCGGTGATCGTGACCGCGGCGATGCGCAATCCCGCGCTCACCTCGCCCGACGGGCCGGGCAACCTGCTCGCCGCCGTGCGCGTTGCCTGCGATCCGTGGGTGCGGGCGCACGCCGCCGCGCTGGGCGTCATGGCGGTGATGCTGGACGAGGTCTATTCCGCGGGCGACGTGCAGAAGACCCATCCGACGCGCCTCGACGCCTTTGCCTCGCCGCAGACCGGTCCGCTCGCCGCCCTCGTCGAGGATCGCGTGGTGCCACTGGCTCTGCCGGTGCGCGACGCGATGACGGCGGCACGCGCACGACTGGGCGCCGCGGCAGGCGGCAAGGCGGCGCCCGTCGCATTGTGTTGGCTCGGCCTCGATGAGCCGGGCTTCATGATCGAAGCATTGGTCGATCATCGAGACCGATTGGGCTATCGCGGGGTCGTCCTGGGGGCGATGGGTGGCGGTCATGTGCCCGAACGTGTGGCGTCCCTCGTCGTGCGTCTGGCCGCGCTGCTGCCCACGGTCGTGTCGCCGCGCGCCAGCGGTGGACCCATGCTGCGACAAACCTACGGTGGTCCCAGCTCGGAGATCGCGCTACGCAAGGCAGGCCTGATCTGGGGTGGCCGGTTGCATCCCCTGAAGGCGCGTGTGCTGCTGGAGACCTGTCTCAGGGCCGGGCTCGGCCGCGACGCCATTGCCGAGGTGTTCGACGCTTTCGGCTAGAGTAGAATATCCGGCGCGAGGTGATCGCCATGTTCGAAGCCTTCGACGCAGTCCTTTTGGCCCGGCTGCAGTTCGCCTTCACCGTCTCGTTCCATTTCATTTTTCCGTCCTTTTCGATCGGACTCGCCAGCTTTCTCGCGGTGCTGGAGGGGCTATGGCTGTGGACGGGGCGGCAGATCTATCTCGACCTGTTCAAGTACTGGCTGAAGATCTTCGCGCTCGCATTCGGCATGGGCGTGGTGTCAGGCATCGTCATGGCCTACCAGTTCGGCACCAATTGGGCGGCCTTCTCCGACAAGGCGGGTCCGGTGATCGGACCATTGATGGCCTACGAGGTGCTGACCGCCTTCTTCCTCGAGGCGGGCTTTCTGGGAGTCATGCTGTTCGGCATGAACCGTGTTGGCCGTACGTTGCACTACGTTGCAACGCTGGCGGTCGCGATCGGCACCTTCATCTCGGCGTTCTGGATCCTGTCGGCCAACAGCTGGATGCAGACGCCGGCGGGCTTCGTGATGAACGCCGGCGGCCAGTTCGTACCCGTCGACTGGTTGGCGGTGATCTTCAATCCCTCCTTTCCCTATCGCCTGGTTCACACTGTGTTCGGCGCCTATCTCACCACCGCGCTGGTCGTGGGCGCGGTCGGCGCCTGGCATCTGCTGCGTGAACGCCGCAACGACTGCGCGCGCGTCATGTTCTCCATGGCGATGGGCATGATCACCGTTGTGGCGCCGCTGCAGATTTTCGCTGGCGACCAGCACGGGCTGAACACGCTGGAACACCAGCCGGTCAAGGTCATGGCCATGGAGGGCCACTTCGAGAGCTATAACAGCGGCGCGCCGCTGATCCTGTTCGGCTGGCCCGACCAGGCGGCGGGCGTGACGCGCTATGCCGTCGAGATTCCCAAGGCCTCGTCGCTGATCCTGAAGCACTCGCTCGATGCGCCGCTCAAGGGCCTCGACACGGTCGACCGCAAAGAATGGCCGCCGGTCGCAATCGTATTCTGGGCGTTCCGTGTCATGGTCGGCATGGGAATGCTGATGCTGGCGCTCGCGGCCTTCAGCCTGATCGCGCGTATGAGGCACCGGCTCTACGACTGGTCGCTGCTCCACCGCTTCGCTCTCGTCATGGGTCCGGGTGGCTTTGTGGCGGTGATCGCTGGCTGGGTGACCACCGAGGTCGGGCGCCAGCCTTACACCGTTCACGGTCTGCTGCGCACCGTCGATTCGGCGTCGCGGCTCGACGCGCCGGCGGTCGCGGCCTCGCTGCTTGCCTTCATCGCAGTCTACTTCGTCGTCTTCGGTGCCGGCGTGATCTACATCCTGCGATTGATGAACCAGCCACCGCACCGCGGCGAGACGGGGCCGGAACGGGGCCGGCCGGTACGCGCGGCTGGCATCACGCCGGCGCCGGCCGTCGGCGAGCGGATGGCCACCGGCGGCAGGGAGGTCTGATCATGCCCTTCGCTCTCGATCTGCCCGCCATCTTCGCGTTCGTCATTGCCTTCGCGATCTTCGCCTATGTCGTGATGGACGGTTTCGATCTCGGCATCGGCATTCTTTTTCCCGCACTTCCACCCGGCCGCGAACGCGACAGCGCGATGAATTCCATCGCGCCGGTGTGGGACGGCAACGAGACCTGGCTGGTGCTGGGCGGCGGCGGCCTGCTGGCGGCCTTTCCACTCGCCTACGGCATGATCCTCTCGGCGCTCTACGCGCCGATCATCGCCATGTTGCTGGCCCTGGTCTTTCGCGGCGTCGCCTTCGAGTTCCGCTGGCGCGACCCCAGCCACCGCGTCTTCTGGGACATCGCCTTCCATGTCGGTTCGGTGGTCGCCACCTTCGCGCAGGGCGTCACGCTCGGCGCCCTGCTGCAGGGCATCGTGATCCGCGATCGCGGCTACGCCGGCGGCTGGTTCGACTGGCTTCAGCCATTCACTGTGTTGGTCGGTGTGAGCCTCGTCATCGGCTACGCGTTGCTCGGCTCGACATGGCTGATCATGAAAAGCGAAGGCCCGCTGCAGAAACGCTGCTACCGCCTGGCCCTGCGCCTCGGTATCGGCACGATCCTCGCCATGGCGGCAGTGAGTGCCTGGACGCCGTTCCTGCGCGACGCCTACTGGCTGCGCTGGTTCGCCTGGCCGCAGATCCTGTTCACCGCCCAGGTGCCGCTGCTGGTCGTCATCGCTTCGGCCACCTTCTTCGTCGGACTGCGGCGGCGGCACCACTATACGCCGTTCCTGATGGCGCTCGGTCTGTTCACGCTCGGGCTCGCGGGTCTTGGCGTCAGCCTCTATCCCTATATCGTGCCGCCGGCGGTCTCGATCTGGGATGCCGCCGCGCCCAATGTCAGCCTGCGGTTCATGTTGCCGGGCGTCCTGGTGATGGTGCCGATCATCCTTGCCTACACCGGCTATTCGTACTGGGTCTTCCGCGGCAAGACCGGCCATGAAGGCTACCACTGACGTGAAGCCCGCGGCCCGGCAGTTGCTCTGGTTCGTCGGCCTGTGGGCAGCCGGCGTCGGTGTGACGGCGCTGGTGAGCTACGGCATCAGACTGTGGCTGCGGTAAGCCACGAACGCATGTATTCGCCGCGGCCCTCGCGCTTGCGCCAGCGCCCGTACCGCCGATAGGCTCCGGCCATGGTTGCGTTCCTCGGCGACGCCTATTCGATGGCCTATGGCCTCGTGAACTCGATGGTGCTGCGCCTCATGTTTCCGGGCGCGGTCTGCCTGGCCTATCTGCTCTTCGAGATGCTGCTGCCGCGCAGCCGGAACTCGGTGCATTCCTACGTCCGATCCGCCTGTTTCATGGCGGCGTCGGTCGCCATCAACACGTTCGTGCTCGAAGCGGCAATGGCCGTGGTCGACACCAACAAGGTCGCGCCGCTGGCAGTCCTCGACCTGTCGCCGCTCACCACGTCGGACTCCTGGCCGCTGCGGATCGCCGGCTGGATGGCCGCCGCGTTCGTGCTCTCGATGGCGAGCAACGGCTTCTATTACTGGCTGCACCGCGCGCAGCATCGCATTCCCTGGCTGTGGCGTTTCCATCGGGTGCACCATTCGATCACCGAGATGAGCGCGACCAGCAGCTATCATCATTTCACCGAGGACCTGTTCCAGTTCACGGCCGTCACCGTGCCCATGTCGTTCCTCCTCGGTGTCGAGTCGGGGCCGGTACCGTGGATCGTTCTCACCGTCGCCAGTACGCACGCCTACTTCGTCCATTCGTCGGCGAACATCAATATCGGGCCGCTTCGCTACGTGATCGGCGACAACCGGTTTCACCGCATCCATCACTCGCTCGAGGAGCGGCACTTCAACCGCAATTTCGGCACGATCACGCCGCTGTGGGATGTCCTGTTCGGAACGGCCTGGTTCCCGAAGGCGGACGAGTGGCCCAAGGTCGGGCTGGCCGACGTTCCCGAGCCCAAGACGATGCGCGATTATCTGCTGATGCCGTTCCGCGCCTGACGCGCGGACTCAACTCGTGCGCTTGGTCGGCCGGCAGTTGAAGGCGAGGGGACGGGCGTTTCCGCCATTCGCGCGCAACGTCGCGAGATCGTCGCGGCCCGCCCATTCGTTGGTCGTATCGACGTAGCGGAATCCCTGATCGGTCGGCTGGTATTCGAGGCGCCAGGTCCTGCCGTCGAGCGTCACCGAGGCGCGGTTCTTGGCGTAGACCACCGACACTTCCTTGCGGCCGTCGCAGAGATAGGCGATGCCCTGTGGCGTCGGATCGTCTGGCGCGGGCCGCGGAATCAGGCTGGTCTGGGGTTGCTGTTCGGCGGTGCAGCCGCTCAACAGCGCAATCGCGACAATCGACAGGCGCTTCATCCTGCGCTTTCCTCCCCGGAGCATTACCTTAAGGAATTCGTGGGAACCTGCAAATGCCACACTTCAAGCTACGCGACGGCGCGGAACTCTACTACGAAAAGAACGGCAATGGCCCGCCGTTGTTCCTGGTGCCGGGCCTGGGCGGCGACGGGCGTTTCTGGGGCGCAAATGTCGACGAACTGGCCAGGCGCTTCACAGTGGTCGTGCACGACCATCGTGGTACCGGGCGCAGCACGCTGTCGCGGATTGCCTACAGCGTCGCGCAGATGGCCGACGATGCGCTGCAGCTCATCGAGGGGCTGGGCTACGACCGGGTCCACTGGTGCGGCCACTCGACCGGCGGCGCCATGGGCCAGGTGCTGGCGATCGACCATCCCGGTCGCGTCGACCGCCTGGTGCTGAGCTCGACCTGGGCCCGGACCGACGCCTTCTTCCGCCGCCTGTTCGAGGTCCGCTCGCTGATGCTGCGCGAACTCGGCCCGGCGGCCTATCTGAAGGCGAGCGCTCTGGCGCTCAACATGCCGTCGTGGGTGCGCGATCACGATGCCGATCTCGTGGCGGCCGAGGCCAAGGCGGCCGAGACGATCCCGGTGCCGGAGATCGTGCTGTCGCGCATTGCCGCCATAGTGGCCCACGACCGCCGCGAGCAGCTTCAGACGGTGCGGGCGCCGGCCCTCGCCCTTTGTGCCCGCGACGACACCGTGACGCCGCTCTATTTCACCGAGGAACTGGTTCGCCTGATCCCGGGTGCGCGGGCCTATGTGCTGGCCGACGGCGGTCATGCATATCCGAACGTGCATGGCGCCGAGTTTCGTCGTGTAATGACGGCCTTCCTGCTGGAGTCCTGACGCCCATGAATATCGAGCCCAAGATCGCTGCCTTCGCCCACGAGCTGACTGCCATCCGGCGCGACATCCACGCCCACCCCGAACTCGGCTTCGAGGAGGAGCGCACCAGCACCATCGTGGCGCAGAAGCTGAAGGAGTGGGGCCTCGAGGTCACCACCGGCATCGGCAAGACCGGCGTCGTCGGCACCATCAGAGTCGGCAACAATCCGCGCGCCATCGGGCTGCGTGCCGACATGGACGCGTTGCCGATGGACGAGCTCAACACCTTCGACCATCGCAGTACGCACAAGGGCCGCATGCATGCCTGCGGCCATGACGGCCACACCACCATGCTGCTGGGCGCCGCCAAGTATCTCTCGGCGACCCGCAACTTCGACGGCACCGTGCATCTCATCTTCCAGCCGGCCGAGGAGGGTCGCGGCGGCGCCGAGGCCATGGTCAAAGACGGGCTGTTCGACAAGTTTCCCTGCGAACAGATCTTCGGCATGCACAACCGGCCAAAGCTCGACGTCGGCAAGTTCGCTATCCGCTCCGGCCCGCAGATGGCAGGCGGCGGCCTGTTCGACATCCACATCACCGGCAAGGGCGCCCACGGCGCGCGGCCGGAGAGCGGCATCGACCCGGTGATCATCGCCACCCAGATCATCTCGGCGCTGCAGAGCGTGGTGTCGCGCAACGTGGCGCCGCTCGATTCGGCTGTGATCTCGGTGACGCAGATGCATTCCGGTGACGCCTACAACGTGATCCCGCAGGAAGCAGTGCTGCGCGGCACCATCCGCGCCTTCCGCAAGGAGACCATGGCGCTGGTCAAGGAGCGCATCGAGACCATTTCGTCGGGTATCGCGCGGACGCTGGGCGGCAGCGCCAAGGCCGACGTGCGTGTGGTCTTCCCGCCGCTGGTCAACGACCGGGACGCGGTCAAGTTCATCGCCGACGTCGCGGCCACGATCGTGGGTGCGGAGAACATGAATCGCGAGGGGCCCTATGTGATGGCCTCGGAGGACTTCTCCTACATGCTGGAGAAGGTGCCCGGGGCCTTCATCAACATCGGAAACGGTGGCGGCGAGGGCGGCTGCGAGGTGCACAACCCCAGCTACGACTTCAACGACGAGATTTTGACGCTCGGCGCCACGCTGTGGTCGAGGGTCGTGGAAACCAAGCTCGCGAAGGATGCGCGCTGAGGAGAATGCAGTGACGAACGACTCCTCCGGCATCAGACACTGGCTGCTGCGTGACCTGCCGTACGCGGCGATGCTGGCGCTGGCGGTGGGCGGTCTCGTGCTCACCAGCTTCCGGGGGCCCACGACCCACTACTACTGGATGGCCCTGGCGCCGGCCTACGGATTGATCGCCATCGTCTCGGGCTGGCGGCACGTCGACACGGGGGCGGCCCGCATGCAGCTGGTCTTGACCCAGGCCTTGCATTGGTTCGCCTTCGTCGGCGCCATGTGGCTGATGTTCCTGCCCCAGGTGCGTGGCATCGACAGCGACAACGCGACCAGCCTCACCTTGCTGATCCTGCTGGCCCTCGGCACCTTCGTGGCCGGCGTGCACGCGCGGGTATGGCGCATCTGCGTGGTCGGCGTCTTTCTCGCGGCGGCAGTGCCGGCGGTGGCCTGGATCCAAGAATCCGCCATGCTGCTGCTGGTCAGCGTGCTGTTGCTGGTCGCGGTCGGCGGCGTCTTCTGGTGGCTGTGGCGGCGCGAGGGCGGTCGGGCGTGAGGGCGACGAAGGTTGTCCTCTGGAGTGATTACGTCAGTCCCTACGCCTTCGTCGCCAAGGCGTGGGCCTACGAATTGGAGGCCGACTACGATCTGGCGCTTGAGTGGCGGCCCTACACGCTCGACATTGCCTCGTTCCAGGGCGCAGTCGCCGAACGCGACGCTCATCATTGGCGGCGGGTGCGCTACGCCTACATGGACGCCCGGCGTTACGCCAACAAACAGGGCCTCACCCTGATGGGCCCGAAGAAGATCTTTTACGCCCGACCGGTCAATGCCGGCATGCTCTATGCGCAGAAGCACGGGGTCTTCCGCGCCTATAACGATCAGGCGTTCGACCGCTTCTGGCGACGTGAACTAGATCCCGAGAGCCCCGGGGCAGTTGCCGCGGTGCTCGTCGAGGCGGGCGCGCCGGCGGGCTTCGAGGACTTTCTCGCGGCCGAGGGCGGGGCCGAGCACGATCGACTCCGCCTCGAGGCCGAGAGCTCGGGTGTGTTCGGCGTGCCGACCTTCGCCTTCGACGGCGAACTGTTCTGGGGTGGCGACCGGATCGGCCTCCTGCGCGAACGGCTCGACGAGAAGGGCGTGAGGCGCCGCCGGCTCGCCGGTTGACACAGGTCAAGCGGAACGTTTCGGCAGAGGTCTAGTCTTCCCTGGTGGAGAGTGGGGAGGAGCGACATGAGCGCAACCGGTCCCGGCGTATTCGACAAGACCCTTCAGGAAGCCAATCACTGGCTCAAGCTCATGATGGTCGAGCTTGGAACCGACAGCCATCACGCTGCGTTTGGCGCTCTGCGGGGCACGCTGCACGCCCTGCGCGACCGGATCGGACCGGAGAATGCCGTCCATTTCGGGGCTCAGCTGCCGATGCTGTTGCGTGGCGCCTACTACGAGGGCTGGCGTCCTGCCCGGACGCCGACCCGCGAGCGCCACCTCGAGGCATTCATCGAGCACGTGGCGGCCGAACTGCCGCGTGCCAGCAAGACCGAGGCCGGCGACGCGGCGCGGGCCTGTTTTGCCGTTATGTCCCGGTGCCTGGATCGTGGGGAGATGATGAAGCTGCGCCATCTCCTGCCGCATGAAGCTCTCAACCTCTGGCCCGATGGGTTGTTGCACGATGCCTAAAACGAAACGCTTCCGTACCTGGTTCGTGGTCGCCGACGGTGCCCGTGCCCGTTTTTTTGTGCCGAGCGAAGACGCCAGAAAGTTCGTCGCCGCACGGCAGGCCGACCTGGTTTCTCCCGACAGCCAGGGGCGCTCCAGCGACCTCAAGAGTGACAAGCCGGGTCGCGGCTATGCCTCTTCGCGCAGTGGCGTACGTCATGCCATCGAGCCGGCGCACGATCCACACAAGCTCGAGAAGCATCGCTTTTCGGCGGCGCTCGCCGAAGTACTCGACGACGCCTGCGGCCGCCGCGAGTTCGATCAGCTGGTCCTCGTCGCGCCGCGGCGCAGCCTCGGTGAACTCCGCGGCCTGCTCACGCCACGGGTGCAGCGCTGCATTGCCCAGGAAGTTGCCAAGGCCTTGACCAAGGAGTCGCCCGCTGGTCTCTGGCGACGCCTCGGACCACTGGTGAATCCGGCGCTCTAGGCTGGAGCTGGCCGCATGCCGACTGGCGGCGAACCTGCCCCTGGGGGCGGACCTATCGCCGCAGGAGCCTAGGATTCCGATTGGTCGAGCGTGCGCTCGATGCGCTCATGCAGCGTCTTCACTTCGCCGCGCTGCTTGTCGACGCGCTCCTTGATCAATCGCTTGGCCCGCCGGAAGGCATCATTCACCGCAAACTGCGGGCTGGAAAACCGGGCGTCGGCCTGCGGCGTGTGATCGACGTTGATGTCGATGCCACCGGGCAGGGTCATGTGAATATGTGCGCTGTAGAGGTTGCTGGTGCGATGGCGCTTGTCGGGAACCTTGATGACGACGTGACAGGCGGTCAGGCGGCCGTGCAGCTGTTCCAGGGTTTCGACATGTTCGACGACCATCTGCCGCAGTGCATCGCTGGCGTCGCCGCCTTGAAAGCCGATTTTGAGCGACGTTTCCATGCCAGTCCTCCCTGCGATGCTTTCATGCCTCTTTAGGACGTGGGACGCGCAAGGCCGATTGCAAGCGCCCTGCCGCGCCGCTGCCGGCAGGCAATGTGCGACAAGATGGGCCCCCATTTCCGCGGTCCACAGTCGCTGCACCCGGCGAGTCTAACGGAGGTTCAGCTCTCGGGCGGCTAGTCGCTGGCCGCGAGGGCGCTATCCTGGCCGGGCGCGGGTTTGGTCACGCGATGGGTGACCATGCGGTGATGCAGGCCGCGGATCGTCTCGCTTCCCCGGGTCAGGCAGAGCCATGGAAAGAAGCCGTGCACGAAGCAGGCGAGTGCGCCGACCAGCATGCGGCCACCGAAGCCGAAGGCCATGCCCATGTGCTGGAGATAGGTCTCGTTGACCGAGGCGGGATGGTCGGTGAAGCGGCGGATCATTGGATAATTGTACCGGCTGGCCCGGGAAACGGCTTGCTACCTTTGCGCAGTCAGAGCCAATCTTGAGAACGTCATTCTAAAGGATCGCCCATGGCCGCAAAATCGTCGCTCGATTCGTTCGACAAGAAGATTCTGGATTGCCTGCAGGACAACGCCGACATGGCCCTTGTCGAGATCGCCCGCCGGGTCGGCCTCTCGACCACGCCGTGCTGGCGGCGCATCAATCGGCTCCAGGAGGAGGGTATCATCCGCGCCCGGGTAGCCCTGTTGAACCGCAAGGCGGTCAATGCCGGGGTGACGGTGTTCGTCGCGGTCCGCACCGCCCAGCATACCGCCCAATGGCTCGGGCGCTTCGCCAGGGCGGTGGCGTCGTTTCCCGAGGTCATGGATTGCTATCGCATGAGCGGCGAGATCGACTATCTGATCCGCCTCGCGCTTCCCGACATCGAGGCCTACGACGCCTTCTACAAGCGCCTGATCGCCAAGATCGAGCTCTCCGACGTCACCTCCATGTTCGCCATGGAGGAGATCAAGTCCACCACGCGGCTCCCGCTCTCCTACCTCCCCTAGATTCGGGCCGACCCGGGCTTTAGGATCGCCCCGTTCGATCCGGGAAAAGCAGGGGAAACGATGACTAAGGGCCCAAGTACTGGCAAGAATCGCAAGAAGGTGCTGATCGTCGGCCGCATGCCGCAGGCCGGTCTCGACGTGCTGAAAAAGCGCGACGATGTCGATTTCGAGATCCTGACCAACGACACCGTGCCGAGCCTGCATCCGGCGCTGAAAGACGCCAATGCCGTGACGCTTGGGGCCACGCCCTTCCGCCAGGCCGAACTCGACGCTGCCCCCGGTATGATGGTGGTGGCTCGCCTCGGCGTCGGCTACGACGCGGTCGAGATTCCCGCGCTCAACAAGCGCAAGATCCCGCTGATGACCACCGGCATCGCCAATTCAGTCTCGGTGGCCGAGCATGCCATGTACATGCTGCTCGCCTCGGCGCGGCTGACGCGCAAGCACGACCGATTCGTGCGCGAGAACGCCTGGAGCGATCGGTTGAGCGACCTGCCGGCCGATCTTGCCGGCAAGACGATCCTGGTGGTCGGTATGGGCCGCATCGGCTCGCGCACCGTCAAGCGCAGCGTGGCCTTCGAGATGGACGTCCATGTCCTCGACCCCAACATCTCCGAGGCCGAGATCAAGAAGGCGGGCGCCACCAAGGTCACGAACCTCAAGGCGATCCTCCCCAAGGTCGATTTCGTCTCGATCCACTGCCCGAAGTCGCCGGAGACGGTGAACATGTTCAACGCCGAGACGATCGGGCTGATGAAGGCCGATGCGTTTCTGGTCAATACCGCGCGCGGCGGCATCGTCAACGAAGAGGCCCTCTACAACGCGCTCACCTCGGGCAAGCTGCGCGGCGCCGGCCTCGACGTGCTCGACAAGGAGCCGCCGGAGCCGACCAACAAGCTGTTCGGCCTGGAGAACGTGATCTTCAGCCCGCACATGGCCGGCGTTACCAAGGAGGCGAGCGACCGCATGGCAACCACCGCCATCGAGAACATCCTGAGCGTGTTCGACGGTCGCGTGAACGCCGCCAACGTCGTGAACAAGGAAGTGCTGGGCTGACGATCAGCTCGGCGCCAGATCGTCGATCTCGTCGTCGGTCGGGAAACGACCGGTCTTGCTGCGGGTATATTTCAGGGTGCCATCGACGGTGACGTCGAACTGGCCGGATCTGCCGGCACGCAGCTCGACTTCTGCCGCACCCAGTTTTTCGAGGCGTTCCCTCACACGGAGGGCTTGCGGCTTGTAGCCTCAAGCGCCGCAGTATTCGATCAGGACTTTCATCCGCGCTCCTTTAGATATTCGGCAGAGTACGTTGTCCGAATCTGGGGTGTACCCTATCCTCGCGCAAGGACGAGAAAAGGATCGAGAATGCACGCTCTGATTGCCTTCCTTGCCATGTTGATCTTGTTGGCGGCAACTGCCGAGGCCCAGGACAAGCGCATCGCGCCCAAAGATTCGCGGATATTGCTGCTCGAACCGTATCTTGAAGACCTCTCGCCGACGTATCAGGATTTTGGCTGGAACGCGCGTGCGAGTGTCGAAACCGCCTATGCCGGCGTCGCGCGCGGCAACTCGATCCCATCGCGCGCACAGGTCTATCTGCGACAGACCGCACCGCTCATGTACTGGCGTTTGGGTACCACACTCGATGCTGCATGGATCAGCAGTTCGTTTCCTTTCTTCAAGAGTCGAACCGTTGTGGTGACAAGCCCGGCGCCTCCACAGGGGCCGTTTGTCCGCATCGCCAGATTCGAGGTCGAAAATGCGAAGTGCATGGCCTTCGAACTTCGTCATGTCACGAACGATACGGGGGCGCCGACACCCGAGGAACGCCAATCGGTAACCGGCATTTACTGTCCGCCGGCTAACGTGGTGTTGGACGATGCATTGATTCAGCGTGTCTTCGAAGGCATCTTCGTGCGCCGTGACGGCCGCATCGAGCGGGCGCTCCGCGGTGTCGACAAGCCTATACCGCCGCAGCTCTTGCGCGGTGAGCAACAACAGGGATGAGCCAGTGAAATACGGACCGCTCGGCCGCTCCGGCCTGATCGTGAGCAGGATCTGTCTCGGCGGCAATTCGTGGGGCGCCAAGGGACGCCGCGGCTGGGGCAAGTTCGATGAGGCCGAGGCGCCGGCCTATTTCAAGCGTGCCCTCGACGTCGGCATCACCTTCTTCGACACCGCCGACACCTACAACTACGGCCGCTCCGAAGAGATCATGGGCGCCACGCTCATGAAGATGGCGAAGCGCGAGGATTTCGTGCTCTCCACCAAGGTCGGCATCCGCATGAGCGACACGGCCAACGATGTCGGCACCGGCCGCAAGCATCTCATGGCCTCGGTCGACGCCCAGCTGAAGCGCCTGCAGACCGACTACATCGACGTCTACCAGGTCCACCGCCTCGATCCGCACACGCCGGTCGAGGAGACGATGTACTCGCTCGACCAGATCGTGCGTTCGGGCAAGGTGCGCTACATCGGCGGCTCGACCATGCCGGCCTACAAGTTCGCCCAGATGGTGATGGTGGCCGACTGGAAGGGCTATGCGCGGCCGATCGCCATGCAGAATCTCTACAACCTGATCCAACGCGAGGAGGAGCGCGAGATGAACCGGCTCTGCAACGAGCAGGGTGTCGGGCTCATCCCCTATTCGCCGCTGGCCCGTGGCTTTCTCGCCGGCAACCGCAGAAAGGAGGGCGGCGGCGCCACCGAGCGCTCGAAGAACGATGCGCAGGTCAAGGCCGGCACCTATCGCGATTGCGATTGGGAAGTCGTCAAGCGGCTGAAGAAGATCGCCAAGGAGAAGGGGGCGACGCCGGCCCAGGTGGCGCTCGCCTGGCTGCTGCACAAGCCTTACATGGGGGCGCCCATCATCGGCGCCACCGATCTCGATCAGCTGACCTCGGCGGCCAAGTCGACCGAGATCGTGCTCACGGCAGCGGAGTCGAAGCTGCTCGAGCAACCCTACGAGTTCCGGGTGTCGCCGGAGAACTAGGCTCGGGCACCGCGCCGCCGGATGGCGTGCGCGAACCAGAGCGCGAGCAGCGGCAGGAAGATCGCGGCCGCCCAGAACACCGGCGGCGCGCCCCAGCGGTCGACGATGGGGGCGGCGATCGGCACACCCACCGCCTGGCCCAGGAACAGGCAGAGCGCGAACAGCGCCATGCCGGCGCCGCGCGCCTCGGGTGCCATCTGCGTGCCGTGGACCTGCAGCGTGTTGTGGAACATGTAGAAGGACACGCCCGAGAGCACGATGGCGGCGAACTCGACCAGCGACGTCAACCAGCGTTGCGCGGACTTCATCATTGTTGCCTCGCTCATGTCAGCCTGCAGAAGATCAGCGATCAGCCGCCGGTGCCGCCCACGGTGATCCGGTCCATGCGCAGCGTCGGCTGGCCGACGCCGACCGGCACGCCCTGGCCGTTCTTGCCGCAGGTGCCGATGCCGGTATCGAGCGCGAGGTCGTTGCCGACCATGGTGATGCGGTGCAAATCGGTCGGGCCGTTGCCGATCAGCATCGCGCCCTTCAGCGGCGCACCCAGCTTGCCGTTCTCGATGCGATAGGCCTCGGTGCACTGGAACACGTATTTGCCCGAGGTGATGTCGACCTGGCCGCCGCCGAAATTGGC
>JACPVT010000152.1 GCA_016191685.1 Rhodospirillales bacterium | reverse complement strand
GTCGGGGTCGGCTGGGGAGCCTGGACCATGACGCATCCCGGGGCGCTGACCGAGCAGTGGGACGGGCTGGCTGAGCTGCTGACCTCCGGTGCGCTGGCCGCGCCGCAGCCCGAGGTGTATCCGCTGGAGCAGGCCGCCGCGGCCGTCGCGTCACTGGAAAAGCGCACCGCCAAATTCCAGGGCAAGTAGACGCATGTCGCTCAGGCTTCGCCTCGACAAGCCGTGGCGGCCGCTCTCGGTCGAGGAAGCCACACGCCTGCCGGGCCAGCTCGGCGTCTATCAGGTGGCCGATGCCGCGGGTACCGTCCTGTTCATCGGCCACGCCGGCGGACGCTCGCCCTTCGGGCTGCGCAGCGAACTGCAACGCGAAGCGAGCGAGCGCGGCCCCGGACACCAGTTCCGCGTCGAGGTGAACCAGCAGTACCGGTCGCGCTGGTTCGAACTCCTGATGGTCTACAAGGCCGATCACGGCAGCCTGCCGGCCGACAATGCCAAGAACCCTCCCCCCAATCTGGGACGTTTGAGCCCCGCCTAAGAGGCACGCGATGGATTTCGAGCCCAGCTCAGAACAGCAGATGCTGATCGACCAGGTCCGCCGCTTCGTGCGCGAGGAGATCATCCCGCTCGAGGCCAAGCTCGACCCCGACGCCTCGGAACTCGACCCGGCCGACCACGCCCGCCTGGTCGAAAAGACCAAGGCGATGGGCCTGTTCGGTATCGACATCCCGAAGGAGTATGGCGGTCCCGACATCGACATCGTGACCCGCGTTCTGCTGGCGATCGAAATGGCGCAGCATCGCGCCGGTCTTTACGTGCCCTGCTACGGCACCTTCGGCGGCGCGGGCCTGGCGCAGATCTTCGAGGCCAACGAAGACCAGAAGGAACGCTATCTCTATCCGACCCTGCGCGGCGAGAAGAAGGCCTTCTTCGGCCTTACCGAGCCGTCGGGCGGCAGCGACCCGGCGCGCGCCATCCAGACCAAGGCCGAACGCAAGGACAACGGCTGGGTACTGAACGGCGCCAAGATCTTCATCTCCAACGCCGACCGCGCGCAGTACGGCATCGTGTTCGCCCGCACCGACGCCGCCAAGGGCCGCGCCGGCATCACCTGTTTCATCATCGATTCCGACACGCCCGGCTTCCATGTCCGGCGCGTCGTGCACACGCTGCGCTCGTCGCACTACGCCACCGAGCTCGAATTCAAGGACTGCTGGGTGTCCGACCACCAGGTGCTGGGCGAGGTCAACAAGGGCTTCGCCGTCGCCAACGACCGCCTGACGCGCCAGCGCATCCCCTACGCCGCGGGCTGCATCGGCGTCGCCATCGCCGCCCACGAGATGGCGATCGGATGGGCCAAGATGCGCTCGACCTTCGGCGAGAAATTGGCCAACCGCCAGGCGGTGCAGTGGATGCTGGTCGACAACGAGATCGACATCCGCACCGCCAAGCACTTCACGCTGGAAGCCGCCGAGAAGGCGCGGCGCGGCCTGCCGTTCCGCATCGAGGCCTCCATCGCCAAGCTCACGGCTTCGGAGGGCGGCGGCCGGGTGGTCGACCGCTCGATGCAGATCCACGGCGGCATGGGCATGACCAAGGACCTGCCGCTGGAGCGCTGGTATCGCGAAATGCGCATCCGGCGCGTCGGCGAGGGGCCCAGCGAAGTGCAGCGCATGGTGATCGCGCGCGAGATCCTGGGCAGCAATCTCAGATGAACGTGCCCCAGGGCCCCCTCGCCGGCATCAAGGTCGTCGAGTTCGGCCAGAACCTCGCCGGTCCCTATTGCGGCCAGATCCTGGCCTTCCTCGGCGCCGAGGTCGTGAAGGTCGAGCGACCCGAGGGCGATGACGCGCGCAAATGGGGGCCTCCCTTCATCGAGGGCGATGCGACGGGCTTCATCGCGCTCAACCGGGGCAAGAAGTCGATCACCTGCGATCTTGCCGACAAGGCTCAGCGCGAGGCCCTGATCGAGCGCATCGGGACAGCCGACATCTTCGTGCACAACCTGCGGGCCGATGTGCCGGGCAAGTTCGGCTTCGATGGCCCCACGCTCACCAAACGCTTCCCGCACTTGATCTATGCCGACCTCGGCGCCTTTGGCCATGTCGGACCCTGGAAGGAGCGACCCGGGTATGAGCCGATCATCCAGGCGGTCGCGGGCCTCATCTCGCTGAACGGCGATCCATCAGGGCCCGAGGCACGCATCGGCGTCTCGATCATCGACCTGTCGACCGGCATGTGGACGGCGATCGGTGTGTTGGCGGCATTGGCCAAGCGCACGGCGACCGGCCAGGGCAGCCTGGTCAACACCTCACTGTTCGAAAGCGGCCTGATGTGGGCCTCCAACCACGTTGCCGGCTGGTCGGTGACGGGCAAGATGCCACCACGCCAGGGCACCGGCCATCCCTCGCTCACGCCCTACCAGGCGTTCGAGTGCAGCGACGGGCCGCTGATGATCTGCCCCGGCAACGATCGCCTCTGGCGCAAGTTCGCCGAAGTGTTGGGCCATCCCGAGTGGCCCGACGAAGCGCGCTTCAAGACCAATGTGCAGCGCGCCGAGCAGCGCGAGATGTTGCTGGGCATGATCTCCGAGATCATGAAGAAGGAAAGCCGGGCCTACTGGTCGGCCAAGCTCGACGCGCTGGGCGTACCCAACGGGCCGCTGAACTCGGTACCGCAGGTGATGGAGCTCGCACAGGTGGCGGCGCTCGCCATGTTCAGCCAGCCCTATGCCGGCACGAACGCCCTATTCCATGGGCTGCCGCTCAGCATCGACGGTGAGCGCGCCGGGGCTGCGGAGAAGGCGCCGAAAATCGGCGAACATGACGGCAAGATCTGAGCGTTAGCCGGCGAAGCTCAGGCAGTATTCGCGCACACGCTCGATGGGAATGCGCGCCAGGCTCTGGACGATGATGAATTTGCCGCCGGGATTGGTCCCGTTGGGCAGTTTCACCAGCCGCTCGAAATCGTCGGCGCCCCAGACGCAGGACTGCTCGGAGAACAGCTGATCGTCCGCGTAATAGCAGGGGTCCCAATGGGCGTGGTAGTCGAATAGGTTTCCCTTGAGTTCGGCAACGCTGGTGTAAAGCGAATACTCCGTCCACGGCACGGTGTTGATCTTGCGGCCGAGCCAATAGCAGAGCGACGTGATCCCATCGATTGGCCCAAAGCGAAAATGGGCAAGTGTCTGTGCCGCAAGATCGCCATGAAGGATGTTCGGCGTGACCGACAGGCCGTGCGACCTGGAATCATAAGGCACGCCCGCGATCTCGGAGACGTGCTGCCACCAGTCGTGATGAAGCTTCGGTTCCCACCGCGACATCGCCACCCTGTTCTTCACGAAGGTCGTCGCATCGAAGTCGCCGACGCAACAGACGTCGGAATCCAGCGTCAGATAGCCGCCAAAGCCCAGTTTCGTCGGAACGTGGAGCTTGACGATCTGCTGCCGGTACCAGCCCGTCATCAGGTAGAACCGACTGCCCATGGGAAAAAATTCGCTCTCCGACCGCACCGAGACGTCGATATTGGGAAAATGCGGCAGGTTGCTGCGCAGCAGTTGAACGTCCTGGCGCGGGGCCACGATCAAGAGTTCGAATGCCCTCTTGTCGCGCCAGTGACGCGACAGCGACTCGATCAGGAGGCCGGCGCGCTCCAGGTCTCCCCGGCGCTTGATGCGGCGTAGAGCCAGCGGCAGGATGGCTTGGCGGACTTCGGTGAACATCGATCTGACTTGGCCGGAAGCTACAGAGGGCGGGTTTGAACTTCCACATCAAATGGTGTGCGAAGCAGCTGTTTGCCCCCACCAGCGGCATTTCGCCTACCGTCGTCTTCGCCCAGCAGGCAAAAAAACGCCGGGCCAAAGGGCCCGGCGAGTTGAACAGGGAGGCTTCACGTCTGGGAGACGTGGGATCAAACGGATCCCGAGTTTCGATGACGATCAGAAAGACCTTTTCGTATCGAAGACCTGTACTCAGCCTATTCCTCGCCGAATGTATTGGTAGAGCCGATGTGGCGAACACTGGCATGCGGGTAGCGCATGCCTTTCATTGGCTATGCAATCCTGCAGGTCTCGTGCTCAGAAACGTGTTTCCGCTACCTTGCGGAGGAGAAAGTCGCGAAATACGGCGATGCGCTTGGAATGCCGCAGTTCCTCCGGATAGGTAAAGTACACATCCGTCGTACGGACATTGAGGTCCGGCAGAACCATCTCGAGCTTGGTCGACTCACGCGCGAGATAATCCGGCAGCGACGCGATGCCGAGACCGGATTCCACCGCGCGGAAGATGCCGTAGACATTGTTGACGCGCAGCACCACGACGCGAGCCGACGGGTCGACGTTGCCTTCATGCAGCAACCAGTTGACGTCCTGAACCGGGGCCCGGGCATCTTCGCCGAAGATGATCAGACGATGCTGGTCGAGTTCCTCGACGGTCTTGGGCTTTCCATACTTCTGGATGTAGCCGTGCGAGGCATAGACGTGGCTGCGTACCGTCAGCAGGTGACGCTGGACCAGCCCGGGCTGGCGCGGCATGACCATGCGGATGGCCACGTCGGCCTCGCGCATCCCGAGATCAAGCTCGTTGTCTGACAGCACCAGGCTGACGTCGATGTCGGGATACATCGTGATGAATTCGTGCATCTGGGCGGTGAGCCACGTCGAACCGAAGCCGACGGTCGCCGTCACCTTCAGGCGGCCCGCCGGCTTGTCCTGATTGGCGCGCAACAGAGCCTCGGCGGTGTTGACCTTGGCCGCCATGTCGCGGGCGGTGCGGTAGAGCAGTTCGCCTTGCTCGGTCAAAATGAGACCGCGGGCATGGCGATGAAACAGCATCACACCAAGCTGCTCCTCGAGCGCACCGATCTGGCGTGAAATCGCCGATTGACTGAGCTTCAGCGTCTCGCCGGCGTGCGTGAAGCTTCCGGCATCGGCTACCGCCTGGAAGATCCGCAGCTTGTCCCAGTCCATGACATTGCCTCCCTTGCCCGCCCTCTTCGCACCTCAGGCGGGCCGCCTACTCCGCGGCTTGCGCGAGACGCGCCTCGCGGCCGGCCAGCCACTTTTCCGCCTCGAGCGCGGCCATGCAGCCGGTGCCCGCCGCCGTGACGGCCTGGCGGAAGATCTTGTCCTGCACGTCGCCCGCCGCGTAGACGCCCTCGATGTCGGTCGCCGTCGAATCAGGCTTGGTGATCAGATAGCCCTCGCTGTCCATGGCGAGCTTGCCCTTGAACAGTTCGGTGTTGGGTGAATGGCCGATGGCAATGAACACGCCGTCGGTGGCGAGTTCCTGCTCGGCGCCGCTCTTGACGTTGCGCACGCGCACGCCCTTGACCAGCGGCGCCGGCGTCTTCTCGCCCAGGATTTCCTGCACCGCATGGTCCCACAGCACGGTGACCTTTGAATTCTTGAACAGGCGATCCTGCAGGATCTTTTCGGCACGGAAAGAATCGCGGCGATGGACCAGCGTCACCTTCGACGCATGATGCGTAAGGTACAGCGCCTCTTCGACGGCGGTGTTGCCACCACCGACGACGACCACCTCCTTGCCGCGAAAGAAGAACCCGTCGCAGGTGGCGCAGGCTGAAACACCGCCGCCTCGGAAAGTCTCCTCTGTCGGCAATCCCAGCCATTTCGCCGTGGCGCCGGTCGAAATGATGAGGGCGTCGGCTTCGTAGCGGTCACCCGAATCGCCGATGCAGACGAAAGGCCGACGGCCAAGGTCGACTTCGACAATGGTGTCGAAGAACAGCTCGGTACCGACATGTTCAGCCTGCTTCTGCATCTGCTCCATCAACCACGGACCCTGGATGACATCGGCGAACCCCGGATAGTTCTCGACATCGGTGGTGATGGTGAGCTGGCCGCCGGGCTGGATTCCCTGCACGAGCATCGGTTTCAGGCTCGCGCGGGCGGCATAGATCGCCGCCGTGTAGCCTGCTGGCCCTGAGCCCAGAATGAGTACTTTTCCGCGATGAGTTGCTGCCATGTGCGTCCCGCATCCCGTCTTCCGCATATCTCCTACATATATGCAAACCTCCCCACCGATGCACGGCCAAATGAGCCCGCGGCGCAATTGTTCACAGGACATCTGCCAATTCTCGCAACTTTATTGCGTGACTGGCATGGTTCTGGCATAGAGCGCGGCCAACGGAGGAAACTCAAGATGGCTCGCGCAAAGCTCGATCGAATCGACCGGCGCATTCTCAGCGACCTGCAGTCCGACGGCCGCATGACCAATGTCGATCTGGCCGAGCGTGCCGGCATTTCCGCGCCGCCCTGCCTGCGCCGCGTCCGCGCCCTCGAACGTGCCGGCATCATCAAGGGCTACCACGCCGAACTCAGCCCCGAAGCCCTGGGCTACAGCGTCTCGGTGTTTGCCCTGGTCGGGCTGAACAGCCAAGCTGAGGCTGATCTCAAGTCGTTCGAGGAACTTATCGCCAAGTGGGACGAGGTGCGCGAATGCCACATGCTCGCGGGCGAGGCCGACTTTCTGCTGAAGATCGTGGCCGAGACGTGGGATGAGTATCAGAAGTTCCTGACGACACGGCTCACCTCCGCTCCCAACGTCAGTCACGTGAAGTCGATGATGGTATTCCGCACCGCCAAGCAGGTGCCAGGGGTACCGATCCCGGTCGAGTGAGGGGAGGACGGATCATGGACGGAAGCGCCGAGCCCGCTGTGCCTCCGGACGTAACCCTCGACTGCCTGCACGAGATCGCCGACGCCTTCGCCCGCCACGACGTCGACGGCATCGTCGCCTTCTTCGCCGAGGACGGCGAGTTCCGCAACGCCCGGGGGCCGGATCACTGGGGCCAGAGCTTCAAGGGCAAGGCCGCCATCCGAAGCTACTTCGAGCCGCTGTTTGCCAACACCGGCGACGTCAAATGGCAGCACACCGACGAATTCATCTGCGGCAACAGGGCCGTCACGCAGTGGCATCGAACAGCCACGCTCAGGAACGGCGAGCGCCAGGAGTGGCTGGGCTGCGACCTCTATACCTTTCGCCGCGGCCTGATCGTGATGAAGGATACCTACGTCAAAGTCGTCATCTGACCCGGTTCCCTCTTGCTGGGAACAATGTGTATTGATACCGTCCTATAGATACACAGCGTGGTCATGAAGATGACGAAGGAGGCCGCGAGCCATGAAGAATCTCTTCCAGGCGTCCCGGGTCCTGCTGCTCGACATGGCGTCGACGCTGCTTTTCCTCGCCGCGTATCTGCTGACCGGCAGCATTTTCCTGGCAGTGGCGCTTGGCATGGCGCTGGGAATTGGCCAGATCGCCTGGGAACTCGCGAAGAAGCAACCGGTCGAGGCCCTGCAATGGCTGAGCCTGGTCATCATCCTGGCGTCGGGCTCGGCGACGTTCTTCACCAACGATCCTGTGTTCGTGATGCTGAAGCCGACCGTGATCTACGTGATCGTGGGCATCGTGATGCTGAAGCGCGGCTGGATGAACCGCTTGGGCCATCGGCAGCAAGGCCGGGCTGTTCCTGGTCCAATACACGGTGATGAAGTCGACGGGCGTCCGCCGGGCGCGGGCGATGATGGCGGCTACTTGAACTGGACTCCCACGACCTCGTAGGACCGTGCGCCGCGCGGCGTCTGGACCTCGACTGTGTCGCCGACGGTCTTGCCGATCAGCGCCCGGCCGATCGGCGACGTCACCGAGATCCGGCCCAGTTTGAGGTCGGCCTCATAGGGCCCCACGATCTGGTACTTGACCTTCTCCTCGGTGTCCTCGTCGGCCAGCCGCACGGTGGCACCGAACTTGACGATCTTGCCCGTGAGCTTGCTGAAGTCGATCACCTCGGCACGCGAGATGATGTTCTCGATCTCGGCAATCCGGCCTTCGATGAAGCTCTGCCGTTCACGAGCCGAGGTGTATTCGGCATTCTCCGAAAGATCGCCATGCTCGCGCGCCGCCGCGATCGCCTTGATGATCGCCGGACGCTCCACGCTCTTCAGATGCTTGAGTTCGTCCTCGAGGCTTTTCAGCCCCTCGGCCGTCGTCGGAACCCTTTCCATTGCCGGATCGTCCTCAATGAATCGCGCGGCGTCAACGGCCAACGGAACCGGCCAAAAGCCCTGCGGTGGGCAGGTAAGGCCGGATCGCCCGATATGGGCAGCCGAAGACGGGCGCCTAGAACGTCGTTTTGAAGTAGGATTGCAGGGGCGCCACGTCCAGAGCGCCCGCGCTCAATGCCGCGATACCTTCGACCGACGCCTTGGCGCCGGCGACGGTCGTATAGTACGCGATCTTGTTCATCAGCGCCGTGCGCCGGAGCGTGAAGCTGTCGGTCAGCGCGCTCGCGCCATCAACAGTGTTGAAGACAAGCTGGACCTTGCCGTCCTTCATGAGGTCGACGATGTGAGGGCGGCCCTCGAGCACCTTGTTCACTCGTTGGGTCTCGATGCCGTGCTTGCGCAGAAAGTCGGAAGTACCGCCGGTGGCGACTGCGGTGAAGCCGAGTTCGATCAGGCGCCTGACCGGCTTGACCATTGCCGCCTTGTCCTGGTCCTTGACCGAGACGAAGACAACGCCCTCGACCGGGACCTTGCTGCCGGCACCGAGCTGCGACTTGGCGAAGGCGCGGCCGAAATTGGTGTCGAGGCCCATCACCTCGCCGGTCGAGCGCATCTCGGGACCGAGGATGATGTCGACGCCGGGAAAGCGGGCGAACGGGAAGACCGCTTCCTTGACCGCAACGTGTTTGCCGCGCGCCTTCTTGATGGCCAGCGCCTTCAGCGGTTCGCCGACCATAAGGCGGGCGGCGTACTTGGCGATCGGCTGACCGGTCGCCTTGGCGACGAACGGCACGGTACGGCTGGCGCGCGGGTTGACCTCGAGAACATAGACGTCGCCGTCTTTGACCGCATATTGCACGTTCATCAGGCCCACGACCTTGAGCGCCTTGGCCATGGCCTCGGTCTGGCGCTCGATTTCGGCCAGGATCTTCGACGGCAGTGAATACGGCGGCAGCGAGCAGGCCGAGTCGCCGGAATGGATTCCCGCCTCCTCGATATGCTCCATGATGCCCGCGACGAAGACGTTCTGGTCCTTGTCGGCCAGCGCATCGACATCGACTTCGATGGCGTCGCGCAGGTAGGAATCGATCAGCACCGGCGTGTCGCCCGAGACCTTCACGGCCTCTCGCGTATAGCGTTCGAGCCCGACCCGGTCGTAGACGATCTGCATCGCCCGGCCACCCAGCACGTAGGAGGGCCGAATGACCACCGGGTAACCGATTTTCTCGGCGACGGCGATCGCCTGCTCCTGCGAGGTCGCCGTGCCATTGTCCGGCTGGCGGAGCTTCAGTTCGTGGATCAGTTTCTGGAAACGATCGCGATCCTCGGCCAGATCGATGGCATCGGGCGAGGTGCCGAGAATAGGGATACCTACTGCCTCGAGGGGCTTGGCGAGCTTGAGCGGCGTCTGGCCGCCGAACTGCACGATCAGCCCCAGCAGTTCACCATTCCGGCGCTCGACCTCGACCAGCTCGATCACGTCTTCGGCCGTCAGCGGCTCGAAGTAGAGACGGTCGGCGGTGTCGTAGTCGGTCGAGACCGTCTCGGGATTGCAGTTGACCATGATGGTCTCGTAGCCGGCCTCGCGGAGCTCGTAGACGGCGTGGACGCAGCAATAGTCGAATTCGATGCCCTGCCCGATCCGGTTCGGCCCGCCGCCCAGGATGATGACCTTGCGGCGATCGGTCGGCTGGGCCTCGCACTCGGCCGGATTGACGCCGTCGCCCTCGTAGCAGGAATAGAGGTAGGGCGTGTGCGACTCGAATTCGGCGGCGCAGGTGTCGATGCGCTTGAATACCGGCCGGATGCCGAGACTGCGGCGACGGGTGGCGACGTCGACCGCCTTCTGGCCTGTGAGTTCGGCGAGGCGATCGTCGGAAAACCCCTTCTTCTTGAGATCGAGCAGGCCCTTTGCGTCCTTGGGCAGGCCGCCCGTACGAATGACCGCTTCGGTCTCCACCAGCTCCTGGATCTGGCGCAAGAACCATGGCTCGTACTTCGACGCCTGGGCGATCTCCTCGACCGAGAGGCCGTGTCGGAATGCCTGGGCGATCACCAGGATACGGTCGGGCGTCGGCCGAGCGAGCGCGCCTACGATGGCTGCCTTGTCCGGAGCACCCTTGATCTCGATCTCGTTGAGGCCGGTGAGGCCGGTCTCCATCGAGCGCAGCGCCTTTTGCAGAGACTCCTGGAAGGTGCGCCCGATCGACATTGCTTCGCCGACGCTCTTCATCGAGGTGGTGAGCAGCGCCTCCGCTCCGGGAAACTTCTCGAAAGCGAAGCGCGGCATCTTGGTGACGACATAGTCGATCGTCGGCTCGAATGAGGCAGGGGTCGTGCCGGTGATGTCGTTCAGCAGTTCGTCGAGCGTATAGCCGACGGCGAGCCGTGCCGCGACCTTGGCGATCGGAAACCCGGTGGCCTTCGAGGCCAGCGCCGAGGAACGAGACACGCGCGGGTTCATTTCGATCACGACCATGCGGCCGGTCGCCGGATCGACGGCGAACTGCACGTTCGAGCCGCCGGTATCGACGCCGATCTCGCGCAGCACCGCGATCGAGGCGTCGCGCAGGATCTGGTATTCCTTGTCGGTCAGCGTCTGCGCCGGGGCCACCGTGATCGAGTCGCCGGTGTGCACGCCCATCGGATCGAGGTTCTCGATCGAGCAGACGATGATGCAGTTGTCGGCCTTGTCGCGCACCACTTCCATCTCGAATTCCTTCCAGCCGATGAGCGACTCCTCGATCAGCAGCTCCTGCGTCGGCGAGGCTTCGATGCCGCGCTCGCAGATGGCGACGAATTCCTCTCGGTTGTAGGCGAGCACCGCCAGCGCCTCCTCCATCGAGTGGGCGAGCGAAGAGCGCGGGCAGGCGAGGCCGATGCGCTTCATGGCGAGCTTGAACTTCTCGCGGTCCTCCGCCTTGTCGATCGCCTCGCGCGAGGCGCCGATCATCTCGACCCCGAACTTCTCCAGCACGCCGTTCCTCGCCAGATCGAGCGCGCAGTTGAGCGCCGTCTGCCCGCCCATGGTCGGCAGCAGCGCGTCCGGGCGCTCCTTCTCGATGATGCGCGCCACGGTGCGCCAGGTGATCGGCTCGATGTAGGTGGCGTGCGCCATCTCGGGGTCGGTCATGATCGTCGCCGGGTTGGAGTTCACCAGCACCACGCGGTAGCCCTCTTCGCGCAGCGTCTTGCAGGCCTGCGCGCCCGAATAGTCGAACTCGCAGGCCTGGCCGATCACGATGGGGCCGGCGCCGATGATCAGGATCGAATGGATGTCGGTGCGCTTGGGCATGGCAGGGCAAGGATGAAGGATGAAGGATGAAGGATGAAGGATGAAGACAGACAGGAGGCGGATATGGGCTTAGCGTGGTCTTATCAGGTTTTGTCGCCCCGGCGGAGATCGGGGTCCAGCGTCTTTACGGCAACTGGCGCACTGCTCTGCATGATTGTGGTCAT
>JACPVT010000151.1 GCA_016191685.1 Rhodospirillales bacterium | reverse complement strand
CCAACCCCAAGATCGTCAACGAGTTGCTGAAGAAGGCGCTCGACGCTTCCTGACCTTCAGGGATCGGCATAGCGCACCAGGCGCGCCCGCATGCCGTCATTGGTCCAGATGAGGGCGGCGACCTGGCCGTCCGGCGTGCGCGCGATGTCGCTCGCGGAGACGGGCGGGCTCTGCCAGCGCACCTTGCCGTCGAGACCGGCGCGCACGACGTAGCAGGGCGGACCGTCGAAGCGGTAACAGGCAATGGCCGCGAAGCCGTCGCCGGCCGCCATCGCGAACCAGGTCTTTTCGTAGATCCAGGGAATCCGCCCCGTGATCTTGCCGGTCCGGTCGAGGCGGACCAGTTCGGGACGCCGCGATGTCTCGTAGGCGCTGAGCACCGCCAGGTAGGAGTCGGGGAGGATTGCGAACACGTCGCCTTCCTGCTCGAGGCGAGCGGATCGATCGGGCGGGGGATCCAGGAGTTCAAGAAGGGAATGCGCGACGTGGAGTCGGAGATCAACCTCTCCGACAAGACCGAGCCTCCGAAGCCGCCCGCGATCGACGGGGTTCCGAGAACTGCCTGGCCGATGGCCTCGTTGCGGCTACCCAGGAATATGGCCACCTCGCCCGAGGGCAGAGCCGCGACGCCCAACGATTCGATCTCGAAGCCGAGCGGGCTGAGGCGATGTTCTACCGGCAGCAGGGTACGGAACTTCAGCGTGCCGTCGTTTCGGAACGCCGACAGTTCGATGCGCGCGTCGCGCGCCGGCCGGCCGGGGTCGTCCGACGGACGGAAACTGTTGGTGAGCACATAATGGGTACCGTCGGCTCCGACGGCGAGCCGTCCCGGTCCGCCGCGGCCGTAGAGCCGATAGTCCGGCGCCGCCGGCAGTTCGACATCGAGCACGGTCCGTGGTTGCGGCTGCTGCGGCTGGCCAAGCGCCGGACTGCAGAGCAGCACGATGAGGACGGATGCCAGTGCACGCATGAGACGAATCATATGTGCTAAGTTCGTCAGACGGAAGCAGGAGAAGACATGACGGTGAAACTCTACGCCATGACCTGCGGCCGCCTGGTCGGCCGGCTGAAGGACATGATCGAGGGCGAGGACGGGCCGGTGACGCTGCCGATCCCGTCCTACCTGATCGAGCATCCCAAAGGCCGCGCCCTGTTCGACACCGGCATGCATCCGCAATGCCGCACCGACGCCGCCAGTCGGATTGGCGAGCGCGTGGCGCGCATCTTCGGCTTCGAGCACTACGGCGCGGCCGACGACGTGAAGTCGCGCCTCGAATCCATCGACCGCGATCCTGGCAAGATCGACTATATCGTGAATTCACACCTGCATTTCGACCATGCCGGCGGCAACGAGCTGGTGCCCAACGCCACTATGGTGGTGCAGAAGCGCGAATGGCAGGCCGCGCAGGATCCCGAGACAGCGGCCAAGGTCGGCTTCTTCAAGGCCGATTTCGACCACGGCCACGCCGTCAAGCAGGTCGAGGGCGAGCACGATCTGTTCGGCGATGGCAGCGTGGTCTGCATCCCGACCTACGGTCACACGCCCGGCCATCAATCGCTCAAGGTGCGTACCGCACGCGGGGAGATCGTCCTAACTGGAGACGCCTGCTACTTCTGCCGCACCTTGAAGGAGCGCCGGCTGCCGCGATTCGTCTATGACCGCGAGCAGATGCTTGCCTCGCTCGACCGCCTCGCAGCGCTGGAGCGGGGCGGGGCCAAGCTGTTCTTCGGCCACGACCCCGAGTTCTGGAAAGACCTGCCGCAAGCGCCGGTTCCGGCGTTCTAGGATCGACGCCTTAGCGTGTCTGGCTACTCGGGCACGGCCTGACCGGAGCCGCCCAGTTCGGTTGGGAAGTCTTTTAGCTTGGGCAAGCCGTCCTTCATCCGCAGTACCGTCTCCGAATAGTTGACGTGAACACCCGGCGTGAAGGTGACGCTGGGGATCGTCGCGGCGTAGACGTCGGTCAGGCCGAGGGGCGGGTGGTCGGTCATGATATGGCCGCCGCACTTGGTGCAGAACTTGCGGTCGCTCACCGGCGTCTTCATGAAGTGGCCAACGAACTCCGCGCCCTTGGTCACCTTCACGTTGCCGGGCTTCCACAGGGTAAAAGCGTTCACCGGCCCCGCCGACCACGACCGGCAGGAGCTGCAATGGCAGTAGCCC
>JACPVT010000063.1 GCA_016191685.1 Rhodospirillales bacterium | reverse complement strand
CCAGCGGCGCCGCGTCGATGGCAGGGTTCAGTCTCAACAAGCTGAATTCCGGGCCGACGGCGTCGTAGAGCGACCTCTTCCCGGCCAGCCAGACATGCGGCGTGCGGCACCCCGGCACGGTGGAGGGCGCAAAACGGTCCATCGAGTAGGCCGGCGCCGGCTCGCCGTCGTAGGCGATAATCGGCGAGCGGTCGTAGAACGAGCCGAAGTTGAGACCACCGCAACAGAACTGCGGCGTGTGCATCTCCAGCAGCCGCTGGCCGAGTTCGGCGCGCCGCGCATCGCCTTCGGGACCAGCCGCCTCGATGTCGGCCGGCACTTCGGCGCGGGCGCGGGCGAGCGCCAGCGCAGTACACATGGCGTACTTGGAAACCTGCTCGGTGATCGGCCAGCGCTCGGCCTCGTGCGCCGCCAGGATCGCCGGATCGGCCCAGCCGTCGAGCACGCCCGCCAGCATCCAGGCGAGGTTGGTCGCATCGGCGATGCCGGCGTTCATGCCGTAGCCGGCGAAGGGCGCCCAGATGTGGGCGGCATCGCCGCAGATGAAGACGCGGCGGTCGCGGAAGCGGTCGGCCAGCAGGCGGCGCCCGATCCAGTTCTCGCGGCCGATGAGTTCGATGTCGAACGACGGCTCGACGCCCAGGATGTCGCGCAGGCAGCCATCGGCGTCGATCGCCTCGAAGTCGGCTTCGTCGGCGCGCAGGTAATTGTGGACCAGCCAGGTCTCGCGCCCGTCGACGGCGAACATGTTGGCGCTGCGCCGCGGGTTCATGACCTGGGTCGACCAGGCGGGCGCGGCCTGCATGCGTGAAGCGAGGCCGGGGGCACGGATGTAGCTCGACTGGGTGCGGCCGATCATGGCGTCGCCGGCCAGGCGCGCGCCGATCTGGCGCCGGACCTCCGACGTGGGGCCGTCGCAGCCTACCAGATAGGCGCAGTCGATCGCGATCTTGACGCCGTTCGCGAGATCCTCGGCTTCGACGGCAACGCCCGCCTCGTCCTGCGTGAAGCCCAGCATGCGCGTCAGGTTCATGAACCGCACCCTGGGATGCGACGCCGCTTCGGCCGCCAGCAGGGGATCGAGGTAGATCTGGTTGATGCGGTGCGGCGGTTCGGGCGTCGGCCACCAGCCGTCGGGACCGCTCTTGTCGGTGTAGCGGTCGCGCCGGCAGGGAATATGGATACGCGCGAACTCCGTGCCCACCGCCGTCGTGCGGAAGGCGACGTCGTTGGCGTGATCGGCCGGCAGCCCGGTGTTGCGCACGACCTCGACGATGCCGAGGCGGCGGAAGATCTCCATCGTCCGTGCCGCGACGTGGTTGCATTTGACGCCCGGCTGGGTGCCCGGCGGATTCTGCTCGGCCACGATCACATCGATGCCGCGTCCGGCGAGGTCGAGCGCGAGAACAGACCCGACCGGCCCGCCGCCGGCGATCAGGACGGACGTTCGCAGACGGCCCATCCTCTCGCCCATTGCGTGCGATTAGCGAGCGAAGGCTTGCGCGAGGGCCCGGCGGGTAGCCTGCGCGCCCTCGCCCGCGACGTCGGCGGCCGTCCGTTCCCAGTGGGCGGGATTGGGCGCTTCGTAGCTGATGTAGCCGCCGTAATTCTTGGCGGCGAGCAGCTGGAACAGGTCGGTCCAATGCACGACGCCCTTGCCGGGCGGCAGGCGGTCGACCGGCGGCGGGCCGTTGGGCGGCGCGTCCGGCACGTCGCTGTACTGCACGTAGAAGATCTCCGCCTCGGGCACGTCGGAGAAGCCACCGCCGGGCCGGCCGCCGCGCTGGAGGTGATAGGCGTCGAGCAGCAGGCCGACGCTCTTCTCGCCAGCCTTGGCGATGATGTCGCGCAGGATGTCGAGGCTCTTCACGACCGGATGCTGGAATTGGTACTCGAGCGCGAGCCGCAGCTTGAACCCGGCCGCGATCTTGCCGGCGCGGCGGATGTTGGTGATCGCCTCGTCGAGGCTCGCGGTGCCGGGACCGATGGCGCTCATCAGCGTCGCGCAGTCGAGCGCGACGGCGGCCTGGCAACTCTCGCGAAACACGCCGAACAGCCGCTCCTGCTCTTCGCCCTTGGCGGAAAAGATCCAGCCGGGCTCGACGCCGACGCAGGCGACCGGCAGGGCGCTCTTCTTCACGAGATCGAGCGCGTTCGGATTGCGCACGAAGTCGACGCGCCGCAGCTCGACGGCGTCGAAACCGCCGGCTTTGACGGCCGCGAGCGCGCCATCGAGTGGCGTGGAGTCTACTGTCCAGGTATGAAGCGCCAGGCCGCGAAAGGTGTGGTTCATCCACCCTTTATATCCTTCTCCCCCGCGAGGGGGAGAGGATTCAAATCCTCTGATCCATCTCCTGCGCCGGCTCCGGCACGTCGACGCAGCCGATGATGCGGGCCGGCACGCCGGCCGCGGTGCAGCCGGCCGGGACCGGTTCCAGCACCACGCTGCCGGCGGCGATCTTGGCGCAGGCGCCGATCTCGATGTTGCCGAGCACCTTGGCACCGGCTCCCAGCAGCACGCCGCGCCGCACCTTGGGATGACGGTCGCCGCGTTCCTTGCCGGTGCCGCCCAGCGTCACACCGTGCAGCATCGAAACACCGTCTTCGACGACGGCAGTCTCGCCGATCACCACGCCGGTGCCATGGTCGATGAAGATGCCCTTGCCGATCACCGCGCCGGGATGGATGTCGAGACCGAACAGCGCGCTGGCGCGGCTCTGCAGGAAGTGGGCGAGCGACTGGCGGCCCTGCAGCCACAACCAATGGGCAGCGCGGTAGGTCTGCAGCGCGTGATAGCCCTTGAACCACATCAGCGGATCGAGATGGCTGGTGCAGGCAGGATCACGGTCGGCCACCGCCACGATGTCGGCGCGCGCTGAAAGCCCGATGGCGGGATCGGCGGCGAAGGCTTCGTCGAAGGTCTGGCGGATGAGCGCAGCGGGCACCTCGGTCGTGCCGGCAAGGCGTGCCAGGTGGTAGCTGAGCGCGCTCTCGAACTTGGGCTGGCTGAGGATGGTGGCATGCAACAGTCCCGCCAGCACCGGCTCGGCCGCGGCGGCAGCCTGGGCGGCCTCGCGGATCCGGGCCCAGACAGGATCGACAGAGCGAAGCTCGGCCGGGTTCTTCAGTACGACGCTATCCATGGCGTTCTCCTCCGGTCCTCCGGCCTGCCCTGCAGACCCTCGGAACCGATCGATACGCCTCCCGATGAAAAGTCTACGTCGATTGCATTACAGGTGCAATCCGGCGGGCTTTCCTAGCGGGAAGCGCGGGCTTCCAGTTCCTGGATCAGCGGCTCGACAGAGCCGCCGTTGTTCTGGATGTAGGAATTGAAATCCGAACGTCTAGTCATGATCAGGCTGACGCCCTCGACCTTTACGTCGGTGATCCGTGGCCCCTGGCCGTTGTCGCGCACTTCCCACTCCAGCTTGATCGGCTGGCCGGTGGCCTGGTTCAGCTTGCTGTCGACAACGGTGATGCCGTTGGGACGGGCGGTCACCTTGCCGAGGCTGAGGGTCTGGCCGTCATACTGGCCGAAGCGCTCGCTGTAGGCGCGGGCCTCCGCCGTCTCCAAGGCTGTCAGGAAACGGGCACGTTGCGCCTCGGTCGCCTGGTTCCAGTGCTTGCCCAGGGCCGACCGGGTCATGAAGGGCAGGTCGAAGTTGGCCTGCATGACCTGACGGATAGCGGCCTGGCGGTCGGCGCCGGTCTTGGTCTTGACGATGTTGATGACCTCGGCAGCGACTGTCTCGATCAGCTTGCTGGGATCAGCGGCGGAGGCAGGCAGGACGAAGAAGAGGACGGCGGCGCCGGCGACAAGGCGAATAGCGACACGACGAATGGCGAGCAGCAACACTGGTCGCTCCCTGAAAGGACTTCGGACGGTGGCGTTTTAGCGTACCAAGGCGAGATTGTCGCGACGTTCCAGCTCGCCCTTGGTATCGGTCTTTTCCCGCTTCTGACGGATCAGGTCGGCGCGGTTCTGCGTGTAGGCGCTGCGCAGTGCAGCATAGTAGTCGACACTGTTTTTCTCGAGATCGTCGAGCGCGAAGATGGTGCGCGAGCGGTAGTCGATCACGTTCATGCCGTAGCGCGCCGCCTGGTAGGCGGTCCAGTCGATGGCGAGATTGAAAGTCAGGATACGGAACGGATCGACCAGGTAATCCATCATCAGGCCGGTGCCGTCGCGGGCGTTGGACGGTCCGATGACCGGCAACATGAGATAGAAGCCGCCGTTCTCCGGCTCGGCCCCGGCATAAAGGCCGATCGTCTTGCCGGCGTCTTCCTTGGTCCGCTCGAGGCCGAGGCTGGTGGCGACATCGAACAGGCCGGCGACTCCGATGGTCGAATTCACGAGAAAGCGGGCCATGGTCGTGGCGGCGCGGCCCGGTTCACCCTGGACCACCTCGTTGATCGCGGTCACCGGCTCGCCGAGATTGTCGAGCAGGTTGCGCACGCTCTTCTGGGCCGGTTCCGGCACCCAGTCGCGGTAGATGACCGCGACGGGCCGCAGCGCGATGATGTCGACGACACGATTGAGCGAGAACAGGAACCGGTTGGGTGTTTCGATCGGATCCCAGACCTCGGCGGCGCCGGTATCGCCGGTCGCGCAGCCGCCCATCAGGGTGGCCGCGACAGCCATCGCGACGAGCGAACGGCGCGCCTTCCGCTTCATCGTTCCAGACAGACTCTCGACCATAAACACAACCCTGGTCCATCCCGCCGGCCCGGATACGCTGAGCCAAAAAGCACGAAGCGGCGTTAGGTCGCCGCTATTCCGCCGCAGTGTTGCACACGCACGCTGCGGTTTGAAGTGAATAGCCAAAAGACACCCGGGCTGTGGTTCCACAGCCACAGAAACAGATACAAACTTTACGCTTGCAAACATAAAGATATGCTTATATTGACACATTCATGGATCATCTCCTCACCCTCCTCCGGGCAGCGGCCGAAGACACCCGACTGCGCATCCTGGCGCTGGCGGCGCGCGAGGATCTGACGGTCAGCGACTACGTCCACGTGCTGGGCCAGAGTCAGCCCCGCGTCTCGCGGCATCTGAAGCTGGTGGTCGAGGCCGGCCTGCTGGAGCGTTTCCGCGAAGGCCAGTTCACCCGCTTCCGTCTCGTCACCAGCGGCGATGACGCCGCCCTGGTGCGCGAGTTCGTGCGCCGGCTCGATCCCAAGCATCCCCGCATCGCCGCCGATCGCGCCCGGCTCGACGCCCTGCAGCAGCGCCGGCAGAACGCCGCAGTGCGCTTCTTCCGCGACAACGCCCAGCGCTGGGACGAGCTGCGCGCGCTGCACGTCGCCGATCGCGAGATCGAGCGCGCGCTCGCCCATCACCTGCCGCTGGGCGCGCGGCGGTTGCTCGACATCGGCACCGGCACCGGACGCCTGCTCGAGGTGTTGGCACCCCGGGTCGAACAGGCCGTGGGCGTCGACCAGAGCCGCGAAATGCTGGCGCTGGCCCGCGCCAACCTCGCCCGCGCCGGTCTCGACAACGTCGAGATCCGTCAGGGCGACATGTATGCCCTGCCGTTCGAGGCCGACAGTTTCGACGTCGTCACCATCCACCACGTCCTGCACTACGCCGACGATCCCGCCGCGGCACTCGCCGAGGCCACCAGGGTCGTGAAGCCCGGCGGCACGGTGCTGGTCGTCGACTTCTCGCCGCACGACATGGTCGAACTGAAGCGCGAACATGCCCATGTCCATCTCGGCTTCGCCGACAATCAGGTCCAGGGCTGGCTCAAGAGCGCCGGACTCAATGCGCTGGAGCCCATTCACTTCCCCGGCCGCCGACTGATGACCGGCATCTGGCGCGGCGAGCGCGAGAGCGCCCCGCGCCCCGCCCGCACCACGACCCTCGCCCATGGAGCTTCCCGATGAGTCCCGATACCGGCCCCCTCAGCACCACCGCCGGCGCTTCGGAGTTTCCCGCCCGTGCGCCGCAGCGGCTGCAGGTCTCGTTCGAATTCTCGCCGCCCAAAACCGAAGCGGCCGAACGCACCTTGTGGGAAACGGTGACCCGGCTCACGCCGCTGCAGCCCAGGTTCTTTTCCGTGACCTATGGCGCGGGCGGCTCGACGCGCCAACGCACGCACGAGACCGTGGCGCGGCTCAAGTCCGAGACCGGCATCGACGCCGCCGCCCACCTCACCTGCGTCGCCGCGACAAGGGCCGAGATCGACGAGGTGGCGCGCGCCTATTGGGATGCCGGCATCCGCCACATCGTGGCGCTGCGCGGCGATCCGCCGTCCGGCATGGGCGGCAAGT
>JACPVT010000062.1 GCA_016191685.1 Rhodospirillales bacterium | reverse complement strand
AAGTACTCGCAGCTCGCCTGGCAGGCGCGCACGCCGATCGTGATGTCTCGATAGAGCGCCGAGCGCACACAGGCCTCGTGGATCTCGGCGAGCGAGTTGACGTTGATGTTGCCCAGCAGGAAGTCGTCGTAGTCGGCGTTCCTGTAGCCCAGCAATTCCGGCGAGAAGCTCGAGACGTTGCCGTGGCTGTCGACGTTGATCATGCCGAGCGGCTCGACCTGGATGTTGCGGGCGCGCACGCCCTCGGGGCGGAACACACGCGGCAGGGCATGATCGATCTCGCGCACGAACTTCACGCGGCCGTCGGCGCGCGCCAGGTGCCAGAAGGTGCGCAGGAACGTCTCGTAGCGCTGGCGCAGCTCGGGTCCCTGGAACAGGTCGGAGACGTAGTCGCCCTCGGACTCCTCGACATTGAAGCAGACGTGGTCGATGCCTTCGGAGATATAGAAGGCCAGCATCTCCTCCGGCATCTCCAGGCTGGCGCGTGACAGCACCGAAAGCACGTGGACCGGCCAGTTCGCCGCCTTCAGGCGACGGATGCCGGCGATGGTCCGGTCGAAGGTGCCGGCGCCGCTCCGCGTCTTGCGATGGGCATCGTGCAGTTCGCGCGGGCCGTCGATGCTGACGCCGACGCCCACCTGCCAGTCGCGGAACAGCGCGCACCATTCCTCGTTGATCAGCGTGCCGTTGGTCTGGAACGAATGCCGCACGGTGACGGCGCCGGGTCCGGTCTTGGGCCGCAGCCGCTCGATGGTCGCGAAGGCCTCGCGGTAGAAAGCGACGGGCACGGCCAGCGGCTCGCCGGCGTGCCACAGCACGGTGATCTCCGGATTGCTCCAGCCCGAGCCGAACAGCTCGGCAAACAGCCTCGTCACCGTCGATTGGGCGATGACGTGCTTGTTGTCGCGATCGGGCAGGTAGCAGTAGGTGCAGTCGATGTTGCAGAAGGCAGTCGGCTGGATGATCACCATCTCGACTTCAGGTCGACCGACCGGCGCCTGCGAAGGGGCGAAGCTCTGCACGTCCTTACCAGTTGTGCCAGCCGTTGCCCCAACCGCCGTTGTGCCAGCCACCGTTGCCCCAGCCGCCATTGTGCCAGCCGCCGTTGCCCCAGCCACCGTTGTGCCAGCCGCCGTTACCCCAACCGCCATTGTGCCAGCCGCCGTTGTGCCAACCCCAGCCGCCGTTCCGCCAGCCGCCGTTGCCCCACCAGGCGAGCCGCGGTTCGACGTCGGGTGACGCCTGCTCCCCGCCGTCCGTCGGCGGCAATTGCACGACCACCGACACCGCGTTGCGGATCGCCCGCAGGCGGAGCGCCACCGAGTCGGGATCCTTGGGCGTCGCGCGCTCGCCGGACGAAGTCGCGGCCATGCTGTCAGCCGAGGCGAGGCTCATCGACAGGCCGAGGATACCGGTGGGCAGCAGGGCCGAGAGGGCGCTCGACCCACATGCCGCGAAACGAATCCGTCATGCCAATGAAACTGCCGGTCACCGGCGTCGCCTGACGGATGTCGCGCGCCACAGCCACGGGAATGAGATTGTGACCGCCGACGCTGCGGTTGGTCGGGTCGAAGGTGATCCAGCCGGCGCCCGGCACATAGACCTCGGTCCAGGCGTGGGTCGACCCGGACTCGTCGGATCCCACCCGATCGTGCTCGGGATTGTAGAGATAGCCCGAGATGATCCGCGCGCCGAAGCCCAGCGCCCGCGCCGCGTCGACGAACAGGACCGCGAAGTCGCGGCACGAGCCCCAGCCGCGGTCGAGCGTTTCGAGCGGCGCCTGCGTGCCCTCGACCTCGCGGCTCTGATAGCGGATCCGCTCGGCGACACCGGCGCTGAGATCCTTGAGGAGCGACAGGGTATCGGTGGGGTTGCTGCGCACGAACCCGGTCGCCCACTTCTTCAGGCGTCCGTCGGGGTCGGGATACTGCTGCACCGCGAGCTGGCCGAGGTCGGTCCATTCGTCGTCGGAATAGCGGAACGGATAGTGGATCGCCGAGCCCGCGATATCGAACACCGGCCACGGGTCGCCGCCCAGCTGCAGATGAGCCGCGCTGTCGATCACCAGCCTGTCGGTCATGGCCTCGAAGCTGGCTGTGGCGATGGCGTTACCGAACACGTCGTGCGCCCAGTTCAACGTGGCGGCGGGAGTCACCGTGACGTCGCTCGAGATCAGGCGGAGGTCGCGGCTCTCGCGCGGTCGCAACATGAGCCGGTGCTGCCCCAGCTTCACCGCTTGATGGTAGAGGTAGGTCGTCCTGTGACGGATGGTGAGGGCGATCATTGGCGCCTCCGGGGCATACCTTGTAATGACCGCCGCGCCGGGCCATGTGCTTCAGGTCGATCACGGGAGCAGATCATGTCCGTCCGAACCACCGAGACGACGGTCACTTTCCGCCGCCCCTTCTCCCTGGCCGCCCTCGACGATCTCCAGCCGGCGGGAACCTACCGCCTCACGATCGACGAGGAGGAAATTCCCGGCCTGTCGTTCGCTGCCTTCCACCGCACGGCGACGATCCTACATCTTCCGGCAGTCTCGGTCTCGGCAAGCAAGAGCGAGGCCGTGCCTGTGGACGCCACCGAACTCGCTGCGGCGCTCGCAGCCGACGCCCGGGATTGAGATCCGGCCCCTGAAAATGCAAAGGCCCCGCACTGTGAGGCGCGGGGCCACCGGATGCTACGCGCAAGCGCTGCATCCGTCGGGCTCGATCGCATCGCCTTCTCCGGCGTCCGCCCGCCAGTACATCCGTGGTCGGGCGAGCGAAGAAGCTGCGGCGCGATCAGCCGCTCGATTCTCAGCCGATCGAAATCAGCCGGGAGAAATCAGCCGACGGCCTTGAGGTTGTCGGCCGACATCTTGCCGCTGCGGCGGTCGGCGACGAGCTCGTACTCGACCTTCTGGCCTTCGTTGAGGCTGCCGAGTCCGGCGCGCTCGACGGCGCTGATGTGCACGAAGGCATCGCTGCCGCCGTTATCGGGCTGGATGAAACCAAAGCCCTTCTGAATATTGAACCACTTCACGGTTCCCGTAGCCATGGGAGAACCCTTTCACAAACGTAGATATGCTTACCCGCAAATGTGCGCGGGCCGTCGAAGTCGCATTTATTTCGGGATTGAGTTGGGTGGCGTAGCGCTGACCTCAAGGGTCGGGGCATGGCCAAAGTCATCTTTCCGTGTATCGACGATAGCCATATGGGCGCTAAAGCCGGGATTTGCAAGGGCCTAAACGGGGTCCATGAAGGCCCAAAGTTCACCTCCCGGGCCCTTGTCCGGACGACGGATCGCCCTCATCTGCTCATTGCGGCGGCGTTTCTGCCAACTTGCCGCCCGAAAGACTCACATGGATAGCGGACGGGACCTCCCTTCCTCCGATCGCGCCCTCAGGCGGGCGGCGGCGGCGTTTGCCCGCCCCACGGCCTGGCGCAGCCTCTTCCAGCTGTTGACCTCGTTCGGGCCGTTTCTCGCCGGCTGTGCAGCAATGTACCTGGCCTACCCGGTCTCCCCGTTCCTCGCCCTGGCGCTCAGCCTGCCAACCGGCGCCCTGCTGGTGCGGATCTTCATCGTCCAGCACGATTGCGGTCACGGCTCCTTCTTCGCCTCACCCCTGGCCAATACCGCGACCGGCCGCTTGTGCAGCCTGGTCACCTTCACGCCCTACGCCAACTGGGCCCGCCAGCATGCCGCCCATCACGCCAACTGGAACAACCTCGATCGGCAGAGCGCCGGCAGCGACATCTATTCGGCCTGCCTGACGGTGCGCGAATACCTGGCGTTGACGCCGGGGCGCCGCCTTCTCTACCGGCTGCCGCGCCACCCGCTGATCGCCAACTTCCTGCTGCCGCCGCTGGTCTTCCTGCTGCTCTATCGCGTTCCCTTCGACACGCCGTCGGGCTGGGCGCGCGAACGCCGGTCCGTCTGGCTGACCGATCTCGCCCTCGCGGCGTTGTTCGGCGCCCTGGTCGCGCTGTTCGGCTGGCGCGAGGTGCTGCTGATCCACCTGCCGATCATGGTCGTGGCCTCGATCCTAGGCGTCTGGCTGTTTTCGCTGCAACACCGTTTCGAGACGTCGCGCTGGCTCGGCCATGGCGACTGGAGCTTCGTCGAGGCGGCGCTCGAGGGCTCGTCGTATTTCCGCCTGCCCCGCGTGCTGCAGTGGCTGACCGGCAATATCGGCTTCCACCACGTCCATCATCTCAATCCGCGCGTGCCGAACTACCGCCTCAGAGCCTGCCACGATGCCGTCCAGGCGCTCCGCCCGGTGCGCACCCTCAGCCTCCGGGGCGGTCTTGGCGCCCCCCGGCTCACCTTGTGGGACGAGAAGCGGGGTCAGCTCGTGCGCTTCGCCGACGTCGCTACCCAATCGAGGCAGCGCGTTCATTGGACGCGCCTGCGGTAGGGGTGTAGGTCTGAGCTACCATCGCCCACCAAGCCAACGGCTTTGCGATGGCTGAGAGATGCGTGCGCTCCCGCCTCAGATGCGACGTGCGCCGACGAGAGACTGGCTCGTATCGCCGCCTTGTTCCCGATCCTGCATATATCGACGGCGACGCGTTCCTGCGACGCCGACTCAAGAGACCGCCCGACGGTCCCGAAAGGCTTTCCCATGAAGCTACCTGAAAACACCAACGCCTATCTGTGGGGCGCCGCTCTCGGCGCTATCGCGCTCGCCGTCGTCGGCTTCGGCTGGGGTGGCTGGGTGACTGGCGGCACTGCGACCAAGACTGCCGCAGCGGCCGCCAGCGACGCCAGGGTGGCTGCCCTCGCGCCGATCTGCGCCGCCAGCTTCCGCGCCCAGGGCGACTCCGCCCTCAAGATCGCCGAACTCGCCAAGGCGAGTTCATGGGATCGCGGCAATGTCATCGAGAAGAGCGGCTTTGCCACCATGCAGGGCGCCAAGTCGGCCGACTCCGACGTCGCCCGTGCCTGCGCCGAGATCCTGGAGAACCCGCCGACGCCCAAGACCTGAGCCTGGAAATCTGAACTTGCCGCTTCGCCCCTCCTCCGTGCCATAAGTCCGGCGCGGAGCGAGGGAACGAGGCATGAGCGAAACCGGCACCGGTTATCGGTCGGTCGATAAAGACTACTTCGACCGGCGCGGTCTGCGCCGCTACGCCGGCGTCGCCTCCCTGTGGGCGCTGGGCGTCGGCGCCGTCATTTCCGGCCACTATTCGGGCTGGAACCTCGGCCTGCTGGCCGGCGGCTGGGGCGGCTTTGCGCTCGCCGCCGTCATCGTCGCCGTCATGTATCTCTGCCTCGTCTTCTGCATCGCCGAGATGGGGGCGGCACTGCCGCACACGGGCGGCGCCTATTCCTTCGCCCGCGCCTCGATGGGGCCGTGGGGCGGCTTCATCACCGGCCTCTGCGAAAACGTCGAATACGTGCTGACGCCCGCCGTCGTCGTCTCCTTCCTGGCGACCTATCTGGCCGCCGTGCTCGAGACGCCGCCCGCCTGGCTGCCGCTCTACTGGGTCGCGGGCTACGCGCTGTTCGTTGGACTGAACGTCCTGGGCGTCGAGCTTTCCTTCAAGGTCACCGTGGTCGTCACGCTGGCCGCCCTCGCCTGCCTCGCGATGTTCTGGATCGCGGCGTTGCCCGTGGCCGACTTCGGTCGCTTCGCGCTCAACATCGACGCCGGCGCCGACGGCAAGCCGGTCGAGCTGCCCGATGGCGGCGGCCCTCTGCTGCCGTTCGGCCTGCACGGCGCGCTGGCGGCCCTGCCCTTCGCGGTCTGGCTGTTCCTCGCCATAGAACAGCTCCCGCTCGCTGCGGAGGAATCGATGGATCCCCGTCGCGACATGCCGCGCGGCATCATCGCGGCCTTCCTCACGCTCCTCGTCTCGGCCGCCCTCACCGTCTGGCTCAATGCCTCGGTCGGGCCCGGCAGCTACAGGCTCGCGACCTCAGGCGAGCCGCTGCTCGACGGCTTCCGCGCCGCGTTCGGCGAAGGGCTGGCCAAGGCCCTGGCGCTGGTTGCCTGCGTCGGCCTGATCGCCTCCTTCCACACCATCCTGTTCGCCAAGGGGCGGCAGATCTATTCGCTGTCGCGCGCCGGCTACTTCCCGCGTTTCCTTTCGATCACCCATCCGCGTCACAAGACGCCGTACGTGGCGCTGTTCGCGGGCTCGGTCGTGGCGCTCGCGATCATGTTCGCGCTGTGGTTCGGAATGGGTGCCGAGCAGGGTGCCGCCGCGATCCAGGGCATGCTGCTCAACATGGCGGTGGCGGGCGCCATGCTCTCCTACCTGGCGCAGGCCGTGAGCTTCATCGTGCTGCGCCTCAACCGGCCGGTGCTCGTCCGTCCCTACCGCTCGCCGCTGGGCATCGCCGGCGCAGCCGTCACGCTTGCCCTCGCCCTGCTCACGTTGGCTTATCAGCTTCTCGATCCGGTGTTCGTGGCGGGCGTGCTGGGAGTGGGCGTCTGGTTCGCCGTCGGCATCGTCTGGTTCGCGGCCGTCGGCCGGCACCGTCTCGTGCTGTCGCCCGAGGAAGCCTTCGCCCGGCAGGCGGCCCTCAAGGCGGAAAGTTCAGCGGCGGTATGAAGCCGCGACGGCCGCCTCGCGGTCGCGCTCGGCCAGGCTCTGCGTCACCTGCTTGCGAAAGCGCTCGAGTTCCGGGCTGCGCATCTGCGGGCGCTTGACCTCGGGATGGGTGATCGGATTGACCGGCTTGCCGTCGATCAGCAGCTCGAAATGCAGATGCGGCGCGGTCGAGCGGCCGGTGTTGCCGACGAAGCCAATCAGCTCGCCGCGCTCCACCCTGGTTCCGGATGCGATGCCCGGCGCGAAGGCCGAGAGATGGCCGTAGACGGTCGCGAGCTTGCCGGCATGGTCGATGCGGATCCAGTTGCCGTAGCGCCCGTTGGGTCCGGCGCCGAAGACGACACCGTCGGCCGCGGCGTGGACCGGCGTACCGGTAGGCGCCACAAGGTCGATACCCTCGTGCATGAACATCGCGCGCGGGGCGCTCGGCGTGGGCGACAAGGTGCCGGTGCCGCCGTAAGACGAGAGGCCGGCCGACGATCTGCCGTAGGATGATGCACCGGCATAGGACGACAGCGGCGCCTCGCCGGTGATGGTGCCGGGCTTCAGGCCGGGCGGCAGTGCCGGCGGCGTGCGCAGAGGGCCGCCCATCGCGCCCGACTTGCCGGCGGTCGGCGGCGGCGTCGGCTTGCCGAACGGATCGGCCCTGAGGCCAAATCCCGAGGAAATGGAGACAGTCTCGACCGGCAGGCGGATCGCCGGCGGGCTCGCCGCCTGGCCGTTCGCCAGCCAGAAGCGCTCTGCGTTGTCGCGCGTGCGATAGCGGTGGACCGCGATCGGGCCCTTGGCGGCGGTCCGCAACTCCGCCCACAAGACGCGGCCGACGCCGATCGGCTTGCCCTCGATGGTGAAGGTCTGCTCGTAGCGGACGTGGAAGCGGTCGCCGTCGCGGACGTCGCGGGCGAGGTCGATCGAGGTGGCAAAGGCCTGCAGGGCCTCGTGTATCGCCGGCTCCGGCACGCCGGCCGCGGCGATCGAGCTTTCAAGTGAACCGGCGGTGGCGCCCTTCACGTTACCATCGACGGCGATCTGCCGGCTGAAGGGAAGAAGATCCCGTAGCGCCTCCGCGTCGTCGGCACGGCCGGCAGAAGCCGAGCCGACCAGCAGGACGACGGTCAACACCGTGGCGAGCGATGCCCTTCTCATGGCCGCCAGCTTAAAACATTTGCCGCACGCGGTGTCACCGCCCGTGTGGCCGAGTGCCGTGACAAAGGTGCGACCGGCCGGGCCTCGATGTGCCTTGAAAATGTCCGGTTTCGCAGGCTGGACGGCAGCGCGATCGCGTCACGGTGCCGTGGGCTTCCACGCCTTCGCGAGTCTTTCCGCCTCGGCGACCTGCGCCTTGGTCATGCGCTTGGCGAGTGCGGCCTTGTCCTTGATCGCCTGGTCGCGGCGATCCTGGTTCTTGGCCGTGTAGCCCGCGATGGCGAGCGTCAGCCACTTGTAAGCTTCGACGTCGTTGCGCGGCGGGATGCCCTCGCCGAAACCGTACATGAAACCGATGTCGTTCTGTGCCCGCGCATAACCTTGGTTGGCGGCGAGCAGATAGAGTCTCGCGGCCTCCGCATGATTGCGCGACACGCCTTCGCCGCTCCAGTACATCGCGCCCAGCAGGGTCCGGGCCTCCGCGTTGCCCTTGTCCGCCCAGGTTTTCCAGATCCGCGCCGCTGTCGCCATGTCCTTGCGCTCGTAGGCGCCGGCAGCCTGGCGCATCTCGGCCTCGAGCGTTTGCGCCATGACCGGTGCGGCAGCGGCAAATAGAGCGACAATGATGACCAGCAGTTTCCGGATGTTCATGGCGCCATCCTATTGCTCGCCTCCTCATTTTCAATCACGTTGTCACCAATGGAAATCGACGCCGCCTCTATCCACCTGCCGCCGATGGCGCGTTTCGCGCTGATCATGTTCCTGCTGCTGGCGACGCCCTACGTCGCGCGGCGCCTCAGTATCCCTGCCGTGGTCGTCTACATCCTGGTCGGAATCCTGGTCGGGCCGCATGTGCTGAGCATCATGCCGGGCAACTCCAAGGTCGGCGAATTCTTCGCCGAGCTCGGCAAGCTCCTGCTGATGTTCTTCGTCGGCCTCGAAATCGACATGCAGCAGTTTCGCGAACATCGCCGCAAGTCGCTGGTCTTCGGCCTCGCCACCTTCGCCCTGCCGCTTGCGACCGGCATCGCCGTCGGCCTGGTCTTCGGCTATTCGTTGCTATCGGCCGTCCTGATCGGCTCGCTGCTCGCCTCGCACACGCTGATCGCCTACCCGCTCGTGATGCAGGCGGGCCTCGCCAAGCACCTGGCCGTGACCGTGACGGTGGGCGCCACCATCCTCACCGACACGCTATCGCTGCTGGTGCTGGCGGTCTGCGTGACCACCCACAAGACGGGATTCAGTCCGACGGCGGTCGCCCTCCAGCTCGCCGAGCTGGTGCTGTTCGTCTTCGTCATGGTCTTCGTACTGGGCCGCACCGGAAACCGGTTGTTCAAGTGGCTGGGCAAGACCGACGAGGCTTCATTCGTGCTCATGATGGGCATCGTGGGCATCGGCGCCGCACTCGCCGAAACCCTGCAGCTCGAGGGCATCCTCGGCGCCTTCCTGGCCGGCATCGCGGTCAACGAGGCGGTGCGCGGCACCTCGGCCAAGGAGAAGATCGAGTTCCTCGGCAACGTCTTCTTCATCCCCTGCTTCTTCATCGTCACCGGCTTCCTGGTCGACCTGAAAGTCTTCGCCTCGACCCTGTGGAGCCAGTCCGGCTTGGTCGCCGCCGTCGTGCTGGGGCTGATGGACTCGAAATGGATCGCCGCCCAGCTCGTGGGCCGTGCCTGGAACTTCTCCGCCAACGACCGCGGCCTGATGGGCTCGCTCACCTTCCCGCAGGTCGCGGCAACACTTGCCACGGCGATCGTGGGCTACGAGGCGGTGAACGCCGCCGGCCAACGCCTGATCGACGATCGGATGCTGAATGCGGTGCTGGTGCTGGTGATCGTGACCTCGGTGGTCGGGCCCATCCTCACCGCGCGCTTCCTGCGCCGGTCGACGGACGAGTGCTTGTCCGCTTCGAGCGGCGGCCCATCACCTCACAACGAGAGAAATGCCGTTTCAGCGCGACTTCGAGAGGTCGAATGAGGCTTCACTTCGGCGAAGTCGGCGGCCGCATGTGGCCCCGCCACAGGAGCCAGGCCGTTAGATAGCCCCACAGGCCAAAAATCCGTTCGATCACCGTGACGAAGCCGGGATCGGCCGTACTACCGGGACCTTCGGCTGCGGCCAGAATAGATGAAACACCGAGGACTGCACCCAATCCCACCGCAAGGTGCGCGGCGACCAGCGCGAAAATCGGCAGCACGCTCGCCGCAACTCCGAGCGCCCCCAGAATCTTGAGTGCGCGTTGCCGGTGGAGGAAGGCAATCGACCAAAAGAGCACGGCCAGAAGGAGGAATGCCGAATAGAGAAGATGGTAGCGGCCGACAAATTCCACTGCCACGCCGAGGATCATCTGGACTTTGACGGCCACGGCGATGGACAGGAACACGAAGCCGGCTCGATTGAGCGGCTTTTGCATGCCCATCTCGTCGCAGAACGACCAGGTAGCAAACGCCACGAGCGCAAGCGTCAGGAGGCGCAGCGGCGCTAGTGGCTCTGAAAAATGCGACAGCAGAAGCGTTAGAAACGCCGCAGCGGCGAGCGCCGTTGCGCCGATCTTCGCATTCAGCGACGTGGTGCTTGAGGTAGCGATGGTGTCCATTGTCTTGCCCTCGATATGGCTGCGTCCGGCCCCTATATCCCGCGCAGACGCCGCCCTCCATCTGTATCGGCGCCTGCCACTCCGCCCAGCCGACGGCCATCTTTATTTCTGTAATTCTGGAAATACCGTTGACAGATCCGGTTGGCGTGCCTAGGTAAGGTGCATGAAGCTCGACGATGCCGCTGCCCGCCTCGAAGCCCTGGGCAATCCGACGCGCCTGAAGATCTACCGCTCGCTGGTGCGGGCGGGCGCCGAAGGGATGGCGGTCGGCCGCCTGCAGGCCAAGCTCGACATCGCCGCCTCGACGCTCTCGCATCATTTGAAGTCTTTGGTGGTCGTGGGCTTGGTCACCCAGACGCGCGACGGCACCACCCTCGTCTGCCACGCCAACTACGACCTCATGCGCGACCTGCTGGGCTACATGGTCGAGGAGTGCTGCGCCGAGGGAAGCTGCGCGCCCGTCGTGCTGCCAAAGGTGGCCTGATTTTCGTCTGGGCTTTTTTTTGCCCTGATATTTCGATGATTCTAGGAGAACTGGAGTAGATCATGTCCGAAGCCAGCAAGACGAAGACCGTTGCCATCTTGGGCGCGGGCCCGGTGGGCCTCGCCGCCGCCGCGCATGTTCTCGAACGCGGCATGAAGCCGGTGGTGCTCGAGGCCGGGCCGACCGTCGGCCACGCCGTGCGCCAATGGAGTCACGTCCAGATCTTCTCGCCCTGGGAGTACAATATCGACAAGGCAGCGGAGCGCCTGCTGGTCGAGACCGGCTGGAACAAGCCGCAGCCCGACCTCTATCCGACCGGCGCCGAGCTGCTGGAGCAGTATCTCGAGCCGCTCGCCGCGCGCACGAAGCTCAAGGACCACATCCGCACCCAGAGCATGGTGACCAGCGTCGGCCGGGTGGGCTTCGACAAAGTGAAAACGAAAGGCCGCGAAGCCGCGCGCTTCGAGATTAGCTACCAGAATGGAAAGGGTCCCGAGGTGCTGCGCTCCGATGCCGTGATCGACGCCACCGGCACCTGGTTCTCGCCCAATCCCGCCGGCGCCAATGGCTTGCCGGCGGTCGGCGAGCGCGAAGTCCAGGACCGCATCGCCTACGGCATGCCCGATGTGCTGGGCCGCGATCGCGCCCGCTACGCCGGCCGCTGCGTCGCCGTGCTGGGCGGCGGTCACTCCGCAATCGGCACCTTGATCGATCTCGCCAAACTCAAGGCCGAGGCGCCAACCACCGAGATCGTCTGGCTGCTGCGCAGCGAGAGCCCCGAGAAGTCGTTCGGCGGCGGCTCGGCCGACCAGCTCGCCGCCCGCGGCGCACTGGGCAGCGCCTTCGCGGCCCTGGTGGCCAGCGGCAAGATCCGGAGCGAGACCGGCTTTCGCGTCTCGCAGCTCAGCCGAGACGGTCAGCACCTGCGCATCGACGGCGGCTCGGCCTGCTCCGGCCGCCACGTAACCGTGGACGAGCTGGTCGTCTCGACCGGCTTCCGGCCCGAACTCGACTTCCTGCGCGAGATCCGGCTGTCGCTCGATCCCGCGCTCGAGTGTCCACCGGCCCTGGCGCCGCTGATCGACCCCAACGAGCACAGCTGCGGCACGGTGCGCCCGCACGGCGCGCGCGAGCTGGCGCAACCCGAGCCCGGCTTCTACTTCGCCGGCATGAAATCCTACGGCCGCGCACCCACCTTCCTGATGATGACGGGCTACGAGCAGGTCCGCTCGATCGCTGCCGAGATCGCGGGCGATCATGAGGCGGCACGCCGCGTCGAGCTGGTGCTGCCCGAGACCGGCGTGTGCAACGGCCCCGGCCCGTCGCTCTCACCGACGGGCGATGCCACGACCTCCGGCTGCTGCGGGCCTTCGGCGGCCCTGCCGATCAGCGGCTGCGGCGCCCAGGCGATCCGTGCCGTCGAACCAGTGCCCGCAGCTTCCGCCTGTGGCGCACCGAAAGCTGCCGCAACCCCGACGCCGGTACCGGCCCCGTCGACGGCGGCCAGCGGCTGCTGCGGCGGCCCGCCCGTCGAGAATGCCAGCGCCTGCTGCGTGAAGGACGAAATCGCCAAGGCCGAAGGCAAGAAAGGCTGCGGTTGCGGCTCATGACTCCCGCCGTGTCGATGCCGCCGGGTCCTCTCGGCGGCTCCTTCGCTTGGCGGGCGGAGGCGTTCCATGACTACGACTCATGGGCACTGCATGTAACGCCCGCCAACGTGGCCGAGATCGAGGCCGCTGCTGCCGCGACCCGAAAGGCCGGCCTCGACATCCGCAAAATCGAGCGCAAGGATTTCCCGCTCCCTGGCTTCGCAGCGAAGCTCGCGACGCTCCGCCATCGCATCCTGGGCGAGCTGGGCTTCGGCTACGTCCGCGGCCTGCCGGTCGGACGCTGGGATCCCGACTTTCGCATGCGCGTCTACTGGGGCCTCTCGCGCCATATCGGCGATCCGGTGCCGCAGAACCGCAACGGCCACCTGATCGGCCATGTCATCGACATCGGCACCTCGGTGAACGACGCCAACAAGCGCATCACCCAGACCAATGCCGAGCTCTCGTTCCATGTCGATTCCTGCGACGTGGTGGCCCTGCTCTGCCTGGCGACGTCGAAGTCGGGCGGCGAGAGCGCGATCGTGAGCGGCGTCGCCGTGCACGACGAGATGATGCGCACCCGGCCGGACCTCTGCGCCGCGCTCTATGGGCCGATCCCGATGGATCGCCGCGGCGAGGTGCCGGCCGGCGGCAAGGGCTGGTACGAGATGCCGCTGTTCAACTGGCACCGCAATTCCTTCACCGGCTTCGCGCCGGTGCGGCTCTACGTCGAATCAGTGCGCCGCTTCCCCGACGCGCCGCCGCTCACGCCGATCCTCTCGGAAGCGCTCGACTTGTTCTACGAACTCTGCGCCGATTCGCGCTTCTGCCTGATGATCCCGTTCCGGCCGGGCGACATCCAGTACATCCACAATCACGTCGTGTTCCACGCCCGCACCGCCTACCTCGACCATCCGCCGCCCGCGCCCAAGCGCCATCTCATGCGCCTGTGGCTGTCGGCGGCCGACGGCCGCGAGTTGCCACAGGCACTGTTGGCCAAGTGGCCGGTGGTCGAGCGCGGCAAGTTGCGCGGCGGCGCCGTGATCGCACCCGACCGCGAATGGATCGTGCCGCTGGAAGCGGAGACGCCCGCCTATTGATAGACAGGTCCGCCCGGGGCGCTTCTTCGACCACCAGCGGGGGCGTTGTCGCCGTCGCTGCATTGATCGGCGTGTTCGCCACCACGCCCGGCCAGACCGTCGGCGTGTCGGCCTTCATCGATCCGATCGCCGCCGATCTCGGTCTCAACCGCGCGCACGTTCTCGTTCTCTATAGCCTGGGCACGTTCCTCGGCATTCTGATGGCGCCCTTCATCGGCAAGCTTGTCGACCGGTTCGGGCCGCGCCCTCTGATCGCGCCGGCGGTCGTGGCCGTCGCCGCGGCCTGCGGCGTCATGAGCCTCGCCCACGACACCTGGTCGCTGGGTCTGGGCTTCCTCGTCCTGCGCGCCGCCGCCATCGCCGGCTTGAGCCTCGTCACCATGCAGATGGTCAATCTCTGGTTCGACCGGTTTCGCGGCCGCGTCACCGCGCTCGCCATGATGGGACTGGCGCTTGGAGGGCTTGTCATTCCGCCCCTGGTCGAACCCATCATCCAGGATCAAGGTTGGCGGACGGCCTATCTCGCGCTGGCTGCGGGCGTCCTCGCCGTGATGTTGCCGGTGGGCTTAGCCTTCTATCGCAACCGGCCGGAGGAAACGGGCGCCGCCCGCGATTTCGGGCGCGCTTCCGCGGGCAGCGGCGCCATGCCGGCGGTCGGCCTCACGCTGGCCGAGAGCATGCGGACGAACGCCTTCTGGTACTTCAGCGCCCTCACCGTGCTCTCCAACGGCGTCGGCACCGCACTCATGCTCGACCATGTCCGCGCCATGGCCGAGGCCGGGCTGGCGCGCGACAACGCCATCGGTCTGCTGGGCGCGATGACGACAACGCAGGCAATCGCCACCTTGTGCAGCGGCGCGCTCATCGACCGCTTCGGGGCGCGGCCGATCGGCCTTCTCGGCCTCTGCCTCCTCGGTTTTTCCGTCACCTGCCTGTGGACGAGCCCCACGCTCGCCGGTGGGCTTGCCTACGCCATGACGCTGGGCGCCATGATCGGCACCTTGCAGATCGTCTATTCGGCCGGACTGGCGGAATCCTTCGGCCTGAAATATCTGGGGACCATCCGCGGCACCCTGTTTGTGATCGGCGTTTCCGGCGCGGCGGCGGGGCCGCTCGCGTTCCTGTGGTCGCCGGCGGCCGCCTACTCGATTTTTCTTGGGATCACCGTCGTTGCTGCCACACTCGGCCTTGTCGGCATGCAGGTCAGGGCTCGGGGGACGTGACGGGGACAAGCGAGGCACATTCGGGCGCGAAGCTCGTCGCGGTCGTTTGCACGGCGCAGATCTTCGTGCAGATCGGCGCCGGCTTCTGGCCGGCGCTGCTGCCGCAGATGATGCAGCTCTGGCATCTCTCCAACAGCGAGGCCGGCTGGATCACTGCGATCTTCTTCGGCACCTACATGGTCTCGGTGCCGGTGCTGGTGACGCTGACCGACCGGGTCGACGCCAAGCGGGTCTATCTGTTCGGCGTCGCCTGCACGGTAGCGGGCCATCTCCTGTTCGGCCTCTGCGCCGACGGCTTCTGGTCGGCTCTGGCCACGCGTGCGCTGGCCGGCATGGGCTGGGCCGGCACCTACATGACCGGGCTGAAACTGCTGGCCGACCAGGTCGATGCCAGGATGATGTCGCGTGCCGTCACGGGGCACGCCGCCAGCATCGGCATCTCGGGAGCGCTCTCCTTCGTCCTGGGTGACGTTCTGGCCGAACATTTCGGCTGGCGCGCGGCCTTCACGATCTCCGCCGGCACGGCCCTCATCGCCTGGCTGATGGTGGCCTTCGTCGTGCCGTGGCGCGCCGCCCTGCCGCCGCGCGAGAAAGGGCCAGATGGAAAACAGGCCGCCCTGTTCGACTTCCGACCGGTCGTGCGCAACACGTCGGCATTTGCCTACTCCATCGTCTACTGCGTGCACACGCTCGAGATGAGCGCGCTACGCGGCTGGGGCGTGGCCTTCCTCGCCTTCGTGGCGAGCTACACCGGTCTCGCGGACGAGACCCTTTCGCCGGCGCTGGTCGTCACCCTGCTGGCCCTGCTCGGCACGCTCACCAGCATCGTGGGCAACGAGGCCTCGATCCGCTTCGGTCGGCGACGTCTGGTGGCCACGGCCATGATCCTGTCGATCCTGTTCGCAGCCGTCGTGGGCTTCGTGGGTTCGATCAACTACTGGCTCGCCGTCGTCCTGCTGATCGCCTACGGCATGGTGGTGTGGCTGGATTCCTCATCGGTCACGGCCGGCGCCGCGGGCAATGCCGAACCGTCACGGCGCGGCGCCACCCTCGCCGTCCATTCGACGCTGGGCTACGCCGGGGGCTTCGTCGGCCCGCTGGTCGTCGGCTGGACGCTCGACCTCGCCGGTGGCATGTCGCCCATGGCTTGGGGGCTCGCCTTCCTGGTCGTGGCGGCGTTGATGCTGCTGGCGCTCGGTGCGTTCCTGATCATGCGGCCGCGCGAGCTGGAAGGCGATCGCGGCCGCTGAGGGCTACACGTCTCAGTTGCTGTTCACGATGCGCTTGACGATGAAGCCTCGGCCTTCCCGTTCGACTTCGAAGCGCACCTTGTCGCCGGGTGTGAGTCCGGTCAACCACGCAGCGTCCTGGACGGCAAAATTCCGGACTCCGCCTTCCAGCAGGAGCTGCGGGATCGGTGGATAATCGAGCGTGACCTTGCCGGCGGTGCGGTCGACGGCGACGACGCGACCGGACGCGAGCGGCATGCTTGGCACCGGCTGCACGGAGCCGGCCATCTCGTCCTCAAATGAATAGGGCCAAGGGTCAACTATTGTTTCCGCCGCCGCGACCGACCCGGCCAAGCCGAGCGTCGCAGCCAGCGCCAATAGTCCAAAGGTCAGTTTATGGGACATTGTCATCTCTCCGAAACCTCATTTGGGCACTCTTGGGTCCAATGCCAGAGGTTTCGTGAGAGTTACCGACGCGCTTTCCCTCACATTTTCGGGAGCGACGTCGTTACGCAGCCTGCTTGGAGTCGCCGATCCCGCCGACGTGAACGGGCAACAGGAACGTGATCGCCCAGCAGGCGGCCAGCATGATCGCGGATCCCGCGAGGCAGGCCGCCATGCCGCCCGCCTGATAAAGTGCGCCTGACAGAAGGATTCCGATCAAGCGCCCCGTGGCATTCGCGGCGTAATAGAAGCCCACGTCTTCGGCTGCCTTCTCGGAGCCCGCGTAGGCCAGGATCAGGTAGGAGTGCAGCGAGGAATTGACCGCGAACGGCAGGCCGAAGAGCGCAAGGCCTGCGACCACCAGGACGTCCGGCCGCCACAGATCCGGACTCTGCAAGAGGACGGTGAGCGCCACCGGGATGGCGACGAGGAGACCCGCCCACAGCCGCGCGTTCGGCACCTCTCGACTGAGTCCGTCGGCGCTTCGGGCGACCAAAGCCGGCGCGATCGCCTGGACGCCGCCATAGGCAATGGTCCACGCCGCCAGGAAGGCGCCGACTTCGACGAAGCGCCAGCCCGCGGCATAGAGAAAGACGGGCAGCCCGACCACGAACCAGACGTCACGTGCGCCGAACATGAAGATGCGCGCCGCGGCGAGCAGATTGACGCTGCGCGACTTGGCGAACAGTTCGCGCATCGTCCTCGACGGCTTCGCCTTGCCGAGCTGGCGCGGCAGCAACGACAATCCGGCGACGAGAATGACGCCGATCAGACCGGCCATCAGCCACAGCGCCGGCGTGAAGCCGATCAGGTCGAGCAGCAGCCCGCCGACGAAGAAGCCTATGCCCTTCATCGCATTCTTCGATCCGGTGAAATAGGCGACCCACTTGAAGAGCTGCCCGGAGCCTTCCGCCGCCGTCGCCTTGATGGCCGACTTCGAGGCTGTCTTGGTGAAATCCTTTGCCAGGCCTGCGATGCCCTGGGCCGCGACGACCCAGGCCACGGAGGCAGCAGCGGTCCAGGCCGGATCGAGCGCCGACAGCATGGCGAGCCCGGCGATCTGGAGGGTCTGGCCGGCCGCCAGCATGCGCGGGATGCCGAAGCGCGTCGCCAGCCAGCCGCCGGCAAGGTTGGCCACGATGCCGGCGAACTCGTAGAGCAGGAACAGGAACGCCAGCGTGAATGGCGAGTAGCCGAGCTTGAAGAAATGCAGCAGCACGAGCATCCGCAAGGCGCCATCCACCAGGGTGAAGCACCAGTAGGACGCCGTCACGATCAGATAGTCGCGAACCGCCGGTGCCATCACACACCCGCTTCGATCACCATGTTGGCGAGATCGACCATGCGGCAGACATAGCCCATCTCGTTATCGTACCAAGCATAGACTTTCTGTTGCGGAGACGGAAAAGAAAAAAGTCGGCCTCGTCATACAAGGTGATATTTCTGGAAAAAAGGCAGAAGAAAGGAGGATTAGGCCGTTCAGCTTGCCCTTGAGTTCCGGATAGATCAGCGCGATGGCGGTGGCGCTGCCGGTCGTGGTCGGCTGCAGGGAGAGCATCGCCGACCGCGCGCGGCGCAAATCCTTGTGCGGCGAATCGACGACGACGTTGGTGTTGGTCGGGTCGTGAATGGTCGTGATCTGGCCATGCTTGATGCCGATCGCCTCGTGGATCACCTTGACCACCGGCGCCAGGCAGTTCGTGGTGCAGGAAGCCGCCGTCAGCAGACGATGGCGTCCAGGGTCGTAGAGCCGATCGTTGACGCCGACCACGATGTTGAGTGCGCGCTCGTCCTTGACCGGGGCGGCAACGATGACCCGTTTCACGCCGCAGTCGAAATAGGCGTTCAACTGATCCGGCTTCAGGAACTTGCCGGTGCATTCGAGAACGATATCGCAGCCCATCTCGGCCCACGGCGCCTGGCGCGGCGCCACCTCGGCGCTGAAACCCACGTACTTCTGGCCGATGGCGATCCCCTTCTCGCCGTCGACCTCGAACGAGGTGTGCCAGCGGCCGTGTATGCTGTCGAATTCGAGAAGGTGAGCGGTCGCCGCGGCGCCGCCCTTGATTTCATTGACGTGCACGACCTCGAGGCGATTGCCGGCACGCGGGTCGTCCGGTGCCCGATACACGCCACCGAACGCCGCGCGGAGCGCCAGCCTCCCCATCCGGCCCATGCCGTTGATGCCAACCCTCATGTCACTCTCCGCTAGGCAGGCACCTTGGCGCTCTCGCCGAGTTCATCGAGGCGCTTCTTGAGCGCCATCCGATCGAGCGAGACGTAGGGCAGGTTGATGAAGATATCGAGCCGTCGGCGGATCATGCCGTAGAGCTCGTTGACCATCGTGGCGCGCTCGATCGCCGTTCCGGTGAACTTGGCGGGGTCCGGAAGCGGCCACGCCGCGGTGACGGGCTTCTCTCCGAAATCCGGGCACCGCTGACCCTGGAGCGTGTCGCACAAGGTGATCACGAAATCCATACGCGGCGCATTTGGCCCTGCGAACTCATTCCACGACTTGCAGCGCAGATCGGTAACGTCGTGACCGAGCGCCTTCAGCTTGTCGATCACTTCCGGCATGGGGCCGCGCGCCGGCTCCGATCCCGCCGAATAGGCGTTGAATCTCCCCTTCCCGATCTGGTTGAGGATGGCCTGGGCCATCAGCGAACGGGCGGAATTGTGCGTGCACAGGAACAGGACATTGAAAGCGGGCGTCATGTTGTCATCCTCCAGCGTTTCCTCGGGAAGCAGTCGCGCCAGGTCGCCGCACAGATCCGGCCTCCCGCCGCAGCAGGTCTCGGTCAGGAAGCCGAACAGCGACCGCAGGCCGGCAAACCGCACTGCGTAGATGTTTTGGCGTCCCTGCCGCGTCGACTGGATGAGCTGGGCCTGCTCCAGCGCCGCCAAATGGAACGACAGCGTCGAAGGCGGTTGACGCAGTTCGGCGGCGAGTTCCCCGGCGGACATGCCGGAGGCGCCTTTGCTGGCGAGAAGCCGCATGAGCTTCAGTCGCGTTTCCTGCGACAGCGCCGCAAAACCCTGAGCTGCGTCCGTTGCTTCCATTCTTCTGGAATAGTCCAACGGTATGACAGGGCCGTGACAGCTAGGGCTTTTTTGCCGCCTCCACGCGGCGCGTGACGGCGGGGCCGACCTCGTACCAGTGCTTGCTGGCGTTCACGATCTTGACGACCGACAGCATGACGGGGACTTCGATCAGCACGCCGACGACGGTGGCAAGTGCGGCGCCCGACGAGAAGCCGAACAGGCTGATCGCGGCCGCCACCGCGAGCTCGAAGAAGTTGCTGGCGCCGATCAGCGCCGAGGGCGCCGCGACGCAATGGGCTTCGCCGGTCGCCCGGTTCAGGAGGTAGGCAAGACCCGAGTTAAAATAGACCTGGATCAGGATCGGCACGGCCAAAAGCGCGATGATCAATGGCTGGTCGATGATCTGCTCGCCCTGGAAGCCGAACAACAGTACCAGCGTGGCCAGCAAAGCCACCAGCGAGGCCGGCTGCAGGCGCGCGAGCAGGCGTTGCAGGCCCGGCTGGCCGCCACGCGACAGGACGCTGGCCCGCAGGAGCTGTGCCAGGGCAACCGGCACGACGATGTAGAGTCCCACCGACAGCAGGAGCGTCTGCCACGGCACGGTGATGGCCGACAGGCCGAGCAGCAGGCCCACGATCGGGGCGAAGGCGAAGACCATGATCGAGTCGTTGAGGGCAACCTGCGTCAGGGTGAAGTCGGGTTCGCCGTCGGAGAGGTTGCTCCACACGAACACCATCGCCGTGCAGGGCGCCGCCGCCAGCAGGATCAGGCCGGCGATGTAGCTGTCGATCTGGTCGGCCGGCAGCCAGGGCGCGAAGAGATAGCCGATGAACAGCCAACCGAGGGCGGCCATCGAGAAGGGTTTTATCGCCCAGTTGATGAACAGCGTCACACCGATGCCGCGCCAGTGCTCGCGGACCTTGCCGATGGCCGCGAAGTCGACCTTGATCAGCATGGGGATGATCATCAGCCAGACGAGCGCCGCGACCGGCAGGTTGACGTGCGCGATCTCGGCCGACCCGACGGCGTGGAAGACCGCCGGGAAGAAATACCCCAGCGCGATGCCCACGACGATGCAGAGCGCGACCCACAGGGTCAGGTAGCGTTCGAAGAGCGACATCAGGAGGGACGAGCCCTAGGTGTCGCGCGCCGGCGCACGATGGTCGCGGACTGGGGCTCGCACACCGGCACGACGCAGGCGGCGCCGCAGCAGTTGTCGGTCAGGAACGCCATCAGCCCGTTCATGGCGTCGTAGTTGACGGTGTAGATCAGCGAGCGGCCGTCGCGCCGGACCTGCACCAGGCCGGCGTGCTTGAGCTGCGCCAGGTGAAAAGAGAGCGTGGGCGGCACGAGCTTCAGGCGCTCGGCGATCTGGCCCGGCGGCAGGCCTTCGAGCCCCGCCTGCACCAGCAGACGGAACACGGCCAGCCGGTGTTCCTGGGCGAGCGCTGCAAGCGCCGGGACGGCGTCGTTCGATTCCATAGTTTTATATCTATGGAATCATCGAAACGGCGTCAAGCGATCACGAGAGCCCGATCACGAGAGGAGGCCGAGCTCCCGCGCCTTGATCTGCAGCGCCAGCACCTTGGAGAAGATGCGGCATTGCGCCAGGCCGCCGGCCAGGAACCACAGGCCGGGCTGGCCGGTGGGACGCCACATGCCCGCAAGCTCGCCTTCCGCGTCGAATCCCCAGACCGGGCCGATGCGCGCCGTGGTCGCCTCGCCCAGCACCGGACGGACGGCTTCCTTCTGGCCCTCATAGCCCGTGGCCAGGACGATCAGGTCAGCCTGCCGGACCGTGCCGTCCTTCAGGCGCACGCCCTCGGCGCAGAAACGCTCGATGTCGGCGAACTGGATCAGGCCGACGCGGCCGTCGACGATCATCTGCGAGCAGCCGGCGTCGAAGTAGTAACCGCCACCGCGGTTGCCGTACATGATCTGCCAGCCCGTGCCGTCGGGGCCCGACGTCAGCTTGAAGCCGCGCTTCCTAAGGCCCGCCAGCAGTTCCGCATCGGCCTCCGCATTCATCTTCGTGATGTTCTGATGCGCGCGCGCGTAGATCGGGTAAGGGAACGACGTCGCAAGCAGGTCGCAGTCCTCGAACGAGATGTCCTCGTCGTAGAGCGCGTAGGGCGCCTGCGCCTCTTTCAGGCTGACGATGAGAGTCGGCCGGTTCTGGATGATCGTGACCTCGGCCGCGCCGGAGACGACCAGATCCTGCGCCACGTCGTGGCCCGAAGTCCCGGTGCCGAGCACCAGCGCGCGCTTGCCCTTCCAATCCGTGCCGCTGCCGGCCTCGCCCGAATGGCGCACCGCGCCCCGGAACTCCTTGAGGCCCGGCAGGTCCGGCCACTTGGGGATCGTGCTGACGCCGTTGCAGAAGACGACGTGGCGCGGGTGCATGATCCGCTCGCTGCCGTCGCCGCGCTTCAGGGTCACGGACCAACGCTTCGCTGCCTCATCATAGGTGGCCGCGGTCAACTCCGTGGCGGTCCACACGTTCAGCTCCATCGCCTCGGCGTAGAGTTCAAACCAGTTCGCCAGCATGTCCTTGGGGATGAACACCGGCCAGGAGCGCGGGAACGGCATGTAGGGGAAGTGGTTCACCCGCGTCTCGTTGTGCAGGGTGAGCGCATGGTAGCGGCGGCGCCAGGAATCGCCGATGCGCTTCTCGCGGTCGATCGCCAGCGTGTCGACGCCCAGCATGCTGAGGCGCGCGGCGATCATCAGCCCCGCCTGCGCCGCCCCCACCACCAGCACGGCGGGATCGCGATCCTCGTAGGCGACGGAGTGGCGGCGGCGGTCGGCCCAGTTCTCGCCGCCGAAATTACGCTTCCAGTCGACGTCCTGCCAGCGCCTGCCGTTGGCCGGATCCTCATGTCCGCGGATCTCGTCGAGCGCCGTCATGATCGTCCAGGCGCGCGGCTTGCCGCCCTCGGAGACCAGGCGCACGACGCCGTTGCAGGGTCCGATCTTGGTCTCGAAGGTGAAGATCGCCTCGATCGCGTCGGTGCCCGCGCGTTTCACGGGCCGGGGCGGCGTGCGCCCCGCGGCCAGCTTCAGCCCGCGCGGCGCCATGGGCGCAGTGGCAAGCATCAGGCGCCCGGCGATGGCGGCGGCGCCGGAGATCGTGCGCAGGTCCCAGGTGAAGGCCAGGATGTCCCGCCAGTAACATTCGCGGGCGAACAGCGCTGCCAGGCGCAGAGCATCGCCGGAAGCGAGCGCCGCCGCGAAGTCGCCGAGCCAGCTCTCGGCCGCCGCCTTCGCCGACGTGTCGCTCAGAACACCGTCCATGGACCCGTTCCCTCAGTGTTGGCTCTTTGCCAACAGTATGCGCCGCTCTCGCCGTCCAGCAAGCAAGCGTCTGCGGCCATTTCGCTCGGAGAGAAAGTGAGAATGAGAAGCGCGGGATCGGCTGGAGGCCGGTCAGGCCTTGGCGGCAACCTTGTCCTCAGTCCTCAATTCGAAATCGCTGGCGTCGTGGCGTTCGCGAAGCTGGCTCTTGGGATCGCCCTGCATCCGGTTGACGATACGGCCGCGCTTGACGGCCGGGCGGGCGCCGATGGCATCGGCCCAGCGCTGGACGTTCTTGTAATCCTGCACCGACAGGAACTCGCCCGCCCCATAGAGCAATCCCTTGGCGAGGCCGCCGTACCACGGCCACACCGCGATGTCGGCGATGGTGTAGTCGGAGCCGGCGAGATACGGGCTCTCCGCCAGCCGCCGGTCGAGAACGTCGAGCTGACGCTTGGTTTCCATGGCGAAGCGGTCGATGGCGTACTCGATCTTGGAGGGCGCATAGGCATAAAAGTGACCGAAGCCGCCGCCGAGATAGGGCGCGCTGCCCATCTGCCAGAACAACCAGGAGAGACACTCGGCGCGCCCCGCTGCATCGGTCGGCAGCAACGCGCCGAACTTCTCGGCGAGGTGGAGCAACATCGCACCCGACTCGAACACGCGGATCGGCTTGGGCCCGCTCCTGTCCACCAGCGCCGGGATCTTGGAATTGGGATTGACCGCAACGAAGCCGCTGCCGAACTGCTCGCCTTCGCCGATCCGGATCAGCCAGGCGTCGTATTCCGCGCCGGTGTGACCCGCCGCCAGCAGCTCCTCGAACATGATGGTGACCTTCTGTCCGTTCGGCGTGCCCAGCGAGTAGAGCTGGAACGGGTGACGGCCGACCGGCAGTTCCTTGTCGTGCGTCGGGCCGGCGATCGGCCGGTTGATGTTGGCGAAACGTCCCCCGTTCGCCTTGTTCCAGGTCCAGACTTTCGGAGGGACGTAGCCGGATGCGTCGCTCATTCCAGGAATCCTTTTTCGATGGGAGCCTTTGCTATGGCGACCATTCTATCTCGCCGGCAAAGATCGTGTCTGCAGATCGGCGGTGACCGAAAGCTTCCGTTGGCCTAGCATGGGCATCGCTGTCAGTCCCTGTAGGAACTCTCTTGTTCTGAATAGCGAACGGCAGAGGACGCTCTGTGTCGCATTCGAGGAGGAGGCTGACCATGATCCCGTCACGACAGACACCGACACGCCGGCATGCCATGGGGTATGCCCTGGGGCACGTCCTGGCCGGCGCCCTGCTGCTCATGCCGGCCTTGCTCGTCTCCACACAAGCGCGCGCGGCCGACTGGCCGGAGCGCCCGATCCGCATGATCGTGCCGTTCGCGGCGGGCTCGGGCGCCGACACCGTCGGGCGCACCTACGCCGAGGAGCTCTCCAAGGCGCTCGGCCAGCCCGTCGTGGTCGACAATAAGGGTGGCGCCGGCGGCCTCATGGGTACTGCGGAAGGCGTGCGCACCCCGGCCGACGGCTACACCCTGCTGCTTTCCTCGCAGGGTACGACGGTCTTCAATCTCGGCCTCTACAAGACACTGGGCTACGATCCGCTGAAGGACCTCGTGGCGACGAACGTCACCGGCACGCTGCCCAACGTGCTGGTCGTCTCGCCCGCCAACCCGGCCAAGACCGTCGCCGACCTGATCGCGCAGGCGCGCGCCAAGCCGGGCGAGCTCACCTACGGCTCGAGCGGCGTCGGCAGCAGCCTCCACATGTCAGGCGTCCTGCTCGAACTGCGCACGGGCGTGAAGCTGCAGCACGTACCCTACCGCGGCGCGCCGGCCGCGGTCCTCGCCGCGATCAACGGCGAGGTGACGATGGGCTTCTTCAACACGCCCACCGTGCTGGGCCAGATCAGGGCCGGCAAGCTGAAACCGCTCGCCGTCACCAGCAAGGCGCGCGTGACCCTGCTGCCCGACCTGCCGACCATGATCGAAGCCGGCGTGCCCGATTTCGACGTCGCCGTATGGCTGGGCTTTGCGCTGCCGGCGAACACGCCCGAAGCGATCGTCAAGCGCTTCAATGCCGAGATCAACCGCGTCGGCCAGAATCCGCAGATCAGGGAGAAACTGCTGGTGCAGGGCTTCGAGATGCTGCCGCCGGGCACACCCGAAGCCGCCCGCAAGCTGATCGTGGACGACCAGGCGCTCTGGCTGCCCATCATCAGGCAATCCGGCGCCAAGGCCGAATAAGCCGCGCCACTCATCGGCGTCCCGTCTGCCTGTTGCGCAGTTCGTCGCTCGGTTTGATGTCGGCTGCCCGGCCATAGACAGTTACCGCCACCAGCAGTACCGCGCACATGAAGCCGAACAGGGTGCGATAGGCCGTCTCTGTTCGTGCCCCGTCGGGCAGCGGCGCGAACGCCCCGAGAATGAGGCCCGACAGCGTCTGCATGCAGCCGACGCCCAGCATCACGCTGGTGTTCATGGTGGCCATGCCGCGACCGATCAGGCGATCCGGAAAGATGCCGCGGCCATGCGTCATGACCATGGTGCTGGAGGCGCTGAGGAAGCCGATGGCCACGATCGCGCCGATCGCCAGCCACAGCGGCGGCTGTCCCCAGAGCGCCAGCGTGCCCAGGATCGCCGCGATCGCCGACGTTCCGGCGATGGCGATCCACTTGCGTGTATCGAACACGCGGTCGAGCGGGCCGAACACCAGCATGCCGCACTGGTAGGCGATCACGGCAACCAGCAGCACGTTGCCGGAGTCGATCCGGCTGAGGCCGTGGACCTCGCGCAGGAACGGCCCGCCCCACAGTCCCTGCACCGTGAAGGTGCAGGCGTAGTTGCAGAAATTGAGCGCCAGGATGTAGGGCAGCGCCGGGTTGCGAATCACCTCGCCCAGGCCGCGCAGCATCTCGGCCGGCGATTCGGCCTTGCGTTCCAGGAACGGATGGCCGGGCGGTGCATCGCGCACGATCAGCCAGACCGCGAGGGCGGCGATCGCGGAAAAGGCGACCACGATCGCGAACACGCCGCGCCAGCCGATCAGTTCGGTGCCCCAGGCCAGCGGCGTGGTGGCGAGCAGGTTGCCGATCAACCCGACCGACAGAACGATGCCCGACAGCGTGGAGAACCGGTCGGGCGGGAACCAGCGCGAGATCACCACCATGGTGCCGATCAGCATGACGCCGAACCCCGCGCCCATCAGCGCCCGGCCCGTCAGCAGCAGCGGCCAGTTGGGCGCGAGCGTGAACAGCGCCGCGCCCGCCACCGCCAGCAGCAGCATCCCGGAAACCGTGCGGCGCGGGCCGTAACGGTCGAAGAAGAAGCCGCAGGGAATCTGCATCGCCGAAAAGCCGAAGAAGAAGGCGCCGGTCAGGGCGCCCAAGGCTTCCGGCCCGATGTGCAGGTCGCGCATCAGGTCGAGACCGATCGTGACGTTGGACGCCCGGAAGAAGTGGCTGGCGACGTAGGCGGTGGCCAGTGTGGCGACGATCGCCAGACCCTGGCGCCGAAGAGCGGGTGACATCAGCGAGGCATGAACGGCATGTCGCTCAGAGACCGAGCCGGTAAAATCTCGACGCCGTGCCGTGGAACAGGTCGGCCTTCTCGACGGCACTCGCCCCCTGCGCCAGCCGCTTGCAGGCGTTCCAGAAGATGCCGTAGCCGTAGGAGCCCTTGTCGACCGGGAAGTTGCTTTCGAACATCGCGCGGCTCGGACCGAACGCCTGGATGCAGGTCTCTATATAAGGTCGCCACGCGGTCGCGAGCCGTTCCGAACTTGGCGGCAGCTCGCCTTCGTGGACGTCGAACCCGAACATCTTCATGCCGAGACCGCCCAGTTTCACATGGACGTTGGGGCACGCCGCCAGTTCGCGGATGCGCGTGCTCCAGTCGGCGAAGACCGCCTCGCGCTTGCCGGTGTAGCGGCCGAGCCCGATTGGCCCGCCGACATGGTTGAGCACGATCTGGGTTCCCGGAAAGGCCCGTGCCAGGTCGACCAGATCGCCGAGCTGCGGATGGTAGAGCCAGGCGTCGAAGCTGAGGCCGAGCGGTGCCAGTTGCGCAAAACCCTCGCGCAGCCGCTTGTCGAGCAGCAGCCCCTCCGGCCGCACGGCCGTGGCGCCCCACTGCGCCTGGTCCGGATCGCTGGATGCGATGTAACGGATGCCGCGGAAGCGGCCGCCGCCGGCCGTGATCATCGCCTCCAGTACCTTGGCCACACGCGCGCCCAGCATGAGGTCGGCATGGCCGACGATGCCGGCGCAGACGCGGGGGCGGCCGTAGCCGCCGCTAGCGCTCATCGCCGCGACGCCGTTGGCGAACTCGATCTCGCCGACCGGCTGCATTTCCGCGGGGCCATCGGCGCGATACATCGAGAGCCATTCCAGATAGACGGTGGCCACGACGTTGTGGCCACTGGCGATATCCTCCAGCAGGTCCGGCAGCAGGTATGTCCCGCTCTCCGGCCGCTCGATCAGGTGATGGTGCGGGTCGACGATCGGCAGCCCAGGCTCGAGGATCTCCTCGCGGCGCCGCGCGAGCCAGTCCTTGCGCACGAGCAGATGAGAACTGATCTGTGTCGTCGGCATAGTCGGCTTCATTGTCTTCTCCCTCGCGGCGAAGGCCGCTTCATTCCGCGACAGCGAGCTGCGGAGCTGCCAAGCCAGCGATCTCCTGGATCAGCTTCTTCGTCAGGGACCGACCGAACGAGGCATGTCCTTCGGCCACGATCGTGAACGCCCCCGGACCGCCGATGACGTTGTCCCGAAAGTATCTTTCGAGACCGCCCGGTGGATTCGTGTGGTCCGGGCGGAGCGATTCGGCGAGAGGTGTCAGGATCACCAGGGCATTGATGGTGACGCCCTTCGCGAGGGCCTCGTCGCGGGCGTCGGTGACCGGGCGGCCGGACACGTTGTTGCCGTCACCGGACACATCGATGACGCGCCGTTCCGAAGTGAACGGCGCACGCTCGAGTTGGCTCACCGAGAAATCAATGGCGCCGCTGATCGAGGTGCTCCCGGCGAAGGATCGCGGCGCCTCGACCAGCCTGTCGCCGAAGCTGCGCGCGGCGGCGCCGTCTCCGATCACCATCCAGTCGATGACGACGGCCTGCTGCCCGGTCGTCGCCCATTCGAGGAAGCACAGGGCGATGCGCCGGTTCGGGCCCGACGTAATCGCCTTCACCACCTCCGGATGGGTGATGGCGGCGGCTGCCCCCTCGCGCTGAAGCCTGAACTTGGGCTCGGTCACGCTGCGCGAGACGTCGGCGGCGAGCACCAGCAGCATGTCGACGGCGTCCGCCGCCCGCGCCGCTGGCGCCACGAGCACCAGCGCAAGGCTCAGGAGTGCCGCCATCCCTCTCATCGCGAGAGACATCAGTAACTCGGCTTGGTCGAATACGGCGTCAGTTGCAGCTCGTGCGTCCAGACCGAGCGGTCCTGGGTGTGCAGATAGTAGAACGCCTCGGCGATCTTCACCGGGTTCATCACCTGCTCGGGGTTCTGCCGGGCGCGCGGCAGCGCGTGCGTGCCTGGCGAATCGATCAGGCCGTCGATCACCACGTTGGCGACATGCACGCCGTGTTCGGAATACTCCTCGGTCAGCACCTGCGCCAGCGTCCGCATCATCACCCGCGGATAGTAGAGCGACTGGCCCGTCATCCGCTTGCGCCCGCGCAGCGAGCTCGAATTGTTGGAAAAGAAGAACGACCCCTCGCCGCGCTTGCGCATCGCCGGCAGGACTTCCTTGGCCACCAGGAACGGCCCGCGGCTGGCGATATGCTGGGCGGTGTCGAACATCTCCACCGGGATATGTTCCAGCAGCTCCTTCTCGGGCGGCAGGTCGCGGCCTTCGAGGTAGCCCGCGTTGTAGACCAGCACATGCGGATCGCCGGCCTCGCCGCGGATCGTGGCGAAAGCCCCCGCGACCGACTCCTGCTTCGAGAGATCGAGTTCCACGATCATGCAAGCGCCGCCCTGCGCCCGGATCGCAGCCTCCAGGCCCGCCGCATTGGCCGCGTTTCGCGTCGTCAGCACGACGAGGAACCCTTCGGCCGCGAATTTCTGGGCGATGGCGCCGCCGATGCCCCAGCGCACGCCGACGGGCAGGTCGCTGTCATCGACCGCCTTGCCGTGGACCAGTTTGGTGTTGCGCCCGTCGGACTGCCATTTCGACGTGGCGCCAACGATCACGGCGACGGGCTTGCCCTTGCTCTTGTTCGCGGGAGTCTTTGCCATCTTGGAACGTTCCCACTCGTGGTCGGGATGCTCGCCGGGACAATCATCGCATCCCGCCGGCGGAGATATTGACCCAAATCAAGCTTCCGGACCAAGGCGTCTCTATATTTTGGATGCATGAATTCCGCAGAAGCCCCGACCACCGTCGCCCGTCCGCCAACGCCCTATCAACGGCTCGGAGGCGAGCCAATGGTCCGCCGCATTGCCGATCGCTTCTACGACATCATGGAGAGTACCCCCGAGGCCGCCCGGATCCGCGCCCTGCACGCGGGCGATCTTTCCGCCGTGCGAGAACGCCTGTTCGAGTTCCTGAGCGGCTGGCTGGGCGGTCCCCCGCTCTACTTCCAGCGGCCGGACCACAAATGCATCATGTCCGCCCACCGGCCCTTCGCCATCGGCCCGGCCGAGCGCGACGAATGGATGGCCTGCATGCGCCGGGCGCTGGAAGACTGCGGCGTGCCGGAAGACATGCGGACGATCCTCGATGGGGCATTCCTGCGCCTGGCCGAGGCTTTCCGAAGCCGCTGACGCCCGACCTTCTGCGGCTCGAACCGGGACGTCGATCGACAGGGTGACGGCCCGTCGGCGGCTCGCCTATGATTTGGCGGCTAGAATGAGTGTCCGCGTGCGTACCGTTTCCTGACGTCCAGACCGACCAGGAGGTGCTCGTGGCTACAGCCGTTCTCATCGTTCGCGCCAGGCTGAACAACCTGTCCGACCGACGGAAGTTCGACGACTGGTACCGGACCGAACATCTGCCGTCGGCGCTAAGAGCCTTCCGGGCGCAACGGGCCTGGCGCTGCTGGAGCCGGACCAATCCCCTGGTGCATCTGGCACTCTACGAATTCCCGAGCGTCGAGGAGGCCGAGGCCATTCTCGACTCGGAAGCGCTGGCCGGCCAGATCGCCGAGTTCGACCACTACTGGGGAACCGAAGTCACGCGCACGCGCGAGATCGTCGAGGTCGCCGAGGAACTTTCGGCGCGCTCCTGACCTCTGCGCGGATGCGTCACTCCTGCGGATAGCGCCATGGCTGCGCCGGCTGGGCGGCACCCTCGTCGATGGTCCATTGCGGGATCGCCAGGCCCGGTGCCACATCGCTGAACACCATGCGTACCCGCGTGCCGATGCCGACGCGGCGCACCATCTCCGGCGGCGCGAGCTTGCCGTCCGGCGTCGCGAGGTTGCCGACGACACGCAGCGACTCGTGCTCGGTCGGGCGGCCCTTCTGCGTGTCGAGGTCGACCAACAGGATCAGGTACGGCGTGTGCGCCTTGAAGGCCGGCTGGATGGCGTGATGGACCTCGCTGTAGGAGTGCACCTCGCCCTTGCCTTCGACCCTGACCCAGTCGGATTTGGGACTGGCACACCACGGGCACGCCGTGGTTGGCGGATAGCGCAGCAGGCCGCAGGCGCCGCACTTCTGCAGATGGAAATCGTGCGCCGCGCAATGCTTGAAATACGCCACGTTCTCGACATCGAGATCGTTGAGGTCGAGCGGCATGCCGAGGTAGGTCGCTTGCGTCGCCATGGTCCGCCCCCTACTCGTTCCGCATGACCATGGCCGATCCGGTGCCCGGATTGGCCCAGCCCATGTTGGCCGACACCTCGCACTTCTTCACCTGTCGGCAGCCGCCCTCGCGGTAGTCGTAGGTGTGCCGGCGCTTGCCGTCGGCCCCCATGGGACAGGAATCGTCGGCGTCGTGGCGGAGCTGGCGCACGTTCTCGATCACCATGTTGAGGCCGTGCGTATAACCTTCGCAGAGATGACCGCCGCTGGTGTTGTTGGGCCGCCGGCCGCCGAGGCGGATCGTGCCGTCGCTGACATACTGCCCGCCCTCGCCCTTCTTGCAGAAGCCGTAGTCCTCGAGCTGCAGCATGGTGGTGAAGGTGAAGGCGTCGTAGGAGCCCGTGATGTCGACGTCCTCCGGTCCGACGCCGGCGTTGGGCCACAGGATCTCGCGCGCGTACTTGCCGGCGACGGTGGAGATCGGGCCATGCTGGTAGTGCATGTCGGTGCGCGGCTTGTTGCAGCGCCCCACCACGCCCCGGATCAGCGTGCGCGGATGGCGGCAATCCCTGGCGCGCTCGGCGCTGGCGACGACCAGGGCCGTGCCGTTGTCGGTCTCGACGCAACAGTCGAGGAGATGCAGCGGCTTGCAGATGATGCGGCTCTTCAGAACATCCTCGACGGTGAAGCGCTGCTTGTAGAAGGCTTTGGGATTGTTCGAGGCGTGCTCGGAATGGATCGCCTTCACCGCGGCGACCTGCTCGGGCCGCGTGCCGTAGTCGTACATGTGGCGCATGAAGGTGAGGCTGAACATCTGGCCGGCGCTCTGCCAGCCGTAGGCGCGGCTGTGCAGCATGTCGCCCGACACGGGCGCCGTCGCACGCGCGCCGGTGCCGCCGATGCGCACCTGGCTAAAGCCGTTCATGGCGCGGAAGATCACCACGACCTTGCACATGCCGGCCTCGATCAGGCCCATCGCCATGCCGACCAGCGCCTCGGTCGAGGAGCCGCCGCCGAACACGTCCATGTAGAAGTTGAGCCGGATGCCCAGGTCGCCGGCGACAAACGGCGTGAACACCGAATCGCCGGACTGGTAGCTCATCATGCCGTCGACATCGGCGGGCTTGAGCCCTGCATCCTCGATCGCGTTCTTCACCGCCCAGGTGCCGAGCGCGCGGGTGGTGCGGCCGGAG
>JACPVT010000061.1 GCA_016191685.1 Rhodospirillales bacterium | reverse complement strand
GGGTGCGGTGATCATGAAGATGACCAGCAGCACCAGCATGACGTCGACCATCGGCGTCACGTTGATGTCGGCGATCGGCGTGAATTGCCGTCGCCGGAACCTGCCGCCGCCGGAGCCGGCAGAGGGGACGATTCCGGCCATCAGACCTGCTCCTCGAGCTGACGCGACAGGATGGTGATGAACTCACCGGCGAAAGCCTCGAGTTGGTGACCGTAGCGTTGCACCTGACCGGAAAGGATGTTGTAGGCACCCGCTGCCGGAATGGCGGCGACCAGGCCGATGGCGGTGGCAAACAGGGCTTCGGAAATGCCCGGCGCCACCACGGCGAGCGAAGTGTTCTTCGACTGCGCGATGTGACCGAAGCTGTTCATGATGCCCCAGACCGTTCCGAACAATCCGACAAAGGTGGCGTTGGCGCCGACCGTGGCGAGGAAACCCAGACGCTTCTCGATCGCCTCCATCTCACGCTGGATGGTGACACTCATGACCTGTTCGATGCGCTGGCGGAGCGCGGCACGCGCCGTGGCACTGGTCGCCAGCCCCTTGGACACCGACCGGCGCCATTCGCGCATGGCGGCGGCGAAGACGCTCGACATCGGATCGTCGGGCTTGGCGCCGACGCGGTCATAGAGATCCTCAAGCGAGATGCCCGACCAGAAAGTGTCCTCGAAGGACTGAGCGCTGCGCTTGAGAGTCCGCAACCGGAGCATCTTCTCGAAAATGATGGCCCACGACCAGAAGGAGGCGATCAGCAAGGCGATCATCACCGCCTTGACGACCCAGTCGGCCTGCATGAACAGGCCGTAGACCGACATGTCGATCGTCCCTGTGCTGCCGCCGAGGGGGGCTCCGGCGACTTGCGCAAACGCGTCCATTTTAGATTCTCCGTTGGTTCAAGAGGGTTATATCCGAATATGGCGTGAGCGGGGCGACCCACTCACCGCAACCTGGGCCAAGGCAGTCCGCACGTGCGGCGGCAATCGGACCGGCCGGCCGGCCGCGCCCATGCAGGCGACGGTCAGCTCGGCGCGGACCAGGGTCTCTTCGCCGCGGCGAGCCATCTGGATCATGTCCAGCGAGGCGCCGCGCAATTCACCACAGCTGGTGACGATCTCGATCGACTCATCCAGCCGGGCGGGCTTCAGGTAGTCGATGGCGCATCGGCGTACGACCCAGTTCACGTCGCGCTCCTCGCGCAAGGCGCTGTGCTCCTGACCGAGCAACCGCAGCAGTTCGGTGCGGCCACGCTCGAGGAAGCGCAACCAGTTGGCATAGTAGACGATGCCGGCGGCATCGGTGTCCTCGTAATAGACCCTGAGCGGCAGCACATGGGCACCGTCGGCGATGTGGCCGGAAGTCGGGACGTTCACCCCTCCTCCGCCGGCCCGCCCGTCGCCAACAGGTCGAGTTGCCGCTTCTGTTCGTTGGGCACCGCCAGACCGAGGTGCCGGTAGCCGCCCTCCGACAGCAACCGTCCACGCGGAGTGCGCATCAGCAGGCCGAGTTGCATCAGGTAGGGTTCGATGACGTCCTCGATCACGTCACGCTGCTCGGACAGAGCCGCGGCCAGCGTCTCGGCACCGACCGGGCCGCCGCCGTAATTTTCGGCGATGCAGCCGAGGTAGCGGCGATCCATGGCATCGAGGCCGCGTCCGTCCACTTCGAGCCGGACCAGTGCATCGTCGGCCACCCTGGCGTCGACCACCGCGTGACCGCCGACCGCCGCGAAGTCGCGCACACGGCGCAACAGCCTATTGGCCACCCGCGGCGTGCCACGCGACCGTTTGGCGATCTCCGCGCCACCGTCCTTTGACAGCGACATCTTCAGCACACGCGCCGCCCGCTGCACGATGGTCTCGAGTTCGGCCGGTTCGTAGAACACCATACGCAGCGGAATACCAAACCGCTCGCGCAGAGGGCGGGTCATCAGACCGGAACGCGTCGTCGCGCCGACCAAGGTGAAGGGCGGCAGTTCGATGCGGACCGAGCGCGCGGCAGGCCCCTCGCCGATCATCAGGTCGAGCTGGAAATCCTCCATCGCGGGATAGAGCACTTCCTCGATTGCGGGATTGAGACGATGGATTTCGTCGATGAACAGGACGTCGTGCGGCTGCAGGTTGGTGAGCTGCGCCGCGAGATCTCCCGCCTTCTGGATCACCGGGCCCGAAGTGGCGCGAAAGCCCGCGCCCATCTCGCGGGCCACGATCTGCGCCAGCGTCGTCTTGCCGAGGCCGGGAGGGCCGTGGAACAGCACGTGGTCGAGCGCTTCGCCGCGCGCCTTGGCGGCGGCGATGAAGATCTTGAGGTTCTCGCGCACCTGCTTCTGGCCGATGAAGTCGTCGAGAATCTGTGGCCTGAGCGCGAGCTCGGCGGCATCCTCGTCGGCCCGCTTGGGCGCTACCAAGCGATCGGGCACGGCGTTCATCGCGCCAGCTCCTGGAGGCCGGCGCGGATCACGGCGTCAAGCCTGGCCTCGGCGCCCAATCGTTGGCTCGCGCGCGCCACCGCGCCGAAGGCCTCGACCCGGCGATAGCCGAGATTGACCAGCGCCGACACGGCATCTTCATTGAGCGAGCCGGTAGGCGCCGCCGTGGCGACTTGGGCGGTGTTCGACGCCGTCGCGGCGATGCCGAACGCCGCAGCCTTGTCCTTGAGTTCGGTGGCAAGCCGCGCCGCGAGCTTCGGTCCGACGCCGGCCGGGCGGCTGAGCGTCGCACGATCCTGAGCGGCGATGGCGCGTGCGATCTCGTCCGGCGACAGCGTCGAGAGGATCGACAGCGCCACGCGCGCGCCCACGCCCTGAACCGTTGTCAGGATGCGGAACCAGTCGCGTTCGGCGGCCTCCAGGAAGCCGTAGAGCGCGATGGCGTCCTCGCGCACGATGGTCTCGACCAGTACCGACACCGGCTCGCCGACCACGAGGTCGCGCAAGGTCCGGGCCGAGGCCGCGACGAGATAGCCGACGCCACCGACATCGACGATCGCGCTGTCGGTGTCGACCGAATCGATCACTCCCTTCAGCTTGGCGATCACAGGGCTGCCCCGACGCGCCGGGCGGTGGCGCGATGATGGGCGTGGCAGATCGCGACGGCGAGCGCATCGGCCGCGTCGGCGCTCGCGTCCACACCCGGCAGCAGGCGACCGACCATCATGGCGATCTGGTGCTTGTCGGCGTGGCCCGCGCCGGTCACGGATTTCTTCACGAGGTTGGCGGCATATTCATAGACCGGCAGGCCGGCCCGGGCGGGTGCCAGCATCACCACACCGCGCGCCTGTCCGAGTTTCAGGGTCGAGCCGGGATTGGCGTTCACGAAGGTCTCCTCGACCGCTGCCTCGACCGGCCCTTGTGCCGCCACGATGCCCGCCACACCGTCGAACAGTTCCCGCAGCCGCTCGGCCAGGCTTCCGGTGGTCGCCACCTTGACGACGCCGTGCGCCACGTGACGCAAACGGTTGCCCTCGACGTCGATCACGCCCCAGCCGGTCAATCGCAAACCGGGATCGAGGCCGATCAATCTCATCGGGTCACGCTTCAGGCCGCGAACTTCGCAAGCGCATCGTCCGACGCCTCGAAGTTGGCATAGACGTTCTGCACGTCGTCGTTGTCCTCGAGGGCCGCAATCAGGTTGAAGAGGGTCTGGACCGCATCACCCTCGACCGGCGTCGTGGTCTTGGGGCGCCAGGTGAGCTTGGCCGCCGACGGCTGGCCGAGCGATTTCTCGAGCGCCTCGCGGACCGCATTGAAACTGTCCTGGGCGCAGTAGATCTCATGCATCCCGTCGGGCCCCTCACCACTCACGACGTCGTCGGCGCCGGCCTCGATCGCCTTCTCCAGGACCTCGTCGGCACTGCCGGCGGCCAGTGGAAAGCGGAACTCGCCCAGACGGTCGAACATGAACGAGACGCTATTGGATTCCCCCAGATTGCCGCCGTACTTGCTGAAACTCGACCGGACCTCGCCCGCCGTGCGGTTGCGGTTGTTGGTCAGCCCCTCGACGATCAGCGCCACGCCGCCCGGCCCGTAGCCCTCGTAGCGGACCTCGTCATAGTTGGCGTCGGCATCCGAGCCCGAGCCGCGCTTGATGGCGCGATCGATCGTGTCCCGGGTCATGTTGGCGTCACGCGCCGCGATCACGGCCGCCCGCAGACGGGGATTGGCATTGGGATCGGCCGCGCCCAGCCGTGCCGCCGTGGTGATTTCACGGATGATCTTGGTGAAGATCTTGGCCCGCTGGGCGTCCTGACGTCCCTTGCGGTGCATGATGTTCTTGAATTGGGAATGCCCCGCCATCGCCTGACAACCAGATTAAGTGACCTGAAGGCCCGGCTATACCACTTCTCGTGGGTTTTGGCAGGATCGCAGACTGCTCAACTGCCACTGCGGGCAAAAAAAGGCGGGGGCCGAAGCCCCCGCTAAAAAACGTCGGAACCTAGATTCCGACGCCCCCTCTAACCTTGAAGACAGTTCGCCAACGCAGCGAAAAATCGTTTAACATCAAGAGGATGACGAATTTCCCACAGGCCGTCAATGATCGTCTTTCGGCACTTCTAATAGCTACGTACGAGGTCTGTGGGATACAAGATGCTGCGCGTTAGCCGGCAGGCGGTAGGCGGCCCCCAAATCGGAAGGGACGGACCGACCGGGCCAAGCCGGTCTTGTCGTCGGTTTCGACCAGAGCCGCGCATAAAGTGCCCTCGCCCTCGGCCGGCGACAGGCGCTCGCCCGGCACCTTCCTGATGAAGCGTTGGACAGCGACGTCCTTTTTCATGCCGATCACTGAGTCGTAGTCGCCGCACATGCCGACATCGGTCTGATAGGCCGTGCCGCCGGGCAGGATCCAGGAGTCGGCGGTCGGCACGTGGCTGTGGGTGCCTAGCACCGCCGACACCCGACCGTCGCAGTAGTGACCCACCGACTGTTTCTCGCTGGTCGCCTCGCCATGCACATCTACCAGGATGAAATGCGCCGAGCGCCCGAGCGCGTATTTGCCGAGTTCGACGTCGAGCGCCCGGAACGGATCGTCGAGCGCGTCCATGAACAGCCGGCACATGACATTGATTACGACGATCTTCTGGCCGCGGGCGGTCTGGAACAGGTTGGCGCCCCATCCGGGGGTGCCGGGCGGAAAATTGATCGGCCGCAGCAGCCGCTTGTCCTGGGCGATATAGGGGATGATCTCGCGCTGGTCCCAGGCATGGTTGCCGGTGGTGATGCAGTCGACGCCGGCTTCGTGAAGCTCGCTGCAGATCTTGGCCGTGATGCCGAAACCCGCCGCCGCATTCTCGCCGTTGACCGCCACGAAATCGAGGCCGAGTTCGCGCCGGAGCCGCGGCACTTCCTTGATCACCGCATCCCGGCCGGCGCGTCCGACGATGTCGCCGCAAAACAGAACTTTCATGCGCTAGACAAAGGCGCAAGCGCGCCGGTCGGTCAACATCCAATCGAGGCGTTGGTCGGTCGGCCCGTGGGGCACCTCATCGGAAACCAACTGCGAGTCGAAGCCGACGCCGACTGCCGTGATCCTGCGCCGCGACCTCAAGCCAAGGAGCGTGCGATCGTAGAAGCCGCCGCCATAGCCCAGGCGCCAGCCCTCGTCGTCGCAAGCCAGCAGGGGAACGAGCAGCGCGTCGGGCTCCACCGTCTCGCGGCGCGCCGTGGGCTGCAGGGTGCCGAAGACCCCCGCCTCGAGCGGATCGCCCGGCCGCCAGGCGCGAAACAGCAGCGGCAGGCCCCGCCCCTGCACGACCGGAAGCGCCATCTGGCAGCCTTCGTTGAACAGCTCGATCATCAACGGCCGGATGTCGATTTCGTCCTTGATCGGCCAGAAGCCGGAAACCACGGCGGGCGTCTCGATCGGCCGCTCGCGGCGCAGGGTCGCCAGCAGGCCGGCCGAGGCGGTGCGGCGCTCTTCATCGTCCAGGGCGCCGCGCCAGGCCAACATGGCGCTGCGCAGGGTGCGCTTTGCGTCGGTCAGGATCATGTCGGGGAGGGCAACAAGGTGGGGCGGCTCCACGATGGGCCGATGGCTCGTAAGACCTCCAAGGCCTGCTAGTGCAGGTGGGCACCGTGTGATCGGGACCAAGATCCCAACCAGGAACAGTTCCCGGGAGTTCTTATTGGCCCCGGGGTTTTAAGCGAACCACGCGCCGCGCAGAAATCCGCCCCGCCTCCAATCTAGGCACTCGGGGCAGGCACCGCAATGAGCGCGCACCGGCTTTCAGGCCGCGCCGCTCACCTTCTTGCTCATCTTGTCGACCCGGGCCGTGATCAGGTCCTCGAGCGCCGTGGCCAATGTCTCGGCATTGTCGGTGGCGCTCGCGCGGGCGTTTTCCGCCGCCTTGGCGACGCCGCGCGCCTCGCGGCTCTCTTCGGCGAGCAGGAGGGAGGCAAACACCATCAGCTTGATTTCGGGCGCGCCGGGCAGCTGCTTGCGCAGTTCGCCGACCTTTTCGTCGACGTAGGCGGCGAGTTCCTGGACGCGTTCTTCCTCGCCATCGCCACAGGCGAGTTCATAGGTACGATTGGCGATCTGAATCGAAACCTGCGGCATTGTCCGCTACTCCTGTTTTTTGCGCCTTACGGCGTTCGAGGGGATGCATAGTCTGACACGTCGCGCCCGACGAAGCATCACCCGCGAGAGGAGACCCCTGCAGGGAAGTCCGGCGGACCCGCTACTCCTGGTCGGCGGCAAGAAGCGAACGGATGTATTCCATCGCCCGCTCCAGCCGTCCTTCGACGTCCATCGCGACCTTTTTCAAGTCGTCGTGCTGCTGTTCCAGCTTGTTGAGGCGTTTGGCGAGTTCCTCGGACCGCACCGATTCGGCCCGCAGCCGCTCCTCGACCATCGATTCGAGGCGGCTGAGCGCATCGTCCACGCGGTCCTTTGCACTGGCTGCCTTGGACATCGCCCCCTCGCCGGCGGATCGCAGTTGGTCTCCCGGCTGCATCTGCTCCATGCCGGAAGGATAAGTTGCGAGGCCGGGAGCGGTCAACATCTTGGCCCTGTGGAGCAACGCTTGCCGCAAGATGTTGGCGTCGCGCGAGGTTTTGCGCATTGACGCGCCAAAGTGCGGTCGGCATGTTGCCGGCCGCCCCCGAAAACCATACGGCACACGTACAAAATGACCGAACAGACCGCCGCCCACCGCGACATGGCGAATGCCATCAGGGCCCTGGCCATGGACGCCGTGCAGCAGGCGGACTCGGGCCATCCCGGCATGCCGATGGGCATGGCCGACGTCGCCACCGTGTTGTTCTCGAAGTTCCTGAAGTTCGACGCCTCGGAACCGAACTGGCCCGATCGCGACCGCTTCATCCTGTCGGCCGGCCACGGCTCGATGCTGCTTTATTCGCTGCTGCATCTGACCGGCTATGCCGACATGACGCTCGACGAATTGAAGGCCTTCCGTCAACTCGGCAGCCGCACCGCCGGTCATCCCGAGTACGGCCACGCCAGCGGCATCGAGACCACGACCGGCCCACTCGGCCAGGGCCTCGGCAACTCGGTGGGTTTCGCCATCGCCGAACGGCTGCTCGCCGAGCGCTTCGGGCGCGATCTCGTCGACCACTTCACCTATGTCATCGCCGGCGACGGCTGTCTCATGGAGGGCGTCGGCCAGGAGGCGATCACGCTGGCGGGGCATCTCGGCCTCGGTCGCCTGATCGTGCTGTTCGACGACAACG
>JACPVT010000060.1 GCA_016191685.1 Rhodospirillales bacterium | reverse complement strand
GCGGCGACTGACGGGCAGGGGCTCATCACCCACCTGAAGCCGGTGCTGATGGGCAGGAATCCGCTGCACCGCGAAGCCGTCGTCCAGGATCTGTGGAAGAAGCAGCGCGCCTCGGGTGTGCGCGCCATCGGCGCCGTCGACGTGGCGCTGTGGGATCTCCTGGGCAAGGCGATGGGCCAGCCGATCCACCGGCTGCTCGGGACTTATCGCGAATCCGTTCCTGCCTATGCCAGCTCGGCCGTTCTCTCCTCACCAACCGAATATGCCGAGGAAGCCGTGCGCTTCAAGGAAGGCGGCTGGGCCGCCTACAAGATCCATCCGCCGACGCAGTGGAAGCAGGACATCAAGGTCTGCGAGGCGGTGCGCCGAGCCGTCGGCGACTACACCATCATGCTCGATTCGACCTGGAGCTACGACTATCCGGCGGCGGTGCGCGTCGGCCGCGCCGTCGAGGAGATGGACTACTACTGGTACGAAGATCCGCTGGCCGACCAGGACATCTACAACTACGTCAAGCTGAAGCAGCAGCTCTCGATCCCGATCCTTGCCACCGAGTATCCCATCACCGGCCTCGATTCCTACCAGCCCTGGATCATGCTGCAGGCGACCGATTTCTTGCGCGGCGACGTTGCCGTGAAGGGCGGCATCACCACGCTGGTCAAGACCGCGCACCTCGCCGAGGCCTTCCGCATGAACTACGAGGTCCATCACGGCGGCAATTCGCTGAACAACGTCGCCAACCTGCATGTCATCGCCTCGATGAAGAACACCACCTTCTTCGAGGTGCTGCTGCCCGACGCGGCGCAGAAATACGGGCTGGAGCACGACATCGTGGTCGGCCGCGACGGCATGGTGCATGTGCCCAACGGCCCGGGCCTCGGCGCCGTCATCGACTTCAAGCTGATCGAGCGGAAGAAGGTGGCGGTGCTGGCGTGATCGTCGACTGCCACGCCCACGTCTTCACCCACTGGATCGGCGCCTGCGGCCACCCCTCGCGCGAGATCCACAAGCGCTACCTGCAGCGGGTCGTCACGCGCACCGTCGCCCCGGCCTTTCGGCTCCGCGACGGCAAGCGCTGCGACACCAAGGCCCTGTTCCGGGCCGGCGACGAGGGATGGACTGGCCTCGCCGACGTCGATTTCCGTGTCGGCCGTTTCGGCCAGCTCGAGTTCACGCATGAGGGCGAGGACTACGGCATCCAGTACATGCCGGTGGGCATGCAGGAGATGGTGGCGCCGCCGGAATTCATGCTGGCGCAGATGATGAACGCCGGCGTCGACCACTGCGTGCTGCAGGCGGGCGGCGGCTACGGGGCGATGACGGAGATGAACGCCTTTGCCGCGCGGCAACATCCCGGGCGGATGACCGGGCTGATGCATGTCGACGAGGCGATGGCGGGCAAACCCAAGCAACTTGCCGAGATCGATCATGCCTTCGATGTGCTGGGCCTGCGCGGACTCTACTTCAACGTCGATTCGCTCAGCCGCCACAGCTGGCCGTGGCTGCTCGACGCGCCCGAGATGGCGCCGTTCTGGGACAAGCTCGCGCAGCGCGATATCGCGCTGTGCTTCGAGATCAGCTCCGGCCCGACCTACGATCTGGCGGGGTACATGGCGAACCTCACGGCCTTCGGCCGCGTGCTGGCGCGCCATCGCGACCTGCGCGTGCACATGGCGATGAGCCCGCCGGTCGCGTTCTTCGCCCGCAATGGCCGCTACCGGTTCCCCGAGGAAGCGCTCGCCGTTTGGCGGCACGAGCCGATGGTCCTGGAGGTGATGTTCCCCATCACCTATGGCGGCGTCTGGGACTATCCCTACTCGGAGGCGCAGGCGCTGATCGAGGACATGAAGAGTGAGTTCGGCGCGCACCGGCTCGTCTGGGGCTCCGACATGCCGAACGTCGAGCGGTTCTGTACCTATAAGCAGTCGCTCGACTATGTCCGACGGTATTGCCCGTTCCTGACCGCGCGCGAAAAGGATCTGATCCTGGGCGAGACCTGCGCAGCCTTCTACGGGATCGAACGCAAGAAAGTTGCCGCCTGACCTGGCAACTTCAGCCTGTCCGGGGCGTTACGAGGCGGACCACGCTCCTGCAGGAGGTTTGCCATGAAACGTACGCTGTTGACGCTCGCCTTGATTACCGCAGCCGGCGGCGCCTACGCTCAGCCGATGCCCTCGTCCGAATCGCTTGATCCGAACGGCCGTCCTTTCGTCGGCCGCAACGACTGGGTGCGCCAGCCTGGTGATCAGCCGGGTAATGCCGGTGTTGGCGGCAGTGCCAGCACCGACATGGCGACGGCGCCCAGCGGACCGCGCGAGGCCACGTTCAAGGACGAATTCGGCTTCCGCTACGATGCCCAGGGCAATCGTCTCGACGCGCGCGGCAACATCATCTCGCCGCAGACCCGATAGCGGCGGCCCACCTGCGGCAAGAGTTTTCGGCCGGCGTCGCACAGCAATATGCCGGCGGCGCCGGCCCTTGCTCGGGTCCATTTCCGGTGGTGATCTCGCGGCGTTCACCGGAGGACACCGCTTGGCAGGTTCTGCGCCGCTTCATCCCCTCGCCACCGCCACGCCGAATATGAGGATCAGGATCCTGGTCGGCGATCAGGCCAGGCTCTACGGCTTCTGAACGGTGGCGATTTCGATCTACATCGATGCCGATGCCTGTCCGGTGAAGACCGAGATCTACCGTGTCGCCGAGCGCTACGGGCTCAAGGTCTACGTGGTGAGCAACTCCTACATCAACGTGCCGCGCGATCCCCGCGTCGAGCGCGTGGTGGTGGGCGACGGCTTCGATGCCGCGGACGACTGGATCGCCGAGCGCGCCGGGCCCGAGGACATCGTCATTACCTCGGACATTCCCCTGGCCGACCGCAGCCTGAAGAAGGGGGCGGCGGCGATCGGCTCGACAGGGGTGGCCTTCACCACCTCGTCGATCGGCATGGCGATGGCCAATCGCGAACTGATGTCGAACCTGCGCGCCATGGGCGAGACGACGGGCGGCCCCAGGCCCATGAGCCAGCGCGACCGGTCGCGCTTCCTGTCGACGCTCGACGAGACGATCCAGAAACTGCGCCGGGCGTCGCGCGCCGGCTGAAGCGCCGCCTCAGGGCTTGTCCAGCCAGACGTCCTCGAGGCGGAAGCCGTTGTACATGCTGTTGACGTGGGCGACGTAGCCCTTGACGTAGGGCTGCCAGCAGGTCGCGGCGCGGTTCCACATGATCGGCGGCCGCGCGCCGTCGGCCAGCAGCCGCGAGTCGATGTCCCACACCAGCTCGCGGCGTTTCTCGAAGTCGGTCTCGGCCGACTGGACGTCGAACAGCCGTTCGATCTCGGGGTTGCAGTAGCCGCTGTCGTTGCGCTCCGAGCGGCAGGCGAAGTTCTCGTAAAAGGCCTGGTCGGGGTCGTCGACACCGTTGCCCGTGCTGTTGACGGCAAGCGAGTAGTCGCGGCGGTTGAGCCGGGTGAACCAGTGCGAGGTCTCGACGACGTCGAGCGTCGCCTGAATATTAATTTCCCTGAGTTGGTCGATCAGTATCTGAGCCGGGTTCTTGTAGAGCGAGACGCCCTGCGTCGCGATCTTCATCGGCATCCGCCTGTTCTGGCCGTAGCCTGCCCTGGCCATGAGGGCGCGGGCCTGTTCGCGGTTCTGTTCGACGTCGGGTCCGTAACCGTCGATCGCGGCCAGCCTGTCGGGCGGCATTCCCCACTGCCCATCTCCCGGCGGCTGGAGACTGCCGCCGATCTCGCCCTCGCCTTCGTTCAGGGTGGCGATGAAGGCCCTGCGATCGAGCGCCAGCGTGAGCGCCCGGCGGATGTCGGGATTGTCGAAGGGCGGGGCGTTGCGATTCACCAGGAGACTGGTGCTGTTGTTCATCGATGTGGTTTCGCAGACTACCTTCGACCGGCGCGTCTGCCTGAGCTGCGCAACCGTCACCTCCCAGGGGAAGGTCATGTCGAAGCGGCCGGCCATGAAGCTCAGCAGCGCCGTTTGGGAGCTTGTGACGATGGTGAACTCGATGCCGTCGAGATAGGGCCGGTCCGGCTTCCAGTAGTCCGGGTTGCGCACCAGCTTGATGCGTTCGAACGGCACGAACGAGTCGAACCTGAACGGGCCTGTTCCGACGGGTCGCGTCTGCATCTGGTTGGGCGGGACGTGGCAGGGATAGATTGGCGAGAGGCCCGAGGCGAGCAACGACAGAAGCGACGGCTGCGGCCGATTGAGGTAGATCGTGACCTCGTGGCTGTCGCTGCTGTGAATGTAGTTGATGTTGCGGTACCACGCGGCGCGCGGGTTGCGGCGCAGCTTGTCGCGACCGCGGCCGGTCAGAAGGTTGAAGGTGCATTCGACGTCGTTGGCCGTGAAGGGCCGGCCATCGTGCCAGCGCACACCCTTGCGCAGCTTGAAGGTGAGTTCGGTTCCGTCCTCGCTCCAGTTCCACGACTCGGCGAGGTCGGGGACGATCGATTGCTCGCTGTTCTGGGCCCTTGCCTGATCGAACAGGACGAGGTTGTTGAACACCGGCATGAGGGGCACGACGGTCGAGAGGGTCGATTCCTCGTGGATCGAAGTGCTGGGCGGATTGTCGTGATGGAACATGCGGAGCACGCCGCCGCTCTTCTGCGCGACGGCGGTCCCGCTCGAGCAAAGCATCGCGGCGACTACGCAGCCGATCAGGTCCCTCGAACGCATGTCTCTGCCCTTACACTCGACCCCGAGGCGGGCTCCGGGAGTCCTCAGCAAAGTCTACAACGCCCGGTGTGTGACGATAGTTTCATTCGTGCACACCCGATTCCCGGCAGTGTTGTAGTTCGAAATAAGGCGGCAGCGTCACTGAAGAAACAAACGAAACGATGTGCGGCTCAGGCCGCCTGTGTCCTGCGCATGGCGGTGGAATAGCGCGGGCAGACTTCCTCGGCGAAGCGGGCGCGGGCTTCGTTCATGTCGACATTGTAGGCATCGTACTCCATCCTGGCGGTGCCGCGACCGATGCCGAGATGCAGCGTGCCGCGCGTCATGCTGTTCAGCATGGCGATTTCCTCGGCCAGCCGCAGCGGGTGGTACCAGGGCAGCACCAGCACTGAGGTGCCGAGCGAAAGATCGGGAAAGGCCGCCGCGATGTGCGCCATGAAGAGCAACGGGCTGGGAGTCGGATAGTAGTCGCTGAAATGATGCTCGAGCAGCCAGGCGGCGTCGAAGCCGAGCTTGTGGCCGAGCGCGCAGTCCGCCATGACTTCACGGTAGAGCGCCTGATCGGACTTGTGCACGTCGCTGGCCGGCGCCGCCTGAAATCCGAACGCAATATCGTCCATCTTCCGTTCCTCTGCCGCCTTGTTCCGCCAGCAGGATAACAGCCTTTCCGGGTTCAGGATCGGCGTGCAAAGGTGGTAAATTCGCGCTGGCAAACGGCGTTCTCCGCGAACCCTGAGCGCCTTCGCGCGTTGGTAGAGGCCATGGCCCTGCGGTTTCGAAAGTGGATGGTGTGGACGGCCGCCGTCGTCGGCGTGCTGGCGCTTACCTGGAGCGCGTTGCCCTATCTCGTCGACATGCAGGCCTTCAAGCCGGCCATGATCGCGGCCGTCAAGGATGCCACGGGGCGCGAACTGGTGATCGATGGGCCGATCGAGCTCTCGATGTATCCGTCGCCCGGCATTTCCGCCCGTCAGGTTCATTTCGCCAATGCCGTCGGCACCAAGGGCGCGCAGATGCTCGATGTGCGGCGGGTGGTGGTGAGGCCCTCGCTGCTGGCTCTGCTGCAGGGCCGGATCGAGGTCGGCACGCTGGTCCTCATTCGTCCGACCATCGTGCTCGAAGCTGACGCCAGCGGGAAACCCAACTGGGAGTTCACGCCAGGCGCTGGTGCTGCCCAGCCGGCGGGCGCGCCGGCTGCCGGTTTTCATCTCGCGATCGGACGGCTCGCCATCATCCGCGGCACGCTGACCTACACCGACCCCCGGACCGGAAAGACGACCGTTGCCGAACAGGTCCGTGCGCAGGCTTCGGTGGGATCGTTCGACGGGCCGTTCACCATTGCCGGAACCGCGACCGTGAACGGCGTTCCCCTGACACTCGACGTCAAGGTCGGTTCGCCCACCGACAAGGGCAGCCACGTGGCGGCGACGCTGGAGGTCGCCAGCGGCAAGCTGGGCTTCGTCGGCCACTGGTCCGGCTTCGGCCCGGACGGGCGGATCGACGGCCACCTTTCGGTGGCCACGGGGCTGTTGACCGACTTCATCGCTGCGCTCGTCACCGTCTCCGGTCAGGCAAAACCCGTCTTCGACTCCTCCGTCATCGGCCGGTTCGAGTTCGACGGCGGCGTCGAGGTGTCGCCGGAGCGGGTGGCCATCCGCGACTTCAAGATGACGATCGGGCAGGAGATCGCCACAGGCTCGCTCGCGCTGTCGGCAAAGCCCGCGCTGCTGCTCGACGGTCGCGTGGCGTTGGCCAGGGTCGACGTCGACAAGTGGATGAGCCTGCTTGCCCAGCCCGGTCTGGTCGCGCCGCCGAAGCCCGCATCGAAGGCCGTCGCGAAGCCTGCGGCGCCCGCCGCCTTGTCGCCGTTTCCGCCGGAACTCGGCGTGTCGGTGGCGATCGATGTGGCCGAACTCGTCTACCGCAAGGATGCGATCCGCGACTTGTCGTTGGCCGTCGACATTCGCAAGGGAGTCGTCTCGCTGCCGCGCCTGCAGGCCGTGCTGCCGGGTGACATGACCTTGCGCGCGACCACGGCGTCGACCGGCGATCCCGCCAAGCCCGCCGCCGGCGGCGAATTCAATCTGAGCGGCCCGAGGCTGCGCGAGACGCTGAAGTGGCTCGGGATCGACACGTCCGGCGTGCCGGCGGGCCGTCTTCAGACCCTGAGCGGTCACGGCAGGATCGCGTCGGCAGCCGACAAGGTCCAGGTGAACGAAGCCACCTTCGCCCTCGACGGCACCGCAGCGACCGGCAGCGCCACGCTCACGCTCGGCGTGCCGATCGTGGTGGCGGCGCAAATCCAGATCGACCGCTTCGACCTCGATGGCTATCTGCCCGAACCGGCGACGGGACTGGCAGCTACGTTGCCCGCCGCGACGCCAGCCGTCGCAACGACGCCTGCGGTCGCCACGGCTCCGGCTGATCCGACGGCACCGAGCTTTGGGCTGAAAGCCAGGATCGCCAGCCTCGTCTACCGCGGCCAACCCCTGAAGGGCGCCGAGGCGGATGTTGTCGTGCAGGGCCCGCTCCTCAAGCTGAACGGCCTCAAGGTCGCCGACCTGCTGGGCGCCAAGGCGGATCTGCGCGGTCAGGTCAGCGACTTCGGCACCTCGCCGCGCTTCGACGTCACGTTCAACGTCGCGGCGCCGGACGTCGACCGCCTGCTCGACTACGCCGCGCTGCCGAAGTTCCTCAACGGCAAGATCGGTGCGGCGTCGGCCAATGGCAGCGTGGCGGGAACGCTGGGCGCGCTCACGCTGCGCAATGTCGCCGTCACCCTGTTGGGTGCCACTGCCCATGCGTCCGGCAGCTTTGTGCCGGGTGACAAATACCGGTTCGACTTTGCGAATTTCGATTTCAAGACGGTGGACGCGAGCCGGCTGGTGTCGGTGGCGACCGGTCGCAACCAGAGCGGCGTGGGTGCGATTTCCGCCGCCGGCAGCTTCAAGGGCAACGCCGATCGCGCGAGCTTCGAGGGCGACCTGCAGGCGCTGACGACGGTGATGTCGGGCAGGATCGACGCGACACTCGGTGCCCGGCCGAACATCACCGCGACCCTGAAAATTCCAGGCACGCTCGACTTCGACAAATGGCTGGGCGTGGCCGCCGACGGCGCGCCCCCGGCTGCGCCCGGCACCTCGACGGCGCCGCGGCCGCCGTCACCGGGCCAGGTGCCGGCGCCCGTCGCGCGTGCGACCACCGCCAAGGCCATCGACTTGTCGGCGTTGCGCGCTTTCGATGCCACCCTGACGCTCTTCACCAGTGCGATCGCGGTTGGCCCGGTCCAGGTAACCTATGCCGATCTGTCGGCCACTCTCAGGAACGGCGTCTTCAGGATCGCCAAACTCACCGGACAGTTCTATGGCGGCGCCGTCGACTTCGCCGGCACGGTGGATGCGTCCAGGCAGACACTCGCGGTCGACCTCCACGGCAGCCTGCAGGGGATCTATCTTGGAGAAATGATGCGCGGCACGGCCGGCACCAACACCTTCGGCAACGACACCCTGGGCGTCGCGGTCGACGGCAAGCTCAGCATCATGGGCATCGAGATCAAGGGCAACGGCGACTCGCCCCAGGCGATCCGCGATTCGCTCACCGGGCGCGGTCAGGTGAGCGGCTATCTCTACCCTTCGGTCACCAAGGGC
>JACPVT010000059.1 GCA_016191685.1 Rhodospirillales bacterium | reverse complement strand
ACAAGCCGTGGCGCTATCCGCAGGAGTAAGCCGTCGTCCCGGCGGCGCTGGAGCGGGATGAATTCGGAACTTAAGTCCCGTCGTCCTGAGCGGAGCGCAGCGTAGTCGAAGGACCTGTTTTCGCTTCGACCCATCGTGCGCCGGAAAAGAGGTCCTTCGACTGCGCGCCTTCGGCGCTTCGCTCAGGACGACGGAGTTGGTTTCGGTTCGCCCACCAGCAGCCCGCCCTTCCAGGTGCGGGCGAGCAGCAGCAGTGCACACATGCCGACGGCGCTGACCAGGGTCATGGCGAGAAACGCGTGCTGGCCGTATTGCGAATAGAGCAGGCCGGAGAACTGGTAGACCAGCGCCTGCGTGGCGCCGGTGCCCAGCGCATAATAAAGACTCTGGCCGATCGCGGCACCGTGCGCCGGCAGGGCGCGCTGCAGGAAGGCCATGGCGCCGAGATGGTTCGCGGCGAAGGTGCAGGAGTGGAGCGCCTGCAGCAGCACCAGCGCCCAGAGCTCGGTCGTGAAGGCCATCGACGTCCAGCGCACGATGCCGGCTGCGAGGCCGAGCCCGATCAGGCCGCAGACTCCCACCCTCGCCAGCAGCCAGCCGCCGAACAGCATCAGCACGATTTCTATGGCGACGCTCTCCGCCCACAGCGCGCTGATGGTGATGTCGTCGATGCCGGCGGCGCGCCAGGTCAGCGTGCCGAAGCTGTAGAGCACGGAGTGGCTGGCGGCGCAGAGGCCGGTGGCCATGAGGAACAGCAGGAACGGCCGCTGGCGCAGGAGGTCGCCGACCTTGAAGGCGACGTGGGCGTGTTCGGTACCCGGCGTGCGTGCGGGCGCCGCCGGCAGCAGGAGCGCGAACGGCGCCAGCAGGACGATGGTCGCCATGCCGACATAGAGCACCCAGGGCGGGCCGTAGCGGTCGACGGCGATGCCGGCCACGAAGGTGCCGCCGATGAATGCCACCGAGCTCCACATGCGCACGCGCGCATAGTCGAGGCCGCGGCGCTTGGTCTCGGTCACCAGCACGCCGTCGTAGAGCGGCATCGGCGGCGACCACATGAAGCCCCAGATCATGGTGACGGCGAAGATCGCGAGGAACGAGGTTGAAAAATCATAGGCAACGATCATTACGGCCGCCGCGAGGCCCAAGGTCACCATCACGCCGCGCGGGCCGCCCAGCCGATGGGCGATCCAGCCGACGGAGAGCGTGGCGATCACCGAGACGATCTGGCGCGACATAAAGAGCGTGCCGATCTCGGTGTCGGTGACGCCGCGGTCGCGCAGCCACACCGGCCAGTAGCTCATGAAGGCGCCGGCGGCGAAGAAATAGGCCGCGCCATAGCCCGCAAGGCGCAGGCCGGTCAGCAGGCGGTCCATCAGGTGAACTCGCGGCGGACCTGGGCGGTGTGCTGGCCGAGCGCGGGCACGTCGCCCAGCCGCTCGGGCTCGCCCTCGTAGGAGGCGGCGAGGGCAGGGATGGAAACCTCGCCCTTGTTCGAAGTGAAGACGGTGCGGCGGAGCTGCGGATGCTTTGAAAGATCGCCGACCGAACTCACGCGCGCCCAGGCGATCTGCGCGGCATCGAGCTTCGCGGCCAAAGCCTCGAAGCTCTGGGCGGCAAAGCTTTTGGCGACGATGGCGTTGGTGGCGTCGCGCCGCGAGTTGCGCGCCTTGTTGGTGGCGTAGTCCGGGTCCTTCTCCAGCCCCGGCCGGTCGAGCACGCCGTGGCAGAGACGCTCGAACTCGCGATCGTTCTGGATCGAGATCAGGAGCGGCACCTTGTCGGCGCTGGGATAGACGCCGTAGGGCGCGATGAACGGGTGCGTGAGGCCAAGGCGCGGCCACTCGTAGGCGGCGTAGTCCATGGCGAGCAGCGGCACCGTCATCCACTCGGCCATGGAGGAGAACAGCGAGACCGAGATGGCGCGGCCTTCGCCGGTCTTGTGGCGCGCCAGCAGCGCTTCGAGGACGGCGGCGTGGGCATACATTCCGGTGCCGATGTCGGTGGCCGAGATACCGACGCGGCCCGGCGCCTCGGCGGTGCCGGTGATCGAGGCGAGGCCGCTCTCGGCCTGGACCAGAAGATCGTAGGCGCGGCGGTTCCTGTAGGGGCCGTGGTCGCCGTAGCCCGAGACGTCGACGGTGATCAGGCGCTTGTGCCGGGCGCGCATGGTGGCCGAACCGAAGCCCGCGCGTTCGGCCGCACCCGGCGCCAGGTTCTGGATCAGCACGTCGGCCCTGGCGATCATGCGATGGAGAAGGGCGAGATCCTCAGGCCTCTTGAAGTCGAGCGCCACCGACTGCTTGCCGCGGTTCAGCCAGACGAAGTAGCTCGACTCGCCCTTCACGTAGCCATCGTAGGCGCGCGCGAAATCACCCTCGGGCCGCTCGATCTTGATGACGCGGGCGCCGGCGTCGGCCAGCCGCGCCGCGCAATAGGGGGCGGCCACCGCCTGTTCGACGCTCACAACCAACAGGCCGTCCAACGCTCCGGACATTGCAGCTCTTCTCTCCGTTCGGGGCCGGCAACATGCCTTAGCCCGGCGAGCTATGCCATAGTGCGCGCCGGACCGAGAATGAAGAGGCGGGGAGAGGAATGCCGGGACCATTGACGGGCGTGCGGGTGATCGATCTGACGGCGGTGCTGCTGGGGCCGTTCGCCACGCAGCATCTGGCCGACATGGGCGCCGACGTGATCAAGGTCGAGCCGCCGGAGGGCGATCTGCTGCGGCTGTCGGGCGGCGTGATGGGCCGCGACAAGGACATGGGCCCGATCTACATGGCGGCCAACCGCAACAAGCGCTCGATCTGCCTCGACCTCAAGAAGCCCGAAGCCGTCGCGGTGCTGAAGGACATGATCGGGACCGCCGACCTCTTCATCCACAACAGCCGCCCGCAGGCGATCGAACGGCTGGGGCTGGGCTACGAGGACCTGAAGAAGATCAATCCCTCGATCATCTACGCCTATTCGCTGGGCTATGCGCGCAAGGGACCGTACGGCCACAAGCCCGCCTTCGACGATCTGGTGCAGGGCGTGAGCGGGGCGGCTTCGCTGCAGTCGCGCGTCGACGGCGCGCCGCCGCGCTTCATGCCGAGCTTGATCGCCGACAAGACGACGGGGCTTCATCTCTGCATCGCCGTGCTGGCCGCGCTCTATCATCGCAAGTGCACGGGCGAGGGCCAGATGATCGAGGTGCCGATGCTGGAGACGCTGGCTTCGTTCTGGCTGACCGAGCATCTGTTCGGCAAGACGTGGCGTTCGACGACCCGCACCTCAAGGCGACCGGCTTCTTCACCGAGCGCGAGCATCCGACCGAGGGACCGATCACGACCTTTGCCAGCCCGCTCGACTTCGAGAAAACCAAGACCGAATTCCGCCGCCACGCACCGCGCATCGGCGGCGACGGGGTGGAGGTGCTGCGCGAGGCGGGCCTGAGCGACGCCGCCATCGAGAAATTGAAGGCGGACAAGGCACTGATCGTCCCGTCCTGATGCAAGAGTACTACATTCCGGGCGCCGTCTCGGGCTCCTATCCAGTCCGCGAAGGCAACAGGGTTCGCCCCCTTGTCGACAGCGGGGAAATATTCGCGCGGCTGGGGGAGGCTGCCGAAGGCGCCCGCCAGAGTCTCTGGATCACGGTTGCCTTCCTTGGCCGCGACTTCACCTTTCCGGGCCGGGGCTCGGTGTTCGATCTGCTCGATCGCGCCACCCGGCGCGGCGTCGACGTGCGTTTGCTCGTATGGCGGCCCAATCCGCAAGCGGGCGACCATCCGATCATGTTCCGCGGTACGCCTGACGATCGCGAGCTGATCCGGGCGCGCGCGCCCCAAATCAAGATCCGCTGGGATCGCGCGATCGACCGGTTCTGCCAGCATCAGAAGAGCTGGGTGATCGATGCCGGCCTGCCATCGGAGACCGCCTTCTTGGGTGGCATCAACCTGACGGCGCGGTCGTCGCATCATCACGATCTGTATCTGGAGATCGACGGCCCTGCCGCGATCGACGTCGGGCACAACTTCGTGCAGCGCTGGAACGAGGCGAGCGAACGCGGGGCGCCGGACGGCAACTGGAATTGCGCCACGACGGACTTGCTGCCGTTCCCACAGCAGCCCTCGGCGCCGCGCGGCGCCATCCCCGTGCAGATTCAGCGCATGATGCACGCCGGCCGCTACAGGGATGGCCACCCGGCGCCGGGCGGGCAGCCGTTCGACATTGCCGACGGCGAGCGTTCGATTGCCGAGCAGTACGTGCGCGCGATCGACGCCGCCCGGAGCACGATCTATCTCGAGAACCAGTCGATTCCGATCATGGAGGTTGCGGCGCCCCTGGCGCGTGCGCTCGAGCGTGGCGTCGATGTCGTATTGCTGGTCCCGACCGTTCCGGAAAAATACGTCTTCGCCGCACGCCTGAACCCGGCCGAACGGTCGCGCTTCGAGGGTATGGAGCTCCTGGCGCGCCATCCGAATTTTCTGATGACGGGCATTGCCGGTCGTGACGCGGGCGACTCCGATCCGATCTACGTCCACGCCAAGGCGATGCTGGTCGACGATGCCTGGGCCACGATCGGCTCCTGTAACCTGCATGCGTTCTCGCTCAATGGCCATTGCGAGATGAATGCTTCGTTCTGGGACGAGGCCGTCGTGCGCGATCTCAGGCGGCGACTGCTGTCGCTGCGTGTCGGCAAGGACACCGCGTCTCTCGACGATCGCGCGGCGCTTGCCCACTACCGCGCCGTCGCCGATGACAATCGGCGCCGTATGGAGCGCGGCGAGGCGATGCGCGAGGGACTCGCCGTGACCCTGCGGCCGGAACGCTACGGCGTCATGGACTGAGCCGCGGTCGCGAGGCGGGCCTCAGCGACGCCGCCTTCGAGAGATTGAAGGCGGGGCATTTCTGGTGCCTTGAATAGATCGGTCACCATTTCTGGTTAGAAAAGCCAAGAGATCCTATTCATCACGCTCGTTACGTCTCCGCGGTCGTTCACGAAGTAGATCACGGTTGAGCGCGGGCTTGCACAGTAGGAGCTGCGCATCGTCGGCGGCAGGTATTCCTTTGAGTTGTCTATGCGCTGCAGGATTTCCCGTGCGTTGCGCTCGTTGACACTACAGGAGTCGCCGATGAACTCAATGAGGCCCTCCTTGAAGCCGGGTAGCTGCAATACGTCGTCTCGAAACGCGATGGACCAGCAGGCGCCAGAGAATTGGAGCACCCAAGGACACCAACCCACAACGGTCGGGTATCCGGTTGGCAGCACACAATCCACCGGATGTGGCGAAAGCCGCCGGCCATCGCCGCTTACAATTGGTGCGTAGCCCGGGTTGCGAATCAATTCGCTGGCGGCCGCATTGCAGGAAAGGCTATCGACCAACTGCGAATGACCCGCGTAGTAGAACGCCGAGTACAATCGAAACTGATAGACGCTGGGCCAATTCGTCCTCGATGAACTTTCCAGCGCAACGCCAGCCGTCATCGAAAAAAAGCCCAATGTTGCCATGACCAAAGCTGTCGCAGCCAAAATTCCTATCGTTGCTGCCAAGGCGCCAAGTCGTGACATGGATTCACATTACTACTGCGTCGCCCTAAAAGCGTAAGGCACGGAGACTTACCGATCATGACGTAACCATTTTGCCACGTAAACTTGTTCCGCTTCGCGGCGCATCAAGCCGCCTGCCGGTTGCGCGGTGCTTGTCCCGACCGGGCTCGCCGCTAAACTCCCGGCAAATCGAAAACCCGGCCCGGGAGGGACTGATGGACCTCGCTTTCACGCCTGAAGAACAGAAATTCGCCGACCAGGTGCGCGCCTTCGTCAAAGCCAACCTGCCGGCCGACGTGCGCGACAAGGTGAAGAACGGCAAGCACCTTGGCCGCGACGACTACATGCGCTGGCAGCAGGCGCTCGGGAAGAAGGGCTGGCTGGTCTACACGTGGCCCAAGAAGCACGGCGGCCCGGGCTTCACCCCGGCCCAGCGCTACATTTTCGAGAATATCTGCGCCGAGGAATACGCGCCCGGCATCATCCCGTTCGGCACCAAGATGGTGGGGCCGGTGATCTACACCTTCGGCAACGAGGAGCAGAAAGCGAAGTATCTCGACCCGATCCGCCTCAGCACGGTGTGGTGGTGCCAGGGCTACTCCGAGCCGGGCTCGGGCTCCGATCTCGCCTCGCTCCGCACCAAGGCGGAGAAGGACGGCGACCATTACATCGTGAACGGGTCCAAGACCTGGAACACGATGGGCCACTGGGCCGACTGGATCTTCTGCCTGGTTCGCACCGACCCCAAGGCCAAGCCGCAGGAGGGCATCTCCTTCCTGCTGATCGACATGAAGACGCCGGGCATCACGGTGAAGCCCATCATCATGGCCGATGGCGGCCACGAGGTGAACGAGGTCTTCTTCGACAATGTAAAAGTTCCGGTCGCCAACCTGGTCGGCAAGGAGAACGAGGGCTGGACCTGCGCCAAGTTCCTGCTCGCCAACGAGCGGCTGGGCATCGCCGCCGTGCCGCAGTCCAAGCGCGGCGTCGAGGCCTTGAAGGACATCGCGCGGGCCGAACAGGACAACGGCCGGCCGCTGATCGAGAACAAGAGCTTCGCCGAGAAGATCGCCGATCTCGAAATCCAGGTGACGGCGCTCGAGTACACCGAACTGCGCGTGCTGTCGTCGATGGCGCACGGTGGCCAGCCCGGCCCGGAAGTGTCGGGCCTCAAGATTCGCGGCTCGGAAATCCAGCAGCGCCTCACCGAGCTCACCATGGAGGCGGTCGGCGAATATTCCGCGCCCTACCTGCCCGGTCTGCTGTGGCAGGGCACCAACGAGGCACCGGTCGGACCGGAGTACGCCCATCTCGCGGCGCCGCGCTACTTCAACACGCGCAAGACCACGATCTACGGTGGCAGCAACGAGATCCAGAAGGGCATCATCTCCAAGATGGTGTTGGGCCTGTAAGATGGATCTCGCACTCAAACCCGAACACAAGGCCTTCGCCGACGAAGTACGGGACTTCGCGCGCAAGAACCTCTCGCCCGCGACCAGGGAAAAGACCTTCTCGGGCAAGCACTTCGACCGCGACGACCACGTCGTGTGGCAGCAGGCGCTCGGCCGGCAGGGCTGGCTCGCCTACACCTGGCCCAAGAAATACGGCGGCCCGGGCTGGGGCGTGACCGAGCGCTTCCTGTTCGAGAACGTGCTGGCCGAGGAGGGTGCGCCACGCATCATCCCGTTCGGCGTGAAGATGGTCGGCCCGGTGATCTACACCTTCGGCAACGACGAGCAGAAGGAGCGTTTCCTGCCCGGCATTCGTTCCTCCGAGGTTTCGTGGTGCCAGGGCTATTCCGAGCCGGGCGCCGGTTCCGATCTCGCCAACCTGCGGACGAGGGCGGTGCGTGAGGGCGACCACTACATCGTGAACGGCCAGAAGACGTGGACCTCGTACGCCCATTGGGGCGACTGGATCTTCTGCCTGGTGCGGACCAACACCGAGGCCAAGGCGCAGGAGGGCATCTCCTTCCTGCTGATCGACATGAAGACGCCAGGAGTGACTGTGCGGCCGATCATCATGCTCGACGGCGCCCATGCGGTGAACGATGTGTTCCTCGACAATGTAAAAGTTCCGGTCGCCAACCTGATCGGCAAGGAGAACGAGGGCTGGACCTGCGCTAAGTTCCTGCTCGCCAACGAGCGGCTGGGCATTGCCGAGGTGCCGGCGTCGAAGCGCGGCGTCGGCATGCTGCGCGCGATCGCCACTGATTCTCTGAGGGACGATCCGTCGATGGCCGAGAAAATCGCCGACGTCGATCTGCAGGTGCAGGCACTGGAGATGAGCGAGCTCCGGGCACTCTCGACTATGGCGCTGGGCGGCGCGCCGGGTCCGGAGGTTTCGACGCTGAAGGTGCGCGGCTCCGAAATCCAGCAGCGCATCGCGGAACTGGCCATGGAGGCGGTCGGCGAGTACGCGGCGCCGTACCAGCCCGGCATGCTGTTCCACGACACCAACGAGACGCCGGTCGGCCCCGATCACGCGCCGCCCGCCGCGCCGCGCTACTTCAACATGCGCAAGACCAGCATCTACGGCGGCAGCACCGAGATTCAGAAGAATATCGTGTCCAAGATGGTGCTTGGCCTGTAACGCTTTGCGCTATAAGGCACAAAAGAATTCCGGAGGAGAACCATGGATCTGTCCCTTTCCGACGAGCAGAAGCAGCTGCAGGAGCAGGCCGAGCGTTTCGTGCGCGACAAGTACGCGTTCGACGCCCGCCGCAAGATCGCGGCGACGGAGCGCGGCTGGCTGCCCGAGAACTGGGCGCAGTTCGCCGAGCTGGGCTGGCTCGGCATGTCGTTTTCGGAAGAGGACGGCGGCTACGGCGGCGGCCCGATCGAGACCATGATCGTGATGGAGCAGTTCGGCAAAGGCCTGGTGCTGGAGCCGTTCCTGCCGACGGTCGTGCTGGGCGGCGGCATGATCGCCCGCTCGGGCTCCAAGGCTCAGAAGGAGGCGCTGCTGGCGCCGATGATCGAGGGCAAGAAGCAGTTCGCGCTGGCCTGGCTCGAGCGCCAGAGCCGCTACAACCTTGCCGATGTTTCGCTCAAGGCCACCAAGGAGGGCGCCGGCTGGTCACTCAGCGGCCACAAGGGCGTGGTCTACAACGCCGCCTCCGCCGACCACATCATCGTGCTTGCCCGCACCGCCGGCAGCGCGCGCGAGCCCAAGGGCCTCACGCTCTTCATCGTCGACGGCAAGGCCAAGGGACTTTCACGTCGCGACTACCCGACCCAGGACGCACTGCGCGCCTCGGAACTCACCTTCGACAAGGTCTCGGTCGGCGCCGACGCGGTGCTGGGCAAGGTCGATGAAGGCTTTGCTGTCGTCGAGGACGGCGTCGACCGCGCCATCGTGGCGCTTTGCGCCGAGGCCACGGGCTGCATGGACGCGATCAACGCGGCCACGCTGGAATACATCAAGACCCGCAAACAGTTCGGCGTGCCGATCGGCAAGTTCCAGGTGTTGCAGCACCGCATGGTCGACTGCTTCACCAACGCCCAGGAAGCGCGCTCGATGACCCTGATGGCGTCGCTCAAGATCGACGACAAGGATCCCGTCGTGCGCGCCAAGGCCGCCTCGGGCGCCAAGGTTCAGATCGGCAAGTCGGGCAAGTTCTGCGGCCAGAGTGCGGTGCAGATGCACGGCGGCATGGGTGTCACCGACGAACTCTCGGTCAGCCACTACTTCAAGCGGTTGACCATGATCGACCTGATGTTCGGCAACCAGCAGCACCACCTGACGCGCTACAGCAACCTCGCGATGGCGGCGTAGCCCTCGCGTCATGCTCTTCCGGACCGCGCGCATCCTGCGCGCTCATGAACAAGAGCGGGCCAGAGGCCCGCGGTCCGCAAGACGATGAGCGCGATCGTCGACATCATCGTGCCGGTGTTCGGCATGGTGCTGGTCGGCTGGATGATCGGCCGCTCGTCGCTGCTCAGCACCGAGGGGCTGCGCGGGTTGACAGGCGTCACCTTCTACGCACTGTTTCCGGCGCTGCTCTTCCGCTCCATGGCCAAGGTGCGGCTGGAGACGCTCGAGCCCGACATCCTGCTGGTCTTCTTCACGGCGGTGTTCGCGCTCTATGCCGTGCTGATGGGCCTCGGCCACCTGCGCGGCCAAGGCCTGGGCGACCGCGCGATGTTCGCGCTCTCCGGCACCTTCTCTAACGGCGTCGGCATCGGCATTCCCTTCATCACCTACGCCTTCGGCGAGAAGGGTCTGGTGCCGCTCCTGATGATCATCAGCGTGCATTCGCTGATCCTGCTCACCTTCACCTGCTTCCTGATGGAGATGGACGCCCCGGGCGGCGCGCGCCGCCGGCTGCTCGGCCGGCTGGGCAGCGCCGCGCTCTCGATGCTGAAGCATCCGGTCATTCCGGCCATCTTCGCCGGCCTGCTGTGGGGTGTGCTGACGACGCACGTCCCGGGCCTCGCCACCCCGGTCGTGATCGACCGTGTTCTGCAGGCGCTCGCGGCGGCGGCACCGCCCTGCGGCCTCATCATGGTCGGCGCGTCGCTTGCCCATGTCGGCCTCAAGGGTCACTGGCAACCGGCGGCCGTCGCCTCGGTCTTCAAGCTGATGGCGCTGCCGGCCCTGGTCTGGACGATCGGACGCTACCTGTTTCCGCTCGATCCACTGTGGCTTACCGTGGCGACGCTCAATGCCGCAATGCCGGCCGGCGCCAATGTCTACCTGATCGGGCAGATGTATGACACCGGCGTCGCGCGCGCGACCAATGCCGTGGTGATCTCGACCGCGGCGAGCGTCGTCACGCTGTCGGCTGCGCTGTTGTTGCTCGGCGTGCAGACGCGCTAGACTTTTCCGAGGAGGATCCGACATGGCCTACGAAACCGTACAGGTGCACAAGCTCACCGGTGGCTGCGGCGCCGAGGTGCTGGGCGTCGATCTCAATGCCATGAGCAACCGCCAGTGGGACGAGGTGCAGCGCGCCTTCGTCGAGCACGGCGTCGTGTTCTTCCGCGACCAGAAGCTGACGCCCGAGCAGCACATCGCCTTTGCGCGCCGCTGGGGCCCGATCGACGTCAATCGCTTCTTCAAGGCCGCGCCGGGCCATCCCGAGATCGCCGAGGTGAGGAAGGAGCCCGAGCAGAAGACGAATATCGGCGGCGGCTGGCATACCGACCACAGCTACGATCCCGAGCCGGCGATGGGCTCGATCCTGCTGGCGCGCGAGGTGCCGGAGGAAGGCGGCGACACGCTGTTCGCCAACATATGTACCGCGCCTTCGAGGCGCTTTCGCCCGGCCTGCGGCACACCTTGGAGGGTCTACGCGCGGTCCACGGTTCGGCACACATCTTCGGCAAGGGTGGAGTGAACGACCGCAATCCCGAGGGCGCCAGCCGCTACGGCAACCAGGAATTGGTCGGCGACGACGTCGTGCATCCCGTCGTGATCAAGCACCCGCTGAGCGGCCGTAAGGCGCTCTACGTCAACCGCGCCTTCACCTTGCATTTCGAGGGCTGGTCGGTCGAGGACAGCAAGCCGCTGCTCGACTACCTCTACCAGCATGCGGCGCGGCCGGAGTTCACCTGCCGCTTCCACTGGCGCGAAGGCTCGATCGCCTTCTGGGACAATCGCGCCACCTGGCACTATGCCGCCAACGACTACCAGGGCGAACGGCGGCTGATGCACCGCATCACCGTCGCCGGCTGCGCGCTGCAGGCGGCGACGGCCTAGGCGATCCGCCTCAGCGGCGAAGCTTCAGGTCCATCTCGGCGACGCCGACCGCGAGGTTGTAGCCCGCATCCTTGACGATGCCGGACGCCACCATGCCGACCTCGGCGTTGGCGCCGCCGTAGAGCCAGTTGCCGCCGGCCTGGCTTCCCGCCGCGGCCGAACTCTGCTCGCCGACGTAGGTGCCGCTCAGCGAGGTCGCCGCCCGCTCGGAGCCCAGCGAATAGACGCGCCAGATCGTGTGCACGGCCTTGGTGTAGCCGATGTCGACGCCGACCTTGGTGATCGTGCCGTCGTACTGCGCCGTGGAAACACCGTCCTTGCCCAGGAAGACGCAATCCATCTTCTTGCTCGAGGCCAGGATGTAGCCCGTGCCGGCCGCGATGTTGCAGGTGAGCGAACCGATGTAGATGCGGGAATTGGCGTTGGTGGTGTTGAGCTGTTGCGGCGTCGACTGCTGCATGCAGGCGCCGGCGGTCAAAGTGAAGGCGACCGCGGCGGCGGCTGAAAGACACTTGTTCATCGAGTACTCCGGGGATTGCAGTGATGTCTAGTTCTTGAGCGTAAGACCCATCTCGGCGATGCCGTAGGCCAGGTTGTAGCCTGCGTTGCCACTGTCCTGGAGCTGGGTCGCCTGCAGGACGATCTGGTTGTTGCTGCCGCCGTAGAGCCAGTTGCCGCCGGCGCTCGAGCTCAGCGCGATCGAGGCCTGTTCGCCGCCATAGTTGCCGGCCAGGACCCGGGGGTTGGTGCTGGTGGCGTCGCCGACCAGGCCGCCGAGCTGGTAGACGTGCCACACCAGGTGGGCAGCCTTGGTGTAGCCGATGTCGATGCCGAACTTGTGGATCTTGCCGTCGTAGGCCTGCGCGACGCCGTCCTTGGTGAGGTAGACGCAGCTCAGGTCCTTGGTCGAGCCGAAGACATAGCCGGTGCTGCCGCTCACGTTGCAGGTCAGCGCGCCGATATAGACTTTGGAATTCGCGTATTCCTTGTTCATGGCCTGGGCGCTGGGCTGCCCGGTCTGGCAGGCGCCAGTCGCCGCCGCGAGAATTGCCACCGCAGCGGCCGAAACGAACTTGTTCATTCAATACTCCTTTAGGGGCGCGAGTATGCCACAGGCCGCGGCAAACCACAGTCTGCAGGAGCACCTTCAGTCGATCAGCGGATGAAGGCAGGCGACCTCGCGGCCGTCGCGCGTCGCGGCGAGCGGCGGTTCGTGCGCACGGCAGTCCGGTGCCGCCCGCGGGCAGCGGCCGGCGAACCGGCAGCCCGGCGGCAGGTCGATCGGGCTCGGGATCTCACCGCTAAGGGTCTCGGCGATCGGTTCGAAGAAGCGGGGCGAGGCGTTGAGGAGCGCCCGGGTAT
>JACPVT010000058.1 GCA_016191685.1 Rhodospirillales bacterium | reverse complement strand
TGCGCGAGCGCCCATACGGCGATGAGAGCGAGTACGATCCTCATTGTGTCCTCCTAGGCCGTCGGTCGTTGCCAGCCGGGCTCGTCCCGGTCGAGCAGCCGCTTCAGCGATTCGAAATGCAGGAAAGCCTGCTGCGCTTCGCCCGCGATTTGCCGGGCCGTATGCTCGGCCATCGCCTCGTCGATATTGTGCAACTCGCGGCCGGTCTGCATGGCCAGCACCTGCACCATTGCCGCGCGCTCCAGATAGTAGAGATCGTCATAGGCCTGCGCGACGGTCGGCCCCGAGACGATCACGCCGTGATTGCGCAGGAACAGGATGTCCTTGTCGCCCATGGCCCGGCACATGCGCTCGCCCTCGTCGTTCGACAGCGCAACGCCGCCGTACCTGTCGTCGTAGGCGATGCGGCCCCAGTAGCGGAAGGCATTCTGGGTGCACATCTCGATGCGGCCGTCCTTGATCGAGGTGAGCGCCGTCGCATAGGGCATGTGGGTGTGCAGCACGACCTTGGCGCGCGGGTTGCCGGCGTGGATGCGGGCGTGGATGAAGAAGGCGGTAGGCTCGACCGTATGTCTGCCTTCGATGACGTTGCCCTCGCCATCGGCCATGACGATGTCGGACGGCGTGATCTCGGACCAGTGCAGCCCCTGCGGGTTGACCAGGAACAGCTCCTCGCGGCCGGGCACGGTCATGCTGAAGTGGTTGCACACGCCCTCGTTCAGGCCATGGCGAGCGGCCGCCCTGAGCGCCGCGGTAAGGTCGATTCGCGCCTGGGTTACGGGGTCGTTGGCCAGCATCGAAGGGGCTCCGTTCGCAAGGTCCATTGCGGCCGGATGATGCGGCTTGGCGCACGCCCGGCCAAGGGAAAACGCGCAAGCGAAATTGCGTTGGCGAAATTGCGCCGGCCGGTCAGGTCGGTGCGGCGAGGCTGCCCTGGATCGAGGAGATCTCGCGCACGAGCTTGGTCCGCACGGCGCGGCTGAAGTGGTCGAAATTGTCGGCCACGATCATGAAGGCACCGGGTCCGCCGATGACGTTCTCCTCATAGTACCTGTCGAGCGTGAGATCCGGCGGCCGGCCGAAATTGGTGCGATTCATCATCACCGGCAGGCCATTGATGACGATGCCCTGGGCGACCAGCCGGTCGCGAACGATCTCGGCCGGCGGGCCGTCGTTGGTGCGACCGTCACCCGAGATGTCGATGACGCGCCGCTTGGAGACGAAGCCCGAGTCTTCGAAGCGCTGGGCGGCATGAACGAGGCCGGCGCCGATGGCCGTCCAGCTCTGTGCCGCGCGGGGTGCCTCGGCGAGTTTATCGGCGAAGCGTCGCGCAGCCGCGGCACTGTCGATGACCGACCAGTCGATCACCACGATCTGGTAGTGCGTGCCGGCCCACTCGGTATAGGAAAGCGCGATACGCCGGTGCTCGCCCGACAGGATCGCATCGATGATCCGGTCGTTGGTGAGCGCCTCGACATAGCCGCGCCGCTGGAGTTCGGCCTCGACTTCGTCGATCGATCTCGAGACGTCGACTGCGAGCACGAGTTGCAGGTCGACCGGCGTGTCGGCCCTGGCAGCCGTCGCCGTTGCCATTGCCGCCAAGGAGCCCACAAGCGCCGACCGTCGCTTCATGCCCGCCTCCCGTCGAATGAGAGCGAGCATAGCATCGGTGTCACCGCGGCAAAGGAAAGCGCAAAGAAAAACGCCGGAGGAAAACCTCCGGCGTTCCCGTCGACCGCGGCTTGCGGTCTACTGCATGGGGTCTATTGGTCGTCGTCGAAGCCGCGCTTGCGCGGTTCGTAGTCGCGGTCGCGGCGCCGGTCGGGGCCGGGTGCATCGCGCCGGCGCGCCGGTTTGGCGACTTCGCCGCCCGGAGCGCCGTCAAAACCGCCGGGAGCGGGCGGCGCACCGGAGAAGTCGGCGCGTCGATCGCGCATCGGGCCGCCGTCGCTCGGGCCGGACGGTGCGCCGCGATAACCACCGCCGCCACCGCCACCATAGCCGCCACCACCGCCGCCGCCGCGATAACCACCGCCGCCGCCGCCACCGCCGTAACCGCCGCCTTCGCGGCCACCACCGCCGCCGCCGTAAGGCGGACGCGGACCGCGCGGCCGGAAGCCGCCGCCATCGCGACCACCACCGCCACCGCCGCCAAATCCACCACCACCGCCACCGGGCTGGCGTTCGACGGCCTCACGAACCGCAATCGAGCGGCCATCGAGCAGGGCACCGTTCATGGCCTGCATGGCCGCGGCACCCTGGTCGTCGGTTTCCATTTCGAGGAACGCGAAGCCGCGGCTGCGGCCGGTCTCGCGATCCGCGATCACTTTCGAAGAGCTGACAGTCCCGAATTGGGAGAACGCTTCGGACAGACGCTCGGACGTGACCGAGTAGGGCAGGTTGCCCACAAACAATTTGCGACTCATTCAAGGCTCTGTGCTGGAGGAAGGGTTGAGCGGAGTCCGGCGCGCGCTTGCTGGACCACTGTGTCCAAGCGTTTCGTTGTCCGTTGACGGGTGACCAAGAATCTCACGGAAGACGTTGCCGGTATCGCGCTCCGCGACTGTGCCGAGACTCGTGATGATGCTCGTCGGCCAGTGTCGCAATGCCGCACTTATGCGCTGATTCACCGGCTGAGTCCACCGCTTGCACCAAGGGTTGAGATCGCGTCGGGCAAGCCACACAATTGGCATGGAAAAGGGAGAGCGCCATGATCGTCGACCATCGAACTTACGAATTGCAGCCCGGCAGGTTGCGCGAGTTTCTCGCGCTCTACGAAAAGGAAGGTCTGGCGGTGCAGATGAAACATCTCGGCAATCTTGTCGGATATTTCACCACCGAAGTCGGCAATGTGAACGAGATCGTGCACATGTGGGGCTACGCCGATCTCGCCGACCGCACCAAGCGCCGCGCCGCGATGGCCGCGGACCCGGCGTGGCAGGCCTATTTGCAGAAGAGCCGAGAATTCATGAAGCACATGAACAACAAGATATTGGTGCCAACGGCCTTCTCACCCACGAAGTAAGGGAAAAACATGTCGACCGCCCATCCGCGCCGCAGTGGCGCGCAAGTCCTGATCGACCAACTGCGCATTCACGGAACCGACACCATCTTCGGCGTTCCCGGCGAGAGCTATCTCGCGGCACTGGATGCGCTCTATGCCCAGCGCAATTCGATCCGCTACGTGATCTGCCGTCAGGAAGGCGGCGCGTCCAACATGGCCGAGGCCTACGGCAAGCTCACCGGCAAGCCCGGCGTCTGCTTCGTGACACGCGGCCCGGGCGCCACCAATGCCAGCATAGGTTTGCATACCGGGTTCCAGGATTCGACGCCCATGATCCTGCTGGTGGGCCAGGTGGCGCGCGAGACCAGCGACCGCGAGGCCTTTCAGGAGATCGACTACCGCCGCATGTTCGGCCAGATGGCCAAATGGGTGGTTCAGGTCGAGGATGCGCGCCGCATTCCCGAGCTGGTGAGCCAGGCCTTCCACACTGCGTTGAACGGCCGGCCCGGTCCGGTCGTGATGGCATTGCCGGAAGACATGCTGACCGACGAAGTCGAGGTTGCCGACGCCGGCCCCTATCGGATCGCCCGCGGCGCGCCGTCGGCGGCCGACATGGCGACGCTGCGCCAGATGCTCGAGGCGGCGCACAAGCCGATGGTGATCGTGGGCGGCGGCGGCTGGAGCGCGCAAGCCTGCGCCGACATCAAGGCTTTCGTCGAGGCCAACGACCTGCCGGTCGCCGCATCCTTCCGCAACCAGGACCTGATCGACAACCGCCATCCCAATTATGTCGGTGATCTCGGCGTCGGCGTCGGCCCCGCCCTCGGCAAGCGCATCAAGGAATGCGACCTCATCCTCGCCGTCGGCCCGCGCCTCGGCGAGGCGACGACCGGCGGCTACACGCTGATTGACCTGCCGGTGCCGAAGCAGAAGCTGGTGCACGTCCATGCCGGCGCCGAGGAGCTCGGCCGCGTCTACCAGGCGACGCTTCCCATCAACAGCGGCATGGCGAACTTCGCCGCCGCTGCCCGGGCGATGAAGCCGGTCGACGGCAAGCGCTGGAAGGCCGCCACGGCGGCGGGCCACGCCGAATATCTCGACAACATCAAGCCGGGGCCGCTGCCGGGCGCGGTGAACATGGGCGAGGTCATCGCCTGGCTGAACAAGCGCCTGCCCGACGATGCCATCGTCACCAACGGCGCCGGCAATTACGCCGCCTTCCTGCACCGCTTCTTCCAGTATCGCGGCTTCAAGACCCAGCTCGCGCCGACCAGCGGCGCCATGGGTTACGGCGTGCCGGCGGCAGTCGCGGCCAAGGTTGCCGAACCCGGCCGCATGGTCGTGTCGTTCGCGGGCGACGGCTGCTTCCTGATGAACGGCCAGGAATTCGCGACGGCGGTCCAGCATGGCGCCAATGTCGTGATCGTGGTCGTCGACAACGGCATGTACGGCACCATCCGCATGCATCAGGAGCGCGAGTATCCGACGCGGGTGCACGGCACCGAACTCAAGAACCCCGACTTCGCCGCCTACGCCCGCGCCTTCGGCGGCCACGGCGAGACGGTGGAGAAGACGGCCGACTTCGAGGCCGCCTTCGAGCGCGCACTGGCTTCGGGCAAGCCCGCGATCGTCCATGTGAAGACCGATCCCGAGGCGCTCACCTCGCGCATCACGCTCACCAAGCTGCGCGAGCAGGCGCTGGCGAAAGGGAAGTAGCATTTGCGGGCCGCGGGTCAGGTGACCCACGGTCCGCAAAAGCCCTTGCGAACATCTGCCGTCGCCTATATAGAGGCGGTCCGTGGAGATTTGAGCCGACCGGCTTGCGACCACGTTAAACATCGCTAAAAGGTCGGAGGTGCCCGCAAAAGCCCCCGTCCTTCCAGGTCGGGGGCTTTTTCGTTGTGCGCTTGTCCTCGAGGGGAGGGCGCCGACGTGGGGAGAGGACGATGGACGGATCGATTCCGAGGAAGAAGACGCAGGCCGACGCAAAGAGCTGGCGGCCGCAGACGCGGGCCGTACGCGCCGGCCAGCAGCGCAGCAACTTCGACGAAACCTCGGAGGCGTTGTTCCTGACGTCGGGCTACGTCTATTCGAGCGCTGAGGAGGCCGAGGCCACCTTCAAGGGCGAGGGCAACCACTACCAGTATTCGCGCTTCGGCAATCCCACCGTCAGCATGTTCGAGAACCGCCTCGCCGCGCTCGAAGGCGCCGAGGCCTGTCGCGCCACCTCGACCGGCATGTCGGCGGTGTTCTTCTCCCTGCTCGCCCTGCTCAAGTCCGGCGACCGCATCGTCGCGGCGCGTCAGCTCTTCGGCTCCTGCCACTACATCGTGGCCGAGCTGCTGCCGAAGTACGGCATCCAGGGCGAGTTCGTCGACGGCGGCGATCTCGTTGCCTGGGAGAAGGCACTGTCGAAACCGACCCAGGCGGTGCTGTTCGAATCGCCCAGCAACCCGATGCTCGACATCGTCGACATCAAGGCGGTGTGCGATCTCGCGCACAAGGCCGGCGCCAAGGTCGTGCTCGACAATGCCTTTGCGACGCCGATCCTACAGCGGCCGCTCGAGTGGGGTGCCGATATCGTCGTCCACTCCGCCACCAAGTACATCGACGGCCAGGGCCGGACGCTGGGTGGCGCCGTGCTGGGCTCCAAGGAATTCATCCTGGAAAAGCTGCAGCCGATCATCCGCAACACCGGCCCGTCGCTCAGCCCTTTCAACGCCTGGGTGCTGGTGAAGGGACTGGAGACGCTGGGCCTGCGCGTCGATCGCCACTGCGCCAACGCAAGACGTGTCGCCGACGCGCTGGCCGGCCATCCCGCCATCTCACGCGTGCTCTATCCCGGGCGCAGCGACCATCCGCAGCACAAGCTCGCGGCCAAGCAGATGTCGAACTTCGGCGGCGTCGTCACCTTCGACCTCAAGGCCGGCAAGTGGGCGGCATTCGAGACGCTGAACCGCCTGCAGCTCGTCGACATCGCGAACAACCTGGGCGATGCCAAGAGCATGGTCACCCATCCGGCGACCACGACCCACATGCGCATCGGCGCCGAGGAGCGCGCCAAGCTCGGTATCAACGACGGCACCGTTCGCATCTCGGTCGGTCTCGAGGACGACGAGGACATCATCGCCGACCTGGTGCAGGCCCTAGGGGGCTGAGGTCATATTCCTCTCCCCCGCTAGGGGGAGAGGTTAGGTGAGGGGGCGGGAGGCGGTCTGCGTAACCCCCTCACCCGTCCTCTCCCCCTAGCGGGTAGGGCAATCGCATATGAATCAAGTCAGGATGACATCCATCCTTTGCATGGGCGCAGTGCGTAAATCCCGGCAATAGTGTCATCCTGAGCGCAGCGAAGGATCTTTCTCTTCCCCTTGGAATGCGAGCTGCCAAGGCAATTTGGGCCATATGCGATTGCCCTACCCTAGCGGGGGAGAGGAGAATGAAAGCGACGACCGATATGTTACTCGCCAAGTCTCTCTGGCAGGCCAACGCCGCTTCAGCGGAACGCATCCTGGCGCACGGCTTCGTGCGCGGGCTGGGCGATGGGTCTCTGCCGGTTGACCGCTTCAAGGGCTATGTGGCGCAGGACGCCTATTTCCTCGAAGCCTTCGCGCGCGCCTACGCTTTCTGTCTCGCCCACAGCACGACGCGTGAGGACCTGGCCGACTTCGCCGACCTGATCGCAGGCGTGCGCGACGAGCTTGAGCTGCACAAGGGCTATGCCGACCGCTGGCAGGTCGATCTGTCGGGCGTGGTGCCGATCGAGGCGACGCGCGCCTATGTCGACTTTCTTCTCGAGACGGCGCGGCGCGGCGATCTTGGCGCCACGATCGCGGCCATGACGCCCTGCATGCGGCTCTATGCGTTCCTCGGCCGCGCGCTGGCGGCCCGCAACGCGGCGCCGCTCTATGCCGAATGGGTGACGACTTACGCCGATCCCGGGTTCGAGGCATTGGCGACGAGGCTGGAGGCGCTGCTCGACAAGCACGCCACGGACAGCGCGACGGTTCGCGCCAACTATGCGCGCGCGATGGACCTCGAATACGGTTTCTTCGACGCCAACCTCTAGAGGGCGGCGAGCTTTTCCATCGAGCGATCGAGGGCACCGTGCAGGTCGGCGGTGAGCTTGGCTCCCATTGCCGCGCGCACTTCCTGCTCGGCGGCCGACCACAGCGGCAACGCGCGCTTGAACAGCGCCCGGCCCGCCGGAGTCGCGACCAGCTCGTGGCGGCGCTTGTCGCCGGCGGTGGCGCGCTCGATGACGCCGGACGCCAGCAGCGGTCGCAGGTTGCGGGTCAGCGTCGTGCGATCGGTACTGAGCATTTCGGAAAGTTCGGTGATGCTCACCGGACCGCGCGCTGCCACGAAACCCAGCAGTGAGAATTGCGAGATTTTCAGGCCGGTCGGCGCCAGATGCCGGCTGTAGATCTGGGTCACGCGCCGGGCCGCGCCGCGCACGCGAAAGCAGGTGCATTCGGCGGGCGAAAGGCGGAGCGGGGCGGTGCCGGACATGGCCGCAACATTATCGCCATCGCTTGCCCGGGCAAAGGCTTAATGTGTATATGCACCTAAATAGACGAAGGAGACGATGATGACCGCAGATGCCGGATTTGGCGTGGTGCCGCTGGACCAGGCCCGCACCATGGACGGGCTCACCCTGTTCAAGGGCCTGCTGGAGGGCCGCCTGCCGGCGCCGCCGATCTCGCGGATGCTGGGCATGAAACTCAGCGAGATCGAGTTCGGCCGCGTCGTGTTCGCCTACACACCGGTCTTCGATCATTACAATCCGCTGGGCAGCGTGCACGGCGGCATCGCCGCGACCCTGCTCGATTCGGTGATGGGCTGCTGCATCCACACCACGCTCAAGGCCGGCGTCGGCTACACCACGGTCGAGATCAAGGTGAACTACGTCCGCGCCATGACCGACAAGACCGGCCCGGTCCGCGCCGAGGGCAAGGTGATCAACGTCGGCTCGCGCATCGCCACGTCGGAAGGCCGGCTGGTCGATGCCTCGGGCAAGCTGCTGGCGCACGGCACCACGACCTGCCTGATCTTCCCGATCTAGCCATCCCTCCGAACTCGCCTGCACGGGTTTGACCTTTTGGCCGGAACGTCCCATGTCAGACAGACGAGGAATCCTGCCGAGCAATGTATACAGCCACAACCCGTGCCATTCGTGTGACCGTCAGGCCGCAATATCTGCCCGATCAGTCGGATCCGGCGAAGTCTCAGTATGTCTGGGCCTATCAAGTCCGCATTGAAAACAAGGGCGATTTCACGGTGCAGTTGCGCAGTCGCCATTGGAAGATCACCGATGGCCTCGGCCGCCTGCAGGAGGTGAAGGGGCCCGGCGTGGTCGGCAAGACGCCAATGCTGCGCCCCGGCGATGTGTTCGAGTACACTTCCGGCACGCCGCTCTCGACGCCTTCGGGCATCATGGGCGGCACCTATCAGATGGTGAGTGAGTCCGGCGAGAATTTCGACATCGAGATCCCCGTCTTCTCGCTCGATACGCCGGTCGAAAAGCGCAACCTCAACTGAGATCGGGACCAGGGAAGCCAGACCGCCAAGAGGAACGACGATGAACAAGATGCTGAAGAAGGGCGAGTTGGTCTCGCTCGCCACCGGCCTCACCCGTCCCTCGCGCGACGAGGCCGAGGCCGCCGTCCGCACCCTGATCCGCTGGTCCGGCGACGATCCCGATCGCGAAGGTCTGGTCGGCACGCCCGACCGCGTCGTGCGCTCCTACGAGGAATTCTTCGCTGGTTACGACCAGGATCCGCGCGACATGCTGCAGCGGACCTTCGAGGAGGTCGAAGGCTACGACGAGGTCGTCGTGCTGCGCGACATCCGCCTCGAATCACATTGCGAGCACCACATGGTGCCGATCATCGGCCGCGTCCACGTCGGCTACCTGCCCGACAAGCGCGTCGTCGGCATCAGCAAGCTCGCGCGCGTGGTCGACGCCTATGCCCACCGCCTGCAGATCCAGGAGAAGCTGACGGCGCAGATCGCCAACACGCTGCAGGAAGTGCTGCAGCCGCGCGGCGTCGCCGTCGTCATCGAGGCCGCGCACCAGTGCATGACCACGCGCGGCGTGCACAAGTCCGACGTCACCATGGTGACCAGCCGCATGCTGGGCGCCTTCCGCGACAACGGCGAGACACGACGCGAATTCCTGACCATGATCGGTCGCACCACGGTTTAAGTACAACAAGGACATCATGGCCGGAGAGATCGTCGATTCAGTCGAAATGCTGCGCAGGCTCGTGGCCTTCGACACCACCTCGCGCAATTCCAACCTCGCCCTGATCGACTACGTCCAGGGCTACCTCAAGGGACACGGCATCGACTCGAAGCTGGTGCCGAGCGAAGACGGCACCAAGGCCAACATGTTCGCGACCGTCGGTCCCAACGTGAAGGACGGCGTCGTGCTGTCCGGCCATACCGACGTGGTGCCGGTCGACGGCCAGCCGTGGACCACCGATCCATGGACACTGACGCTGGAGGGCGGCAAGTACTACGGCCGCGGCACCTGCGACATGAAGGCGTTCTACGCCATCGCGCTCGCCATGGTGCCCGAGTTCAGGAAGGCCAGGCTCAGGAAGCCCATCCACTTCGCGCTGAGCTATGACGAGGAAGTGGGCTGCATCGGCGCCCATTCGCTTGCCGCCGCCATGGCCAGGGAGGTGCCCCGTCCGCGCGCGATCATCATCGGCGAGCCGACCATGATGACGGTGGTGCACGCCCACAAGGGTGCGCAGATATACATCACCAAGTTCACCGGTTTCGAGGCGCATTCCTCGATGACGCACCTCGGTGTCAGCGCGATCCATTTCGCCGGCGAGTTCGTGCACTACCTCAACACGGTGCAGGACAAGCTCGACGCGCAATTTCCGCCGACCAGTGAATTCACGCCGCCGGCGCCGACCTTCAACGTCGGCACCATCGTGGGCGGCACGGCGGGCAACATCCTGGCGCGCGAATGCGAGGTCCTGTGGGGTTACCGCGAGCTGCCGGACCGGCCGCTGGCGGCGCTGGGCGACGAGGCGCAGCAGTGGCTGAAGGACGTTCTGCTGCCCAGGATGAAGGCCAAGCATCCGTCGGCAGAGATCGAGACGGTCGTGCGCTCCTCGACAGTGGGCTTCTCGCCTGCCGGCAATGAGGAGGCCAAGGCGCTGGCCGCCAACTGGTCGGGTTCGAATACGGTCGGCAGCGTCGTCTACGGCACCGAAGCCGGCATCTTCCGCTCCACCCTCGGCGTGCCGACGGTGGTGTGCGGCCCGGGCGACATCGCCCAGGCGCACCAGCCCAACGAGTTCCTCCTCGCTTCGCAAGTCGCGGCCTGCGAAGGCTTCATGCAGCGCATGCTGGAGTGGTGCTGCCGGGACTGATCGTGGACACGACGTGCCGCACCTGATCGCCGTCGACTGGGGGACAAGCGCGCTGCGCGGCGCCCGTCTCGACGGGACCGGTCGCGTGCTGGAGGAGAAGAGCGCGCCTCTCGGCATCCTCAACGTCCCGAACGGCGACTTCGCGGGCGTCTTTGCCTCGCTGTTCTCGGACTGGATGAAGCCGGCCGGCAGCGTTTGCCTGATCTCCGGCATGGCCGGCAGCCGGCAGGGCTGGATCGAGGCGCCCTATGTCGCTTGTCCCGCCGGACCCGACGAGCTCGCGCGGCGCCTGCACTGGATCGAGCCGGGGCGGATCGCCATCGTGCCCGGCCTCAGCGACGAGCAGGGTGAAGTGCCCGACGTGATGCGCGGCGAGGAGGTCCAGATCTTTGGCGCGATGCGGCTCGCGGGCCTTTCCGAGGGACTGTTCGTCCTGCCCGGCACGCACAGCAAATGGGCCACGGTGCAGGGTGGCCGCGTCACGGGCTTTCGCACCTTCATGACCGGCGAGTTCTATGGGCTGCTCAGCCAGCATTCCATCCTGGCGCGCACCCTCGAGGCCGACGCAGCCCTCGACGAGGCGGCCTTCCTGCGCGGCGTCGCGCGCGCCGGCAATGGCGAAGGCCTGCTGCACAACGCCTTCGGGGTGCGGGCGCTCGCGTTGTTCGAGCGGCTGTCGCGGCCTCAATCGGCGAGTTATCTCTCCGGTCTGCTGATCGGCGAGGAGCTGCGTCTGCAGAAGCTGCCGACGGCCAGCGAGGTCATCGCGATCGGCGCGCCGGCGCTCGTCGCGCGCTACGCTCTCGCGCTCGGGCAGATGGGCGTCCGCGTGCGCAGCTTCGGCGCCGAAGCGACATGGGCTGGTTTGAGGGCCTTGCAGGGATGACGACCGTCGACAGGTTCGGGTCGCATTCCGCCGATCGTAAACGTCAGCCCGTCGTCCCGACCGGAGCCGCGCGCAGCGAGGCGTAGCGGAGGGACCTTGTTTCAACGATAGGCGGCGTATCGTTGAGAGAAGGTCCCTCCACTCCGCTTCGCTTCGGTCGGGACGACGGGACTCACTCATCCCGTCGCCGCCAGGGCCTGTGTCAGATCGGCGATCAGGTCATCGGGATGTTCTATGCCGACCGAGAGACGGATCGTCGTGTCGAGCACGCCGATACGGTCGCGGACCGCGACGGGAACGCCGGAGTGCGTCATGGCGGCGGGATGGCTCGCCAGCGATTCGGTGCCGCCGAGGCTGACCGCGAGCTTGAAGATCTGCAGGGCGTTCAGGAAGGCGAACGCCTCCTTCTCGCCGCCCTTGATGTCGAAGGAAAAGGTCGAGCCCGCGCCGGTGCACTGCCGCGCAAACACCGCCTTGGCTTCGGGCTGGTCATCGAGGAATTCGAGGTAGTGGACCTTCTCCACCCGGGGATGATCGCGCAGGTACTCGGCGACCAGCCTCGCGTTGGCGTTAGCGCGCTCCATGCGCAGGCCAAGCGTTTCCAGCGAACGGCCCAGCATCCAGCAGGAGTGTGGATCGAGCTGCGTGCCGAGGCTGCCGCGCAGCGCCTTGATCGGCCCGATGGTCGACTGTGCGCCCAGGGTGGCGCCGGCGATCAGGTCGGAATGGCCGCCGACATACTTGGTGAGCGAATAGACCGAGACGTCGGCGCCGTGGCCGAGCGGGCGCTGGAAGACCGGGCCGAGCAGGGTGTTGTCGCAGACCACGATGGGGCGGAAGCCACCCTGCTTTTGTTCGGGGACGCCGCCGATCTCGTCGGCGATGCGCCGGACCAGCGCGATGTCGACCAGCGTGTTGGTCGGGTTGGCCGGCGTCTCGGTCATGATGACGGAGAGGCGGCCCTTCTTGCGGGCTTCGGCCACGGCCTTGCGGATCGCGGCCTCGTTGACGCCGTCGACGAAGCCCACCGCGGCGATGCCGAAATCCGCCATCGTCCGCGCCAGCAACGTCTCCGTGCCGCCGTAGAGCGGCTGCGAATGCAGGATGACGTCGCCGGGCCGGGCAAAGGCCAGGATCGTGGTGGCGATCGCCGACATGCCCGACGAGAACAGCACGCACTCCTCCGCGCCCTCGTAGACCGCCAGCCTATCCTCGACGATCTCGCTGTTGGGGTGGTTGAAGCGGGAATAGACGAGGCCGGGCTCGGTGCCGGCCGGCGGCTTCTTGCGTCCCGAGACATAGTCGAAGAAGTCGCGGCCTTCCTCGGCCGAGCCGAACACGAAGGTGGAGGTGAGGAAGACCGGCGGTTTCACCGCGCCTTCGGACAGTCTCGGGTCGTAGCCGTAGCTCAGCATCAGCGTCTCGGGCTTGAGCGCATGATTGCCGATGTGGGTCTTGGACGGGCGTGGCGCGACCATGGTGTTTCTCCTGTCGGCGGTTCCGGTGACGCAGGATAGCGCAGGCATCCAGCCCGACGAATTCCTGCTCGCTGCGGCGCCGGCTCTTCTCGCCTTGCCGCCGCGCCATCCCGTCGCAGCCTGCGACCGCAGCGGGTGGGTCGTGTTTTCTCCGTTGAGGTCGATCCTTCAATGGAGGACATCATGCGCCAACCCGTTCATCGCATGCAGGGCGAGTTCCATCCCGGCGTGTTCAAGGCGGTCGTCGTGCTCGCCGCCCTCTACGTTCTGGCGGCCTGGGGATTCGCCGGACGCGGCATCACCGACATGATGCTGGCCGTCGTCAGTGGCTTCTTCCTGCTGAGCGTCGGACTCGTGGCACTTTTGTGGCAAACCCGCCGCCGCAACCCGCGCACCGACCTCGGCGATCGAGTCGGCCAGCTCGATTCCTTCGGCAACTGGGCCTGCCGCGATGTCGAAACCTCGACCGGACCCGTCCGCGGCTCGACGGCCACGATCGAGACGCTGCTGCCGATCGCGGCCGTGGCGGTCGGGATGGTCGCGCTCGCGATCGTCGTGCATTTCGCCGGGCGCCCGTGAGAGAGTGCTCGGCGCGTCACTGGGCGCGTCGAACGAGGATCGCGGGGAGCAGGGGATGTGGATCATGGTTGCCGGCCCCTACAGGGCGGCCGGCGGGGCCGCCGATCCGGCAATCCGGGCGGCCAACCTGAAAATTCTCAACACCGCCGCAGTGGCGCTTCATCGCGCCGGGCATGTGCCGATCATCGGCGTCAACATGGCGCTTCCCATGATCGAGGCGGCGGGTGGGAGCGACGCTGCCTACGTGGAGATCATGGCGCCGGTGTCGCTTGCCCTCGTCGATCGCTGCGATGCCTGCCTGCGGGTGGGCGGCCCGTCGGTGGGCGCGGATGACGAGGTCCGGCGGTTCGAGGCCGCCGGTCGCCCCGTCTACCGGGCGTTGGGCGACGTGCCAGTTGAGAAGAGCTTTAGTAGCAGTTGAATCGCCCGCATCTGGAAGCGGGCGAGGTGTCCGCTCGGTCTGCAGAGCTGCAGCCAAACGCCAGTTGCCGCACCAAGCCTGTTTCCTTTCGCGATTCGGATAGCAAAACCGCTGCACGCTCCGTGCCATTTCTGCCCATCGATCCGTCTCTGGCCGACGGTGGCGCAATACTACCTTCGATGTTCTGCGGGCCGGTCCCCTTTTCACCGCGGGCGAAAGGATATCGTCGTGCGGAGAGGTCACAGAATCGCCCCGGCCGACAGGGTTCACAAACGCGGACGTTGGGTCCAACAGGGGCTCGGAAGCTCCAAGGCTTCACATGGCCATTGGTTCACAGGGGCCCACATGGGCATTGGGGTTTCCGGCGCAATCCTGCGTGCCCCCAAACAACCAAGGAGAGTGACGAATGTCGATTCTTGACAGTCTGCTCGGTGGTGGAAACCAGTCGACGGAAGTCAGCGGCGCGGTCGCGGCCAATCCCGGCCTGGCTTTGCAGGCATCCGACGTCCTGCACGTGCTGGGCGCGGGACCGGTGGCCGAGCTCACGGGCATTGGCGACCTGGGCCTCGCCGTCCAGGCCCCGATCGCTGCCGCGGCCGACGTGTCGACCTCGAGCTCCAGCTCGACCGACGACGGCGGCCTGCTGAGCGGCCTGCTGTAACGTCTGCAGACCAGGGGGAGCGGGGCGGTCGTCCCGCTCCCTTTTTTCTGACCTTTGCTCCTGTCGCCGCGCGCCGTAGGCCGATGCATGCCTCTGTGACTTACGACACCTCCTCCAGGCGGGAACTCAAGCGGGCCTTGCTGACGCTGTGGCCGCACGTCGCCATGGCAGGACTGTTCAGCGGCGCGATCAACCTTCTCTACCTCAGCTCGCCGCTCTATCTCATGCAGGTCTATAACCGCGTGCTGGTGAGCGAGAACGTACCCACGCTCGTCCTGCTGACGCTCATCCTCGGCATGGCGCTCCTCACCATGGCCGCGCTCGACAGTTTGCGGGCACAGGTTCTGATCAGGTGCGGTGTCAGGCTGGAAGCCCTGCTCGCGCGCCGCATCTTCGAGGCGCTTGTCGCCCGTTCCGCGCGGCACGGCTACTCCCGTGGCGCCCAGCAGCTGCGCGAGTTCGACCAGTTCCGGACTTTCGTGACCGGGCCCGGCATCTACTTCGCCTTCGATCTGCCGTGGATTCCCATCTATCTGCTGCTGTTGTTCTTCATCGATCCGATTCTGGGCACCGTGGCGACATTGGGTGCCGCCATGATGCTGGGACTTGCCATCCTGAACGAGGCGCTGACCCACGCCTCGTTGAAGGCCGCCGAGGATTCCGGCAACCGCGCCTATGCCTTCACCGAGAACATCCTGCGGCATGCCGATGTTGTGCGAGCCATGGGCATGCAGCCGGCTGTCGAGCGCCACTGGAACGGCAGTCGATCGTTCATGCTCCTGGAACAGGCGCGGGCCAGCGACAAGAACGCCGTAATCTCGTCGGCCATCAAGTTCGCACGGCTGCTGCTGCAGTCGCTGATGCTGGGAACGGGTGCGTGGCTGGCCATCGACCACATCATCATGCCGGCGACGATTTTTGCCGCCAGCATCATCATGGGCAGGGCGCTGGTCCCGGTCGAGCAGGCGGTATCGACATGGAAACAGTTCACCAGTGCGCGCGATGGCTATGCACGCATCGAGGAATTGCTCGACGACATTCCACCCGAGCAGACCCGGACGGTCCTGCCGCCGGTTGCAAACACACTCGTCGTCGAAGGCGTCACCTACGTCCCGCCGTCGCAGAAAACGCCGATCCTCAAGGAAATTTCGTTCGATCTTGCCGGCGGCGAGACGATCGGGCTGGTCGGCCCGAGCGGATCTGGCAAGAGCACCCTGGCGAGGCTGATCGTGGGTGCAATCGCGCCCGAAGACGGCAAGTTGCGCTTCGGCGGCGTCGAATACAGGCAGTGGCACCCGCTCGAGTTCGGCCGGCACGTCGGATATCTGCCGCAGGATGTCGGCCTGTTCGCCGGGACGATCCGCGAAAACATCTCGCGTTTCGGCCCGGCTTCGATCGAGGAGGTGATCGAAGCCTCCAGGTTGGCCGGCATCCACGACATGATCCTCGAGCTGCCCAGGCAATACGACACGCCGCTCGGCCCGGGCGGGGTCGGCTTGTCGGGTGGGCAGCGGCAGCGGCTCGGGCTTGCTCGCGCCGTGCTGTCCACCGCCGTCCGATCCATCTGCGCGACAATCGCTCGCCGTACCTCCTCGGCTTCTTTCTCGGTCTCACGCCACAGCAAAAAGGGATAGCACGCACAGCGAATGGAACGTCCATAGCGCCGTGACGCACCGCGAGCTTTCGGCGGATCCGTCCTTTCCGGCAAAGATCGGGCTCGCGGTGCTGCTGCTGTTCGTGGCCGTGCTGGGCGCCTGGGGCGCGCTGGCGCCGCTGTCGGGCGCCGCCATCGCCGGCGGCAATCTGCAGGTCGAGGGCAAACGGCAGTCGGTTCAGCATCCCTATGGCGGCGTCGTCGAACGCCTGCTGGTGAAAGAAGGCGATCCCGTCGTCAAGGGCCAGGTCCTGCTCACCCTCTCCGAAACCGAGCCGCGTGCCCAGCTCGACATGCTGGAGGCGGAGGACGCCGCGCAGAAAGCCACGGAAGCGCGGCTGATCGCCGAGCGTGACGGCCACGCCACGCCGGCGTTCGATGCCATCCTGCGCGAGCACCGCGACAGTCGCGCCGCGATCCAGGCGACGGCAAGCGAGGCCGCGATCATGATGGCACGGCGGCGACAGTACGAATCAGAGATCGGTGCGCTTCGCCAGAAAATCGCGCAATTCGACGAGCAGATTCGCGGAGCATCGGCGCGGCTGGACGGCGCCGAGCGACAAGGCGCCCTGATCGCCGAGGAACTGAGCGGCACGCGCCAGCTCGCCGCATCGGGCTATGCGCCGAGGACGCGGGTGATGGCGCTGGAACGCAGCGTCGCCCAGTTCGAAGCCGATCGCGGGCTTGCGGCCGCCGATATCGCCAAGGCGCGCCAGGCGATCGGCGAGACGGAGATCGAGATCGCCAAGGCGGACCGCGCCCGCATCACGGAAATCGCCGGCGACTTGCGGACGGTCCAATCAAGAATCGCCCAGATCGGGCCCAGGATCGACGCTGCGCGGGATGTGCTGGCGCGGACGCGGGTGACCGCGCCGGCAACTGGCGCCGTGGTCGGGTTGACGGCGTTCACCGAGGGCGGGGTCGTCCAGTCCGGCGCGCGGATCCTCGACGTGGTGCCGAAGGACAATCCCCTCATCGTCGAAGCGCGCCTGCGCCTGTCGGACGTGAATGAAGTCAATGCCGGCCGGCCCGCCGACGTGCGCCTCACCAGCATCCCACGCAGTGAGCGGCCAATCATTCGCGGCCAGGTCATGACGGTCTCGGCGGATCGATTGACCGACGATCAGTCGGCTCAGGGCTACTACTCGATCCAGGTGCGCCTCGATCCGGAGGACGTGAAGAAGGCCAGGATCGATCTTCAGTCCGGCATGCCGGCCGAGGTCGTCATGTCGACCCGCGCGCGGACGCTCATCGATTATCTCGTGGGACCGCTTCTGGACGAGATGACGGGGGCGTTCCGTGAGAAGTGAGCGCAGTTGTTGCCACGCATTGCCGAGGAGGCCGATATGAAAGCACGCCGGCGTGCCGTCGATGGAAAATCGGGCGATGGAAGATCAGGCCGGGACGCGGTCGACGGGTCGGTCGAGGCCGTTGCCCTGGGAACCATGGCGGCAGGCCTCGTCATGGGCGCAGTGGAGAAGCTCTCGCCGGGAGCCGCTGCCGCCGATCGTCATCGGCAGGATGCCGGGCACCTGCCGCCTTCCGTCGGACAGTCCGATGCGGCGGCAATCGTCGGGGCTGCCCCTGCTCCGGTGACGCCGGTCTGGGCGGCCGATCATCCGTTGAATGTCCCGGACGCCACCCACGACGGGACCGTCCGGGCTGCCATCCAGCCCGACAGTGCGGCGGGGAAGAGTTCTCATGTCGAGTCGATCGATCAATTCATGGCGCCACCACCGTCGGCGCTCGCCTCGTCTGCACCCTCCTCGCTGGGGTCGGCGCCGGATCCGGCGTCGAACGCGATCCGCGACGGCGCCGAGGTTCCGGCGGCTCACGCTGCAACGGCGCTCGGCGCAATGACGCCCCAGGAAGCGATCGCCGGTCTCGCCCAGCAGATATCGAGCACGATGGATGCGCTGGTCGAGCAGATGAGGAGCCTGCCGACCGACTTCGAGGCGATGTCGTCGCTCATTCACCATGCCTCCGACATCGGCAACATCGCCGGACAGATGGTGAATGAGATCTCGGCCACGACCCAGCCGGGCATCGAGGGATTGTCGGAGGTGCTGGGTGGCCCGCCGGCCGACCTTGGCGCGGCCACCAGCCCTGTGAGCATGCTGCCGGCATCGATCCTGGGAGCTGCCACCGATCCCGCCGGCGCGGAAACCGGTGCCGCGGCGTTGCCGCTGCTCGGTGCCGCGGCGCTCGAGCCTTTGCAGGCCGGCCCCTTGCAGGGAGATCTGGCCATGCCGGCCCTCGACCACGCCGCGATGACCGCCACGGAGATGCCGCCGCAGCTGGGTTTCCTTGGGCAATCCTACACCGATGTCGTGGATCATCACGACAATGGTTCGCCTTCCTTGACGTCGCCGCTGCACGGCTTCGTCTAGTACCGGCCATGACATCGAGGTGAGGGTCGATCAATCTGCAAAAAAAAAGTAGTTGACGATTCTGCAGGTTTTTTCTAATATTTCTGTCAGGCTGACGCGAGGACCGCGTCGGCCTTTTCCATTTCCGGCACGACCTGCCCGCGGCCGCCCGCGGGTTCGCGCTATGCGCTGGTGCAGCCGCCGCGGCTCCTGAGCCGTGGACAGTCCCAACAACGACCCCGTCTCAAC
>JACPVT010000057.1 GCA_016191685.1 Rhodospirillales bacterium | reverse complement strand
GCTTGTCGGCTGCCTCTATTGCTCGACTCTCCTGCCAGGAGTCGATCTTGGAGATACGGCATCGTTTCAAGTGATGGCCGGCGCGCGGGTCGTCACGCCGCGAGACGCCTATCCGCTGTATTTCTCCATCGGTCGAGTGTTCGCGTGGGTTGTTCCGGGCGAACCCGCGTTCGCGTTGAACGTGGCGTCGGCGATCGAGGGTGCGCTGGCGGCGGGCCTCGTCGTGCTGCTGGCGCACGAGCTTTCGGGATCCCTGGTCGCTGCCTGCAGCTTCACCGAGATCCGGTGACAGGCAAGGAGACGGTCGTGTTCTCCTGCTTCAACCAGGACCAGGAGATCGACCGCGTCGACTTCGCCAACCTGCGCCAGCGGCTGCGCCAGAATGGCACGCAGGAGAAGATCGGCGCGCTCTGGATCGACCGCTCGCTCAGGAAGCTTGGCGCACGAACCTGATTTTCGTTAGCCGAGAGTCCGAAGCTCCTGGGCAAGTACGCCCATTATCACATCGTCATGCCACTGGCCGGCAACGAACGCTGCATCGCGTTCGCGACCTTCCTCCTTGAAACCACAAGACAGGTAGCATCGGATCGCCCGTTCGTTGTACGCGATGACGCGCAGGCTGACGCGATGCAAGGCAAGTGACCCGAAGGCATGGGTGAGAAGCAAGTGCACGGCCTTCCGGCCGAGGCCACGTCCGAGTTTGCGGGCGTCATAGAAGCCGACGGCCAGCCGGGCGCGCCTGTCATGGTTGTCGAGATCGTCGAGGCGGATCTCGCCGAGGAACCGGCCTTCGTGCTCGATCACCCAGGCGTGGGGATGGGTAGCCAGACGCTCGACCCATTTCCTTGCCGCCTCGAGCGTCAGCGGGGGGATAGCACCAGGGTCGGCGCCGAACATCCGCATGACCTCGGGTGGGTTGCCCAAAGCGAGGCGCCCCTGCACGTCGTCGTCGCGGGGCGGCCGTAGCGTCAGCCCTGATCCACTCAGGGTCGGCATCAGGCAAAGATCATGAAGGCGTCTTCACGAACCTGAACAGCACCTTGTCTTGGCTATAATAGCGGAGCTGGTCGACGATCTTGGGGAAATACTCGCTGCCCACCGTCACCGGCATGAAGGCGTCGAGCGCCAGCGGCCGGACCGAGACGATAAAGCCCGCCTCGGAGAAGATCCTGGCGACACGATCGAGGGAGTGATCGTAGATCGGGATCGACGAGGTCTCGGCAATCGCCTTGCGCCACCTTGGCCACACCGCGCTGTCGGTGTGGCAGCCCATGGCGGCGACATAGGCGCCGCCGGGACGCAGCGCCGCCTTGATGTCGGCGGCATGGACCGCGAGATCGGGCAGCAGGTAGAGCACCTCGTGGCTGAAGGCGAGGTCGAAGGTGCGGCCGAGCGCGGCGGCGCTGTCGCCGGCGCGGTATTCGATCGGTCGCTGGCGTTTCAGCAGTTCGGCGCGGGCCACCGATTCGCGGGCGATGTCGAGGCCGACGCCGGCGCGGAACGGATGGCGGTCGTACAGCATGCGCAGGAAGCCGCCCTGGTTGCAGCCGTAGTCGAGCACGGTCGCGTCGCGAAGGTCGTCGGGAACGGAGACGTCGATCATGCGCCGCCAGATCGGCGCATGGGCGGCGCCCATCGCCTCCTCATCGGCCGGATTGCGGTTCCAGGTCGAGATCGTGCCGCTACGCTGCATGCCGCCCTCCCGAGTTGGGAAGGCAGCCTATCACGCCCGGCGGCGCCAGGGACGGATCAACAGCGGTCCGGCGATCAGCGCGCCGAAGGTGATCATGCCGACGGCGATGGCGGTGAAGACGCCGTGCAGGCCCCAGCCCAGGATCTCCACGGCATACCAGCCGCCCACGGTCGCCACGATCAGGCGGGCGATGCCCGCCGCGAAGGGCGGTGCCATGCGGTTGGCGCCCTGGCTCGCGAAGGAGAGCGTCATGCCGACGCCGAAGAGGCAATAAAACGGCGCCACGTGCGTGATGTACGAGACGGTGGCGGCGATCACCTCGCGGTCGCTGGTGAACAGCCGCGCCCAGCCCTCCGGGACGAGCGCCACGATCCAGCCGAAGGTGCCGATGCCCAGCCCGGCAACGAGACTGCCGAACCAGGCGGCCCGCACCGCGCGCTGCCACTCGTTGGCGCCAGCCGCCACGCCCACGATCGTGGTGAGGCCCGAGCCGATGCCGAAGGCCAGCGGCACCAGCATGAACTCCAGCCGTACGCCGATGCCGTAGCCCGCCAGCGCCGCGACGCCGAAACGGCCGACCAGACCCGTCACCATCATGGCCGTGAGATTGGCGGTGAAGGCCGAGAAGGAAGCGATCAGGCCAACTTTCAAAATGTCCCAGAAGAGACGCCCCTGCAGCGCAAGGCCGCCCAGAGCCGGCGTGAAGCCGAGCTTGCCGCCCCACAGGGCGCGCGCCTGCAGCAGCGCCGACACCGCCGAGGTGAGCAATGCGGAAACCGCCGGGCCCGCCATGCCGAGGCCCGGCCAGTCGCCGATGCCCAGCGCCAGCACGTAGGAGAGCGGCACCTGGACGAGCGAGGAGATCAGCATGTAGCGGCCCGGCGTGGCGGCATCGCCGCCGCCGCGCAGCAGCGCCGACAGGAAGAAGTTCGCCCAGATCGCGATTGAGCCTGTGAACAGGACATTGGAGTAGGTGAGGGCGTGCTCGAGCGCGAGGCCCTCGCCGCCCAGCAGTTGGTAGAGCGCGGGTGCGGCGGTCCAGGCGAGCAGGGTGAACAGCATCGCCAGCACCGCGCCCAGGACCAGCGCGTGCAGGATCAGGGCGCGCGCGTCGTCGCGACGTCCGGCGCCCAGCGTGCGGGCCATCGCGGCCGCGACGCCGCCGCCCATGCCACCCGCGGCCATCATCGTCATCATCATCATGAGCGGAAAGACCAGCGCGAAACCCGCCAGCGCCTCGGTGCCGAGCTGGCCGAAGATGAAGGTCTCGGCGATGGCGACGAAGGTCTGCACCACCATCACGGCCGTGGTCGGGCCGGCGAGCTTCAGCAGGCTGGACCCGATGGGGGCGGTCAGCAGGGGATGGACGACGACCTGGGACAGGGGGAACTCCACGGATTTAAGTGCATATACACCCTATCAAGGTGCGCTGGCCTGTCACCTGACAAAAGTCCGGGTCGCCATTAGGTTTCGATCATGTCCGAAAAAGACCGCCCCCTCGCCAAGCCCTCCGTCCAGGTCGAGAACGACCGGGTGATCGTCACCGAATGGCGCTTCCCGCCCGGTGGCCATACCGGCTGGCACCGCCACAATCACGACTACGTGGTTGTCCCGGTGACGACCGGCGAATTGCACATCTTCGACGGCAAGACGACGGTGCCGGCGCCGCTCAAGGCCGGCCTCTCCTACGCCCGGCAGATCGGGGTCGAGCACGACGTCATAAATCCCAACGATTTCGAGTTCGTCTTCGTCGAAATCGAGCTCAAGGCCTGACCGGAACGGGAGGCAGACCCCGTCCGGCCGCACGTTGACTTGGGGCGACCGAGGGGTCATATGAGTGCCGCCAGCGGTCCGGCCCGATCCACGAGCCTTACGAGACCGCTCCAAAGTCCAGCGGATAGAATGGACTAAACCACGGAAATTAAATGAGTTTTGAGAGTTTGGGGCTGAGCGCCCCGGTACTGCAGGCAGTCGCCGACAAAGGCTACACGACGCCTACCCCCATCCAGGAAAAGGCCATTCCCATCGTCCTGATGGGCCGCGATGTCCTCGGATGCGCCCAGACGGGCACCGGAAAGACCGCCTCCTTCGTCCTGCCGATGATCGATATTCTCTCGCAGGGTCGCGCCAAGGCGCGCATGCCGCGGACGCTCATCCTGGAGCCGACGCGTGAACTGGCGGCCCAAGTGGCCGAAAACTTCGAGACCTACGGCAAGTACAACAAGCTCAACATGGCGCTCCTGATCGGCGGCGTGAGCTTCCCCGACCAGGAGCGCGCGCTGGAGCGCGGCGTCGACGTGCTGATCGCCACCCCGGGCCGCCTGCTCGATCACTTCGAGCGTGGCGGCATTTTGTTGAATGACGTCAAGATCCTGGTGATCGACGAAGCCGACCGCATGCTCGACATGGGCTTCATCCCCGACGTCGAGCGCATCGTCGCCACCCTGCCGACGCTGCGCCAGACCCTGTTCTTCTCGGCCACCATGCCGCCGGAGATCAAGCGGCTGGCCGACCGCTTCCTGAGCAACCCGAAGGAAGTCACCGTCTCGCCGCCGGCCTCGGCCAGCAACACCATCGTCCAGGGTCTCGCCGTCGTTCCCGAGGACGACAAGCGCGAAGCCCTGCTCGCCCTGATCAAGAGCCAGGACGTCAAGAACGCGATCGTGTTCTGCAACCGCAAGCGCGACGTTGCCACCCTCCACACCCCGCTGAAGAAGCACGGACTCAATGCCGGCGCGCTGCATGGCGACATGACCCAGCCCGCCCGCATGGAGACGCTCGAGCGCTTCAAGCAGGGCGAGATCCACATCCTGGTGGCATCCGATGTCGCCGCCCGCGGTCTCGACATCGTCGATATGAGCCACGTCTTCAACTACGACGTGCCGTTCTCGCCGGAAGACTACGTCCATCGCATC
>JACPVT010000056.1 GCA_016191685.1 Rhodospirillales bacterium | reverse complement strand
GTGCAGGTGAATGGCAAACTGCGCGGGCAGGTGGAAGTTTCCTCTTCTGCATCAGAGAAAGAGATTGTGGCCTGGCGAGATGACTGAGGAGACTGCGGCGGACCTGAGGTAGACCTCGCCCCCTACCCATGCGAGTCTAACCTTTCCTATTCCTTCCTTCAGCGGGCCCATGGAGTCGTTGCGCGGCCTTCTTTCTTCGCCGGCAAGCGCCTACGACGAGCTGGTCACCGGCCAGAAGTCGATCCGCTATCACTGGCAGGGCATCCTGAGCGTCATCCGCGCGCTGCCGGGCGGGCTGGGCGAGCGCGTGGAAAGCGCGCGCCGGCAGCTCGAGGAATCGGGCGCCACCGTCAATCTGCTCGACGACCGGGCGGCGCCGCGCTGGACCTTCGATCCCCTGCCCTTCGTGGTGGCCCCCGACGAATGGTCGGCGCTCGAGACCGGCCTGATCCAGCGCGCCCGCCTGCTCGGATGCTGGTCCACGCCAACCGCCACTTCCTGCGCGCCTGCCGCGTCACCGACGGTATCGCCCCCCAACGCCATCTCGGCCAGTACGCTGTCGACCTGGTGCGGCTGGGCGACGGGCGCTGGCACGTGCTGGCCGACCATACCGAGGTGCCGGCCGGCATCGGCTATGCGCTGGAAATGCGCCGGGTCCTGGCACGCAGCCTGCCCGAGGCGTTCCGCTCCATCCCGGTGCGGCACCTGAGGCCGTTCGTCGACCGCTGGCACGACACGCTGCAGGCGCTCGCGCCGGCCGATATCGCCCATCCCAACATGGCGGTGCTGACGCCGGGTTCGCTGTCGGCGACCTATTTCGAGCATGTTTACCTCGCGCGCGCGCTCGGCGTGCCGCTGGTCGAGGGCGGCGATCTGGTGGCGCGCGACGGCCAGGTGTCGCTGAAGACCCTGGCCGGGCTGCGCCCGGTCCACATGCTGCTGCGCCGTCTCGACAGCGCCTTCGTCGACCCCCTGGAGCTCCGCGCCGACTCGGCTCTGGGCGTCACCGGTCTGGTCGAAGCAACGCGCAGCGGGCGCATCACGCTCGCCAATGCGCTGGGCTCCGGTGTCGTCGAGACGCCCGCCCTCATGCCTTTCCTCGAAAGGCTTTGCGAGCGCCTGCTCGACCAGCCGCTCGGCCTGCCCTCACTCGACGTGTGGTGGCTGGGCGAACCGTCGGCCGCGGCCTTCGTGATGGCGAACCTCGATTCGATGATCGTGCGTCCTTGCCTCGGCACCGACCGCGAACCGATCGTGGTCGGCATGCTGGAACCGGCCGAGCGCCAGGCCCTGGAGCACCGGCTGCGCTCCGAGCCCGGTCAGTTCGTGGCCCAGCACCCCTTCACGCCCTCGCTCAGTCCCAAATGGGACGGCAACGGGCTGGCACCCGCGACCGTCGTCATGCGCGTCTTCGTGAGCGCCGACGGCGACGGCTATCGCGTGCTGCCGGGCGGGCTGGCGCGCGAACCGACGGGCGAGACGGCGCTGCACTCGCTTGGCCGGCTCAACGGCACACTGAAGGACGTCTGGGTACTGGCCGAAGACGCCGCCGACGTGGAATTGCCCGCGACGCGGCGGTTCCACCAGCTCGCCGTCGAACGCGGCGGCGCCGACCTGCAAAGCCGCGTCGCCGACAACCTCTACTGGCTCGGCCGCTATATCGAACGGCTGGACAACGATTCGCGCCTGCTGCGCACCACCGTCAACAGGATCGCGCAAGGCGCCATGGGACCACGCGACGCGATCGAGCTGCGCATGCTCGGCCGCCTGCTGAGCGACGCCAACCTGATGGAGTCGGCCTCGGCCCTGTCGGCGCCGGAGAGTGCGGCGTTCTCGCAGGGCCTCGACGCCGTCGCCTCCGACGAACGCGGGCTTGCCACCGTGCTCGACGCCATCCAGCGGCTCGCCGGCACGCTGCGCGACCGTTTTTCCGCCGACATGACGATCGCGGCCGGGCCACTGATGGCCGAGGTGCGCCAGCGCCTGATGTCGGCCCGCGGCAACCTCGATCCGCTGCTGGCCGCCCTCGACGAGATCGTGCGCTTCGTCGCCACGCTGTCGGGTCTCGCCCAGGAGAACATGACCCGTGGCACCGGCTGGCGCTTCCTCGATCTCGGGCGGCGTCTTGAACGGGCGCAGTTCATCCTGACGGGGGCGCTCAACCCCTTCACCCAGTCGCCGATCGACTGGGACGCGGCGATGCGACTGGCCCTCGAGCTCTGCGACAGCTCGATCACCTATCGCACCCGCTATCTCGGTCAGCTTCAACCGGCGCCGGTGCTCGATCTGGTCGTCCTCGACGACAGCAACCCCAGGGCGCTCGCCTTCCAGCTCCGCACCATCGGTATCCATCTCGACTACCTGGCGCAGGCCTCGGGCGTACAAGTGCCGGCGCTCCCCGACTCGCTCGACAGGGATCTCGCGGCCGTCGTCCGCCAGTTCGCCGGCGACGAGCAGACCTGGCGGCACGAGGGCCTGGCGCTGGCCATGCTGCGCGACGTCGCGACCGACGCCGACGAGCGGCTCGAGGCGCTCTCGGAGGCGATCACACGCGCCTATTTCAGCCACGTGCCGGCATCGCAGGCCGTCGGCACTTCGGCTGGTTGAGGCGGGCGCCTGATGGAACGCGGACGATGAAATACCTGCTCTCGCACCGCACGTCGTACAGCTACGCAAGCAGCGTCGATTCGGCGCATCACATCGCCCATCTCCGCGCCCGCGAATTCCCGGGACAGAAGGTGGCGTCGATCAGCATCGAAACCAATCCGGCGCCGGCGCTCGCGGTCCAGCACCTCGATCATTTCGGCAATCACATCGACATCTATCGCATCGACAAGCCGCACACGCGCTTCGAGATAGAAGTCCGCGCCGCAATCGACGTCCGCTTCTCGGCGTCCTCGTCTGCCTGGCGGGATTCTTCTACGCGATTACGAAGTTTTGAGAATTTCGGAAGTGTGATAGCATGGAGGGCCTATGAAATTCTCTCTGTTGGTCTCCATGCTAATGGGCAC
>JACPVT010000055.1 GCA_016191685.1 Rhodospirillales bacterium | reverse complement strand
GAGGTCCCAAGGGCCCCTCGGCTGATTTGGATTCACAGGGGATGGCACACATGAGGAAGACTCTGGTTTTGGCCGTGATCGGCGCGCTTGCCGCCGGTGCAATGGTGGGCGGTGCGACGATCGCGATGGCCCAGGGCGACCCGATCAAGGAGCGCCAGGAAAACCGCAAGCAGACCGCAGCTGCGATGCGCGCGATCAAGGGCATCATCGACGCCAAGGGAGCGACCGCCGGCGCCGTCGAGCAGGCCGCCAAGCTCAAGACTCTCGAGGCTTCTTTCGTGAAAATGTTCCCGGCCGGATCAGACAAGGGCGAGACCAAGGCCCTGCCCGCGGTCTGGACCGACATGGCAGGCTTCATGGCAGCCAGCAAGGCGGCCGACGCAGCCTACGACAAGCTCGCCGTCGCGGCAGGCTCGGGCGACATGGCCGCACTGACGGCGGCATTTGGCGAGACCGGAAAGGCGTGCGGCGCCTGCCACGAGAAGTTCCGCGTCAAGCCGAAGACCTGATTTCGTTCGGACGACAGGGAAAGGGCGCCCGGATCGGCGCCCTTTTTCTTTGGCCGAAAAAGGAAAGGCCGGTCGCTTGGGGAAACGACCGGCCTCCTGTGGGGCCCGTGGCTGGGGTGGGGTTGGGTGAAAGACGAAGCCTTGGGGTGTGTGGGAAGGGGGCTTCGTCGTGGTGGCTGGTTAGGCCACCGCCACGGGCTGGTTGGGAACTGTAAGGGCCTGCTGGACAATGGCCTCGGCGGTGAACCGCCAGGTGCGCGACGCGTGGACCGGGGACAACCGAAGCTGCTCGCGCATGTTCATCCAGCTATCGAGGCCGAAAGCGACATCGAGCGAGTCGAGCACAAGATCGCGGGCACCGGGATGGAGATTGCCGAGTTCGGTCGCGAACCAGACGGCAAGGCGAGCCCGCAGCAGCCGGCGCAGCTGAGCGACGCCGAGGCCGACGGCCGGCGCGACGCTGCGCACGCGTTCGGCGAAATGCCATACCGGCAGCCACTCCTCGAAGAGCTGGGCGCGGTCCGAGACCAGCAGCTCTATGCGGTTGGAGAGCGGCGCCTGGGCATCCACGGGACCGTTGCCATCGAACGCCCGGGACACGGCCAGATCGAAGGCCGCGGCATAGAGATCGGCGAGGCTGGTGAAGTGCTGGAAGAGCGCCCGGCTCGAAACCCCGGCGATGGTCGCGATCGCGGCGGAGGTTGGCTCGACATCGCCCGCCTGGATGAGATCCAACGTCGACTGGATCAGGGCTTGGCGGGTGCGCAGGCCGCGAACGATACGGCCGTCCTGCGAACGTGAAACGTCGATGGGAAATCCGACAATTTTCATATTGAAACCAATAGAATAAGAATTTCTTTAATGTCCTCACCTTAACACGACGATACCCGAGCGTAACTTGCAAAAATGCATATCTCGGCTGATATGAGGCCTGATTTTGTTGCGTTTTTTTTCCGAGATAGACGCTTTTGGGAAGTCTGACATTGCACTTAACCTGCAATAATTTCGCCTGCGGATAGCCGTACAAGCGCTTTTCCTTAATTTTGTTCAGGGGTCAATCCCGGGTCGGCAACCGTCTGTGGACGATTCAATGCCGAAAATATGAAAGGCCGGTCGCTTGGGGAACGACCGGCCTTCCTTAGGAGCCCGCCTGGGTGTGGGGTTGTCGAAGCCTTGGGGTGTGTGGGAAGGGGGCTTCGACATAGCGGCTTGGGGGCCGCTGGCGGGCTAGGTGGAACTTTGCTGGGTGCGGGCGCGCTCGGGTTGGGAGCGCTGCCAAACTGGGATGAAATGCCTTTCCGATATGAATTACTAAGTCAGCTCAGTGCCTCTAATGAGCGCAACTTAACAAATACCCTCCAAGTCTGTCACCTGCAAAAATGCATATCTGATTTTGGCTAACCCCATAAATTCCTACGATTTGCTGCACGTTGCGAGCATTAGATAGCCAAAAAAGGTGACTCTGATTTGACTATTCAACCAAGAATTTCACAAGATTATTCATTTATATCAATAGATTAAACGTCTTTCAGTCGATTCACGTCGATGATTCCAGTGCAAATTGTTGCTTTGTCGACCTGAAGACTAGGTCCCTCTCGAGCGCCGACGCCTTCACCGAGAAAACAAAACGGGAGAAAGCCGAAAAAGCGCGGCAAGTCCCGCCCTGGAAAACCGCCTCAGGCCGTCCACCGGCGGCATGGCCATCTCCAGCACTTCGGCAAATCGATCAAGAAGACGCATGCGCGGATCGTCATCGATTTTCAGGAGCAAAGGGTCTCGGAAGGAGTCGCGACGGCGTAGCGACGACTCATTTTTTGGCCCGCCGTAGGCGGCCACGCTTCGTGTTTCAGCCCCAATTCCATGCTAGACGATCCGGCATTCCGCCAATACTGGCCGCCGACGCCGGTGGTCGTTACCGGGAGTCCGCGTTCGTGCGATTCGTCCATTCCCTTCGATCCCTTCTATGTGTCCCCGCCGCCGCTCTGACGCTGGCGTTCGTGGCACAACCTGCCGCCGCCGGACTCGATGAGGCCCTCAAGGCCATGCAGGCCGGCGACGTGCAGACAGCGGAGAAAGAGCTTCAACTCCTCGCCAAGGAGCGCGATCCCCGCGCCCAGTTTCTCCTTGGCCTTTATATCTACGGCAATCCCGAATCGAAGCTCTACGACGTGACCAAGGCCACGCCGTTGCTGCTCGACGCTGCCGAACGCGGATACCTGCCGGCGATGATCCCGTTGGCCGGCGGCTACGCCGAGGGCAAGGGCGTGGCGAAGAGCGCCTTCGAGGCCTACAAGTGGCTGGCAATCGCCGATCGGTGGAATGTCCTCAATGCCAATATCGCGCTCGAGCAGGCGGGGCGCGAACTGAAGCCGGACGAAATCGAGAAGGCCAAGGCCCTGGCGCTTGCCTATACCTTCAAGACCAAATGATCGCGCGGCGAGCGGTGCCGCTCGCGGCACTTCTCGCCGCCGGTGCCGTCGCGCACGCTCAATCGAATGAAGCATCCGACGTCTCGCCGGCCTTGCGCGCGGCGGTGGCGGCGTATCGGGCCGGCGATCTGGTCGGCGCCGAATCGTCCCTGCGCGCACTGGCGCCAGCCGATGCCGACGCCGCGGCATGGCTGGGCGCGATCCTGCTGGAACGAGGCCTCCATCGCGACGGTCTGCGTCTGATCCAGCAATCCGCCGACGGCGGCTCGGCCGAGGGCGCACATCGGCTGGCACTTGTCTTCGCCCATGGCGACGGCGGTACTCCGCGCAACGAGGCGCGGGCAGTCGAGCTGTTCGAACTCGCCGCGGCAAAGGATCACAAACGCGCCCAACTCAATCTCGGGACGCTCTACTTGCGCGGCCAAGGTGTCCCGCGCGACCTCATCCAGGCGCGTGCCTGGCTCGAGAAGGCAGCGGCCAATGGCGACCCCTACGCGCTCTACGCCCTCGGTCGCGCCATGTCGGAGAGCTCGCCGGCGGCCGGCATGGACCTGGTCCGCGCGGCCGCCCTCTATCGGCAGGCAGCGGAAAAGGGTCATCCGCTCGCCGCCCTGCGCTACGGCCTGGTGCTGAATGACGGTACCGCCGTCAAACGCGACCATGCCGCGGCCCAACGCTGGCTGATCCATGCGCACGACAGTGGCGTGCCCGAGGCCGCGCTTGCACTGGGCGATATGGCGGCTCGTACGCCGGCGTCGCGCGACAAGGCGTTGAACGCGAAGGCCTTGAAATCGGCGATCACCTGGTACGAGGCCGCCGCCCGGGCCGGCGTACCGTCGGCCCAGTTCAAGCTGGCCAACGCCTACTATGCCGGCGCCGGCGTCGAGCGCGATCTTTCCCAGGCTCAGCTCTGGTACGGCCGCGCCGCCCAGCAGGGGCAGACCGAAGCCCAGAATGCCCTGGGCATCATGCTGATCGCCGGAGCTACTGGTGCGGCCGACCCGGTCGAAGGCTACAAATGGCTTCTTCTCGCCGAACGCGGCGGACATCCCGAAGCGCGCGCGATCCGCGACAAGACCACCGAGCAGATGCCGGACCGCGACCGCAAGCGCGCCGAGGCGCTGGCCCAACGCTTCGTGGCAGCGCCGGAGGTGCCGATCGACACCACGCCACCGCGCCTCAATCCGCCAAAGCCCTGACGGTCCGGGACTAGCGATCGCGGGCGAAGCGCATCGGGAATTCCGGCGTATCGTAGGCGGTGAGGCCCTGCCACAGCCGGTCGGCCTCGGCGCGGAACAGGTCGCGCGTCAGGCCCTCGACCAGCCGGGGCACGGCGAACTTCATGCCGTTGATCGACGAGCCGCTGGGACCGAAGCTGAGCGTCGAACCGAAGTTGAACAGCCGGATCCGGCCGAGCCAGGGCGCGGCGCCGGGGTCGCGTTCCTGCAGTTCGAAACCCGGCCCGAGGTAGGGATAGCGTTCGAGGCGGCTGTTGTCCTGCCCGGCCGGCGGCGCGTAGGCGTCGCGCCAGGTCCGGACATGCGGAGCGATGGCCGCCAGTTCCGGCCGCAGGCCGAGATCGACGTCGAAGCCGGTGCCGCAGATCAGGAAATCGAAGCGATGTTCGCCGTCGGGTGTCGCTATGACCGCGGACCTGTCGTCTCTGCGGGCGTCAAGCCATGGCGCGCCGGTGTGCAGATGGAACGCGGCGTGCGAGGTCACGCGGTCCCAAGCATGCCGGTCAGCGTCTCGCGGCGACCGATCTGGAGCCCGAGTTCGACCTCGAGTCGGGAATCGGCGGCGCTGCGGCGCCGGGCGACGGCGACTTGCTCTCGCAGGCGATCGGCCACCTCGAGCGCAGCCGCGGCGTTGTCGAACGCCGACGCACCGGCGCCGAGCACGGCCACGCGACGGCCACGCAGGGCCGCGAAGTCGATGGCATCGGCGGCATGGGCGCGCATGCCGGGTGGCAGACGCTCGACGAAGGCCGGCATCGTCCACCGGCCGCTCGCCTCGATACCGTGCGCCAGCACGACGTGGCGCGCCAGGATCCGCCGCTCGCCCGCCGCATCCTTCACGCGCACACTGAGCAGTGCACCCCCCGGCCCAATGTCGAGCGGTTCGATGCCGAGCATCTCCGTTCCGACCTCGATCGGAAGGGCCAGCACACGGCGCAGCCAATGCAGGTACTCGCTCCAGCTCTCGCGCGCGATCTTGTTGAGACGCGCGAACGCCTCGGCGCCATGCTGGGCCTCGAACCAGCTCTGATAGGTGAGGCTCGGAATGCCGAGATCGGGGCCGGTCACCGTCTTCCAGGTGCGTAGTGTCTTCATGCGGCCGAACGTCCGCCACGGCCCCTCGGCGCCGGCCGGCCCGCGGTCGATCACGAGATGATTGTCGATGCGCTCGAGCTTGAGCTTGAACGACAGCGCCTGACCGCCCTGGCCACCGCCCACGATCAGCACGTCGAGAACCTTCTCGCCGCCCGGCCCGACGAGCGGCCGCAGCCAGCGCAGCTCGGGATAGGAGATCAACGCCAGGTCGCGCCGCACACGGGCGTCGAGTTCGGCAAGATCCCTGGGCGACATGCCGTCGTGATTAGCACGGCTGCAATCGCCAGACGACGCGCGAAACGCTAGGTTTGGCCGCCATGGACACACCACCCACTCCACTGGCCGCCCCATCGCCCGCCGCACGGCAGGCGCGCCCCGAAGTCACCCTCGCCGTCTGTCGCGGCGCCTGCCGGCTGATGCGCCAGGCCGGCCATTCGGTGCTGCTCGAACTGCCGCTGCCCGACGGACGCCGTGCCGACATCTTCGCCGTCGGCCGCGGCGGCGAACTCGTCATCGTCGAGGTCAAGTCGTCGATCGAGGATTGGCGCGTCGACGAGAAATGGCCGGACTATCTCGACTGGTGCGACCTGCTCTACGTCGCCGTCCCCGTCGATTTCCCGCAATCGCTCATCCCCGAGGAGATCGGCCTGATCGTGGCCGATGCCTACGGCGGCGAGATCCTGCGCCACCCGCCACGCCGGCCGGTCGCGGCCGCGCGGCGCAAGGCCTTGCTGATCGATTGCGCGCGGCTGGCCTCGGAGCGGCTGGCTCGCCTCGAGGACCCCGACTTCGGCGATCTGGCCCGGTGACTCCCGATCCTAGGAGATCAGCGCCCGGGCGACCGATTGCGCTGCGGCCGATCCGGGCGCGCCGCGGCCGCGGCTCGCTTCGGCCATGCGAATACGGGCATAGGCCATGATCTCGGTCGGCGGCCCGACGCGTTCGATGCGGCCGTCCATCACCAGGGCCACCCGATCGGCGATAGCCAGCGGCGCCAGTCGATGGGTGATCATGATGACGGTACGGCCGCGCGTGTTGGTCTTGAGCTGGCGCAGGAGCTGTTCCTCGGTGGCCGGGTCGAGGGCGCTGGTCGCCTCGTCGAGGATGAGGATGCGTGGATTGCGGATCAGGGCGCGGGCGATGCAGAGAAGCTGGCGCTGGCCCATCGACAACCCCTGGCCGCGTTCACCCAGCACGGTGTTGTAGCCTTGCGGCAGGCGCTGGATGAAATCGTGCGCGCCGACGAACTTGGCCACCGCGACGACCCGGCCGGGGTCCTTGTTGGTGACGCCCATGGCGATGTTTTCCCGCACCGAGCCGGTGAAGAGCTGTAGCTCCTGAGGCACACAACCGATCTGGGCGCGCAGCTGGGCGGGCGAGATGTGCGAGATGTCGGTGCCGTCGACCAGCACCCGGCCACCCGACGGCCGGAACAACCCTTGGACAAGATTGGCGATCGTGGTCTTGCCCGACCCTGATGGCCCCACGATCCCCAGGATCTCGCCGGCGGCGATGTCGAGATCGGCATCCTGCAGGACCGCCGGGACATGATCGTCGGGGCGATAGGTGACGCGCTCGAGGGTGACGTCGCCGACGAGCGGCGGCATCGGAGCCAGCGCGCCGGCGGGACTTTCGACGGCTTCGCGCATCAATCCGTCGATTCGCCGGAAGGCCGCCGCGACCGCCTGAAGCTGATGCCAGGCCGCCGCCAGCTGGCGCATCGGCTGCAGGGCGCGCGAGGCCAGCATGTTGACGGCGATCAGCGCACCCACCGTCATGCGATGATCGACGATCTCGCCGACGCCGATGGCGATGATCGCCAGCGACGCCACGAGCTGGAGTGCGCCCGAGGCGCTGGAGGCGATGTTGGCCAGATTGTTGGCGCGGAAGCTGGTCCAGGCGGATTGTTCGACCCGCGCCTGCCAGCGCTTCTCGACCTCACCCTCGAGCCCGAGCGCCTTGATCGTGGCGGCGTTGGCCACGGTCTCGGTCAATGTCGAACTCTTGGCCGCCAGGGCCTGGAAATTCTCCTCGGCGAGGCGGCGCTGGGTGCGATGGGTGGCCAGCGACACGCCGATCACCACCGGAATCGCCAGCATCGTGACGATGCCCAGCGTGGAGCTGATGACGAAGGTGGCGACCAGGAAAAGCGCTACGAAGGCGATATCGATGGCGAGCACCGGCATCTGGCCGGTGAAGAAGCCGCGGAGCACGTCGAGCTGGCGCAACCGCTCGGCGATGACGCCTGAAGGCGTGCGCTCGAAGTGGCGATAGGGAAGCTGCACCAGATGGTGCAGCACCTCGCCGCTCATCATCGTATCGAGGCGGGCGCCGGTGCGCGCCGAGAGCCAGCCGCGTGCGACGCGCAGCGCGAAGTCGAGGGCATAGGCGATCAGCATGCCGATGCAGAGAATGGTCATGATTGCAGCGATGTCCGGCCGCCCATCTCGACCGATCGCGTCTCGGCCGATCACGGCGTTCAGCACCAGCATCATGAAGAGCGGCGTGGCGAGGCCGAGGAGGTTGATGAGGGCCGACATCGCCGCGAGCTTCAGGACGACCAGCCGAACGCGAGCCCACAGAGGGGCGTACCATTCGGGACGTCGTTCGTGGGCGCCCGCTTCGCGCATCACGAGCGCCCGCGCCCCGAGCGCCATCACCTCGTCGGTCGCCAGGCGCCAGACCCGACCTTCGACGACGTCGAGCACGGTCCACTGCCCGCCGCCCCCCGCCACAACGACGTAGGCCGGCTGGTCGAGTGCGCCCACCAGGGCGAACGGTGTGGGCAGGCCGTCCAGCCGCCCGCCATCGCCGGCGAGATCGACGGCATAGACCTCCAGGCCAAGGCGCTTGCCGGTGGTGAGGAAGGCGTTCTCGTCGAGACCGGAAACCGGAAGGACCGCAAGCCGTCGTATGTCGGCTTCGCTGACCGGACGCCCGACCTGCTGCGCGATGTAGAGCAGCGCCCGCATGAGGGAATCGATCGGCTGGCGGCGTTCGCCGTCCCACGCCGATTGCTGGAAGCCGCCATTCTCCCGGGGAGCCATCCCTCGCGAGAATATCCGATTCTGACGTAGAATCAATTGTTTAGGGTATGTTCCTAACGCAAAAAGCGCGCGGAATGAGTCTCCGCGCGCTTTCCGGTATCGACGATGAGAGGCTTAGCGGGCGCCGAAGGCCCGCTTCAGCTCAGGCACGAGATCCGTGCGCTCCCACGAGAAGCCGCCGTCACGCTCCGGCTTGCGGCCGAAGTGGCCGTAGGCTGCGGTGCGCTGGTAGATCGGCTTGTTGAGCTGCAGGCCACGGCGAATGTTGGTCGGACGCAGCGGGAAGATGTCGGAGAGGATCTTCTCCAGCTTGCGCTCGTCGACCTTGCCGGTGCCTTCGGTGTTCACATAGAGCGACATCGGGTCGGCGACGCCGATCGCATAGGCGACCTGGATCAGGCAACGGTCGGCGAGGCCGGCGGCCACGACGTTCTTGGCGAGATAGCGGGCGGCATAGGCCGCGGAGCGGTCGACCTTGGTCGGATCCTTGCCCGAGAAGGCGCCGCCGCCGTGCGGCGCGAAGCCGCCGTAGGTGTCGACGATGATCTTGCGGCCGGTGAGGCCGCAGTCGCCGTCGGGGCCGCCGACGACGAAGTTGCCGGTCGGATTGACGAAGAAGTCGGCCGCCTTCTTGGGCATCCAGCCCTTGGGCAGCGACTTCTCGACATGGCCCGCGATCATCTCGCGGATCATGCCGGAGTTGTACTTCTTGCCCTTGGCATTGGTCTCGCGGTGCTGTGTGGAGACCACGACCTTGGCGGCGCCGACGGCCTTGCCGTTCACATAACGCACCGTCACCTGGCTCTTGGCGTCAGGCTGCAGATCGGGCAATTCGCCCGAGCGGCGCGCCTTGCTCAGCGCCTCGAGGATACGATGCGAGAAATAGATCGGGGCCGGCATGAACGAGCCCTTCTCGTATTCCTCGCTGTCACGGCAGGCGAAGCCGAACATCAGGCCCTGATCGCCCGCGCCTTCCTGGTCGCCGAGATTGCCGCCCTTCTTCTTGGCGTCGACGCCCATGGCGATATCGGGCGACTGGCCATGCAGCAGGACGTCGACGTCGGCGCCATGGAAGCTGAAGCCGTTCTGGTCGTAGCCGATCTCGCGCACCACGTTGCGGGCAATCTCACTGATCGCCTCGCGGTTCACGATGGTCTGCGTGCCGTACTTCTTCATGTACGGCTCCGAGGCGCGGCCCTCGCCGGCGACCACAATCTTGTTGGTTGTGGCAAGCACCTCGCAACCCAGCCTGGTATTGCCATGGCTGTCATCGGCAATGCCGAGCTTCACGTCATTGGCGATGAAGGCGTCGAGAACCGCATCCGAGATCTGGTCGCAGACCTTCACGCGCTCCAGGGCGCGGCGCTCGCGCTGCGATTGCGGATCTTCAAAGTCTTCCGCCAAAAGCTGGAGGTTGAGCGCGAGCGTCCCCAAGTGGTTCTTGATCTCGTGGATAAAGCCTCCCGCCAGC
>JACPVT010000016.1 GCA_016191685.1 Rhodospirillales bacterium | reverse complement strand
TGGCATAGACCGCTTCGACGATGGCATCGCGTGGCGCCAACGCGTTCGCCGGGTCCTCACCGGCGTCATGTCGAAGATGGGCGTTTACGGCATCATCCGCATCCTGCTCCCGATTTTCCCGGAGCCGATGCGGGTCATGCTCACGCCGCTGCTCTGGCTCGCGGTTGCGACGATTGTCTTCTCTGCCTTCGCCGCGTTCGCGCAAAAGGATCTCAAGCGCATCGTCGCCTACTCGTCCATCAACCACCTCGGCTACTGCATGCTCGGGCTATTCGCGGTGCTGAAGACTTCCGACGCCGGCCTGTTCAACGACCGCGCCGCCGCGCTCAACGGTGTCATCCTACAAATGTTCAACCACGGCCTGACCGCCAGCGCGCTGTTCTGCTTCGTCGGCTTCCTTGAACGCCGCAACGCCGGCGCGCGCGGCCTCGACGACTTCGGTGGACTGCGCAAAGCCGCGCCGGTCTTCGCCGGACTGATGGGCATCGCCCTATTCTCATCGCTTGGCCTGCCGGGCCTCAATGGCTTCGTGGGCGAGTTCCTGATTTTCAAAGGTGCATTCGCCCTCAGTGCGTGGGCCACGGCCCTGGCCACGCTCGGCCTGCTCGCCACCGCCGTTTTCCTGCTCACGACCATCCAGCGCGTCTTCACCGGGCCGCTGAAGCCGAACCATCACTGGGTGGACCTCACGCTCGCCGAACGCCTGACCGTCGCGCCGATGATTGCCGCGATGTTCGTGCTGGGCATCTTCCCGCACCTCGTGCTGGCCGTGTTGAACCCGACCGTGAAAGCGATGCTCGCGCAATTCTGATATGCTCGCCTGGACCATCTACATCTCTTTCATCGGTGCCGCGGTGGTGGCACTGGTGCCGCGCGCGCCGCTGGCCCGCTTCGTGGCGCTGCTCACGTCGCTGCTGGGGCTGGGAGTCGGGTTGATGGGCGTGCTGGAGCGAAAAAACCCCGGCTCCTTCGAGCCGATCATCAACACACCTTGGATTGGCGCGATCAACGCCAGTTACTTTTTGGGCGCGGACGGAATCAGCCTCACGTTGGTGTTGCTCACGGGCATTGCGGCGGTGGCGGGCGTGCTGTTCTCGTGGAACATCGAGAAGCGCGTGAACCAGTTCTTCGCGCTCTACCTCACGCTCATCGGTGGCGTGTATGGCGTGTTCCTCAGCTTCGATTTGTTCCTGCTCTTCGTGTTCTACGAAATCGCCATCATCCCGAAGTATTTCCTCATCGCGATCTGGGGTTCGACCAACAAGGAATACGGCGCGATGAAGCTCGCCCTCTACTCGTTTGTGGGTAGTGCCATGGTGCTCATCGGACTCATCGCCACCTACGCCATCGCGAGTGTGCCCACTTTCAACTTGCTCGCACTCGCGGCGCAACCGTTGCCGCACGGATTCCAGCTCTGGGCCTTCCCGCTGGTGTTCATCGGCTTCGCCATTCTCGCGGGCCTGTGGCCGTTCCACACCTGGGCGCCGACCGGTCACGTGGCCGCGCCGACGGCGGCTTCGATGTTGCTCGCCGGCGTGGTGATGAAGCTCGGCGCCTACGGCGCGCTGCGCGTGGCCATGACGTTGTTTCCCGACGGTCTCGCCGCGTGGCGCGAGACGATGGCAGCGCTGGCCATCATCGGCATCGTCTATGGCGCGGGCGTGGCGCTGGTGCAGAAGGATTTCAAATTCGTCATCGGTTACTCCAGCGTGAGTCACATGACTATCCTACACTATCCTACACTATCCTACACTTTCTCACAGAAAAATTTTAAAATGATAAATGATTAATTTTTGCTTTTGTTTTTAGGCGGCGCGCATCAGGTGAAAGCGCGGTCAAGGAGCGACAGCGGGAGCGAAACGTCCAGCGTGTCTACGGAATCCATTCCCATCGGCGCCATTCGCCGCGCAACGCCCGCCGATGCCGCGGCAATTGCCGCGTTCGCGCCCGAGGTCCCGGCACCTGAGTTGTCGGACGACCGGGCGACGTTCGTGATCGACGACGGGTCGGCGCCGATCGCGCTCATCGACCTGGTGCAGCGCGCCGACCACCTGCAGATCGAGCATCTGGTCGGAGCCGCGGCGGGAACACGCGAGCATGCCCGGACACTGATCGCCTTCGCCGAAGCCGCTGCGCGCGCCGTGAACATTCGCAAGGTTCGCCTCGCCCCAGGTGTCCTGCCCGACGACTTCGCCGCGTCGCTGGGATACGCGAACGGCCTCAAGACGATCTCGACCGGCGCCCTCGCGCGCGCCCGTGATCACCTCGAAGCCGTCGGGGTTCCGCTATGGCGCGACGGCACGGCCTCGGTCGCGCAAACGCTATACTACCGCGGCATCTGGGCCGCGATTGCCCTGCTGATCGGCCTCGGCAGCGTATCGCTCGCGGTGTTCAGCGGCACCCAGACGACCTTGCTCCATGTCGTGGCGCCGGCCGTCCTCTGCGCACTCGCCTCGGTCTTCGCCATCTGGCAGATCGGCCTGGTCGCGGCGGCCGGTTGGCGCCGCGCCGGCGGGATCGTGCCGCTTCTCGCCGTCGTCACCGCAGCCGCGTCCGTGCTGGCCATCGGCGCGCTCCTCTACGACCGCGCCGTACCGGCGCTTGCCGAAATGTGGAACATCTACACGGGCGACGAGGAACTGGGCGACCTCGCCCTTTCGGTCAGTCCCAGCGGGACCACGCTTCACATCGACGGCACCTACGGCATGGGCAGCGACCAGGCCGTCCGCCGGGCGCTGGAGCAGAATCCGAAGATCCGCGAGGTCGTGCTGGCCGGCCCCGGCGGACGCATGGGTGCCGGCTTCGAGATCAGCCGGATGATCCGCAGCCGCCGGCTCGCCACGCGGGTCGACACCGGCTGCGCCTCGGCCTGCACCATCGCCTTCCTGGGCGGCGTCGACCGCAGCATCGCGCCCTCGGCCAAGCTCGGTTTCCATCGGGCGAGCTTCCCCGGCATGAGCGCCAACGACATGTTCGAGGCCAACCGCGACATGAAGCGCTTCCTGACGATGAACGCAGGCGTCGCCCCCGACTTCGCCCAGCGCGTGCTCGACACGCTGGGCGACTCGATCTGGGTGCCGACGCCGGATGAATTGCTGGCGGCGCGCGTCATCAAGCGCGTAAACCGTTGACTTGAGGTTGCCACACGCATGATCCCCCGCGGACTTTCCTACGACGACGCCATGCGGCGCTTTCGCTGGCCCAAGCCCGAGCGTTTCAACATCGGCCGCGCGGTCTGCGAGCGTCACCCGCCTCAAGCGCTGGCGATGATCGTCGAGAACGCCGACGGCAGCGTCCGCAACTGGACGTTCGGCCAGCTCCTCGCCGCCAGCTCGCGGCTGGCCAATGCGCTCGCGGCGCGCGGCGTCGCCAAAGGCGACCGCATCGGCGTCTTCCTGAGCCAGGGCGCGGAACTCACGCTCTGCCATCTCGCCGGCTACCGCATGGGCGCGATCGTGCTGCCGCTGTTCACCCTGTTCGGCGAGGAAGCGCTCGAGTACCGCATGACCAACGCGGAGGCCTCGGCGATCATCACCGACATCACGCAGCTGCCAAAGGTGCTGGCGGTGCGCGAACGGCTGCCGCAGCTGAAGACGATCGTCGTGATCGGCGCCGGCCGGGACGGCGCCCACTTCCTCGACTGGGACACGCTGCTGGGCGCGGCGTCGGACAGCTTCAGGACGCTCGACACCCACGCCGAGGATCCGGCGCTGCTGATCTACACCTCAGGCACGACCGGCCAGCCCAAAGGCGCGCTGCATGCCCATCGCGTGATGCTGGGCTCGGTGCC
>JACPVT010000015.1 GCA_016191685.1 Rhodospirillales bacterium | reverse complement strand
AATTGAAATCTCTGTAAATTAGTGTTTAAAAATTGTATAGACTGTAATAAACAATAAATTTCAAAATTTTGAGCTTTTCTTTTTGTTTATAATTATTAAACGTTGATTGTCGATAGTCCGTCGCCGCCGAATTGGAGGCCGAGCCCAGGAAGGCGTGCCCCTCGACGCCCTCGTCGGTGAGGATGCGCAGCAACCCCCAGGGCGCTCGAGCCCGAAAAGCGGCTGTGCTGGCCGTACTGCGTCGGCGGAATGTCGTCCCAGGCAAAGAGCGTCAGCGTGACGTCGGTGATTTTCATGGTGTCGTCTCCCAAACCCGTCGCTCGGCGCCGTAAGGGTCGTTCTCGACCCGGCACGTCGTGTCGAAGATCATCGTGGCCCGCTCGTCCGTCGAATAGCCCGGCCACGCCGGCAGCCCGTCATGCCCCGGCCGGCCGTGACGGGCAAAAGCCAGCCAGGCGCGGCTCATCTTGTCGGCCAACACCAGCCGCGCGGGATCGTCGCCGGTCAATGCCGCCGTCTCGACATTGCCGAACACGAAGGGGATTTCCAGCGTGTGGCAGGAGCGCAGCCGGCCGCCCAGCACCGGCGTCTCCCAGGCGAAAAGATAGACGAACACCGGGGCCGCCTTCTGCGCGAGCTTGCGCTCGGCGATCTGCAGCGACAGCGAGCGGATGCCGAGATCGCTCACGATGGAGACGGCGATCTCGTCGGCGGGCTTCTGCGGCTGCGCCTTGCGGTAGGCCGCGATCACCTCGGCGGTGCGCGCGCCGAGATAAGGCTTCAATCCTTCGGGCAGGTTTTCGAAAGTGGCGTCCGCCACCCACGGCTGATGGCCGATGAACAGCGTCTGCTCGTCCTTGTTGGAGCCGATCATCAGCGGCACGTCGGCCGACACCTGGGGCGCCGTGGGCGCAAAGGGCCCGCCGGGGAAAACCTTGCCGTCGATCACGGGATTGAACCCGAGCCGCCGCCGGTCGGCAGTGCTCGCTTGGGAGATGCCCGCCAGCACGGCGGCCTGGGCTTCGAGCAGGCGCGACACCGGCAGCTTGCGAAGCTCGCCCGCCTGTTCGGGCCGGAGGCCGAGATGCGCCAGCACCTGGCGCGCGGTGTTGGTGCCGTCGGTGCGATCGGCCATCTGCACGGCAGGCCCGCTCTGGATGATGGCCTTGTGGAACAGGCCGCGGGCGCCGGGCAGCGCCATCAGCACGCTCACCTTGGCGCCGCCGCCCGACTCGCCGAAGATCGTGACGTTGCCGGGATCGCCGCCGAAGGCCGCGATGTTGTCCCGCACCCATTCGAGGGCGGCCACGATATCCATGACGCCGGCCGTGCCGGCGCCGTCGAAGCCGTCGGCGATGTCTTCGAGATGGAGATAGCCCAGCACGCCGAGACGATGGTTGAACGAGACGACCACGACATCGTCGATGCGGCAGAGGTTGGCGCCGTCGGACCACGGCGAGGAGCCCGAGCCGGTGATGAAGGCGCCGCCGTGGCACCAGAACAGCACCGGCCGCTTGCCGCCGTTCACGCCCCCCGACGAAGCATTCTGGCGACCCGCCAGGGTGAAGATCTTCAGCAGGTCCGCGGGCAGGCGGAATACATTTTCGCTCTGCACCGCCATGTTGCCGTAGGCAGTGGCTTCGCGCACGCCGGTCCACGGCGTCACCTTCTGCGGCGGCCGCAAGCGCAACGCGCCCAATGGCGGCGCGGCATAGGGAATGCCCTTGAAGACCGCGACGCCGCGCTCCATGCCACCGCGCACCTTTCCAGACGTGGTCTCGACGACGATGTCGGTGGTCATGCGCGTTTCTTTCTCCCTTTCGTTCAGTATAAGCTGGCGCAATGAACGACAAAGCAAAAGCCGAACTGGCCCCGACCGGCATTCTGCGTGCCGGCATCAACCTCTCCAACTTCCTGCTGGTCACCGGCCGCAGCGCCACAGGCGATCCCGAGGGCGTGGCGCCCGACATGGCACGGGCGATCGCGGCTGAACTCGGCGTGCCGGTCAAATACGTGCCGTTCAAGACGCCGGGCGAACTGGGCGACCAGGCCGGCAAGAACATCTGGGACATCGGCCTGATCGGCGCCGAGCCGCAGCGTGCCGAGAAGATCGCCTTCTCCGCCGCCTACGTCGAGATCGAGGCGACCTACATGGTGCCGGCGGGCTCGGCCATCAAATCCATCGCCGACGTCGACAAAAAGGGCGTGCGCATCGCCGTCTCGGCGCGCTCGGCCTACGACCTCTGGCTGGTGAACAACATCAGGAACGCCACCCTGGTTCAGGTGAGTGGCCTCGATGCCGCCTTCCAGAAGTTCATGTCCGACAAGCTCGAGGTGCTGGCAGGCCTGCGGCCCGGACTGCTGAAGGATGTCGAGAAGGCGCCGGGCCTGAAAATTCTCGACGGCAAGTTCACCGCCGTGCAGCAAGCGGTGGGCACGGCCAAGGCCAACCTCGCAGGTGCCGCCTTCCTCGCCACCTTCGTCGAGAAGGCCAAGAAGTCGGGCCTGGTGGCCGAACTGATCGAGCGCCACAAGGTAAAAGGCCTGTCGGTCGCGCCACCCGCCGTCTGAGGGCGGCCTGATCGGTGCGACCCGGCTAGGGCGCGCCGTCCGCAATGGCATAGAGGCGGCGCGCATTGTCCGCGAACAGGGCGCGGCGTTCGTCCTGGGCGAAGTCGTCGACGATCGCCGCGAAACAGCGATAGATCTCGTCGAAGCTCGCGCACAGGCTGTCGACCGGAAAGTTGCTGGCGAACATGCAGCGCTCGATCCCGAACAGATCTATGGCCGTCAGCACGATCTGCCGGTTGGCCTCGGCCGTGCAGCCGACGCCGGGAATGCCGAGGCCCGAGATCTTCACCACGACATTGGTCTCGGCCGCCAGCACCGCCATCGCCCTGCGCCAGCCGGCGATACCCTCGGGGCTGCGGTCGGCCGGCAGGCCGGTGTGATTGAGGAAGATCGTGACATTGGGAAAGTCGCGCGCCAGCGCGGCGGCGTCACCGAGGTTCTCCCATGGCGTCTGCAGGTCGAAGCGGCCCAGCCGCTTGGCGAGCAGCGCGAATCCCTTGCGCCATCGCGTCGCCTTCTGCATGTCGCCGGGCCGCGGCTTGTGGCGGACGCTGCGCACGAAATCGAAGCCGGTCAGGCGTTCCAACACCTTGCCGGCGTCGGCGCGATCGAGCCAGGCCTGGCCCACCGCCACCGAAGGCAGGCCCTTGCGGCGAAGTTCCGCCACATACGTCATCTCGCCGATGGGATCGCGCGGATCCCACTCGGTCTCGACATAGACCGATCCCGTCACGGTATAGTCGCGTGCGTCGGCCAGGTACTGCTCGTGAAGGTAGCGGCGACGGATGGCGTTGTAGTCGCCGTAGCGGAACGGGATTGGCGGCTCGTCGCGCAGCCAGGGATGGTAGTTTCGCGCCGGATCCCAGAAGTGATGGTGTGCGTCGACGATCTCCATCAACGTCCCGCGTCCATGTCCGCGAGCTTCGCCACGCGGCGGCGGAATTCCTCGGCGGTCGAGAATGTCGCCGCGAGATAGGCAGCGACCAGGTCCCTGGCCAGCCACGGGCCGACGATCTGGGCGCCGATACACATTACATTGACGTCGTCATGCTCGACGCACTGGTGCGCCGAATGCACGTCATGGCAGACCGCGGCGCGGATGCCCTTCATCTTGTTGGCGCCGATCGAAGCGCCGACCCCGGTGCCGCACACCATCAGGCCACGCTCGGCTCTGCCTGACGTGATGGCGGCCGCGACCTTGCGCGCGATATCGGGAAAGTCGACCGGGGCGGGATCGTAGGAGCCGACGTCCTCGATCTCGTGGCCGCGCTCCTTGAGGAAGGCAAGCAACCCGGCCTTCATGGGAAAGCCGGCATGGTCGGAACCGACGACGAGCTTCATGGCTGCTTCTCCTGGGGTTGATACGCGGCAATGAGCTTCCTGCGGCGCAGATCGTCGCCGATCAGGAAGTGCTCGCGCAAGGCACGCTCGGCCTGGTCGGGATCGCGCCGCGCCAGCGACAGGAAGACCGCGCGGTGGGCATCGACCAGTCGCGACGTGATGGCGGGTTCGCCGAAGGTGTCGCGGCGGCGCTCGACGTGGCTGCGAATCAGAAGCGGCGAGATCGCCTCGTGGATCTTCATCAGCGAGCCGCTGCCGCTTGCCCGCACGATGGCGAGATGGAAGGCATGGTCGGCCCGACCGCCCAGTTCGGGTTCGTCGAGGGAGGCGACCAGAGCGTCGAGCACGTCGGCGATCGCCTGCAGGTCGCGCTCGCTCGCGCGTTCACAGGCAAGCCGAATGGCCTGGCATTCGATGGCGATCCTGGCCTGCAGCACGTCGTCGAGGATGTTCGGCTGCGGCGCGAGGCAGAGGGTCAGCGCTTGGCCCAGCACCGAGGCATCGGCGGCGCGCACGAAGGCGCCACGGCCGTGCTGGATGTCGAGCAGCCCGAGCATGGCCAGCGACCGCAGCGCCTCGCGCAGCACCGGCCGGCTGACACCCAGGGCAAGGGCAAGTTCGCGTTCCGCCAGCAGGCGGTCGCCCGCCTTCAACTCACCCGACAGCAGCCGATCGCGGAAAAAGGTGAAGACCCGGATGGCGCCGCCCGGCGCTTCGCCGGCATTGGGGCGAACGATATCGATCAGGGTCGTCATTGATCGCGGCCATCTGGTCAGTCCGTGGTCTTACCACTATGAGCATTTTCCTCAAATTTGTCACGCAACCTTTCCGCGGGTTGGTCGTTGGTCAAATCGGCGGGGGATCAGTGTGTCTGTGAAGCAGCTCGCGAGAGCTGGATGTTGGAGTTGCGAGCCCTCACGCTGATGCAGCGTCATCGGGACTGCATCGACTTCAGGCAGAGAGTTCGCCATGACCGCAGAGACCGAGGCCGCCGCGACCGTCGCCAACGGCCAGACCACCCCTCGTCGCCTCTCTCCGAACCTCCCGCCGCCCCAGACTGCCGAACTCCCTCAGACGGGCGAACTCCACGAGCTGATGCGCGCCCTGGAGGCGATGCGCGGCGGCGACTTCTCGGTCCGCCTGCCCAGCGGCCACGACGGCGTCGTCGGCAGGATTTCGGCCCTGTTCAACGAGATCGTCGGCGCCAATCAGAACATGGCGCAGCAGCTCGAGCGGATCGGCAAGACCGTCGGCGAGCAGGGCCGCACCCGGCAGCGGGTGAAGTTCGGCATCTCGACCGCCGCCTGGGGCGAGATGGAAGGTTCGGTGAACGCCCTGATCGACGACCTGGTGTGGCCGACCACCGAGGTCACCCGGGTGATTTCCGCCGTGGCGCAGGGCGATCTGCTGCAGACGGTGCGGCTCGATGTCGATGGACGGCCGCTCAAGGGCGAGTTCCTGCGCGCCGCCACCATCGTCAACACCATGATCAAGCAGCTCTCGGTATTTACCTCGGAGGTGACCCGCGTTGCGCGCGAGGTCGGCACCGAAGGCAAGCTTGGCGGCCAGGCCCAGGTGAGCGAGGTGACCGGCGTGTGGCGCGAGCTGACCGAGAGCGTCAACTCGATGGCCAACAACCTCACCGCCCAGATCCGCAACATCTCCGACGTCACCATCGCGGTGGCCAACGGCGACCTGTCGCGCAAGATCACCGTCGATGTGCGCGGCGAGATCCTGCAGCTGAAGGAAGCCATCAACACCAT
>JACPVT010000014.1 GCA_016191685.1 Rhodospirillales bacterium | reverse complement strand
GCATCCGCCAGCCGCGTAACGTCAAGCCGCCCACTCGACCATGCCGGTCCAGGCGGTCAGCAGCACCACCGCTCCGAACACCAGCCGATACCAGGCAAATGGCACGAAGGTGTGCCCGGCGACGTAGCGGATCAGCCAGCGCACGCAGATCAGCGCGCTGATGAACGACACCACCAGTACGATGGCGAGCGCTTCCAGCAGGGAGGAGGTGAACTCCTCGAACGATTTGTCGACCACCTCCGGCTGGTTGGCGACGCGGTGCACGGTGATGCCGACCGGCAGCTCGCGCTCGATCCCGGCCATCGTCGCTTCCAGCGCCTTGCCGAGGGTCTGGACATTGCCGCCGGCCGCCATGACGACGCCGAGGCCAATCACCGCCTTGCCCTTGAAGCGCATGGTGGTCTGTTGCGGGTCCTGGTAGCCGCGCCTGATCTCGGCGACGTCTGAAAGGGTGAGCGTGCGGCCGTTGGCGCTGAAGGGCAGGTTGGCGAGGTCCGCGGCCGACGTCGGCGCGCCGTCGACGCGCACGGCCACGCGCTCTCCTTTGGTCTCGACCGTGCCGGAGGCCACGATCGAGTTCTGCTTGCGGATGATGTTCAGGATCTGATCGACCGGCACGCCCAGCATGGCCAGGCGCGTGTGGCTGAACTCGATGTAGATCTTCTCGTCCTGCAATCCGAAAAGGTCGGCCTTGGTGACGTCGGGCACGCGCAGCAGGCGCTGGCGCACCGCCTTGGCGATGTCCTTGACCTCGGCCGGCGAGAAGCCGTCGGATTCGAAGGCCCAGATCAGGCTGTAGGTGTCGCCATACTCGTCGTTGAAGAACGGCCCGACCACGCCCTGCGGCAGGCTTCCGCGGATGTCGCCGACCTTCTTGCGCACCTGGTACCAGAGGTCGGCGACCCTGGACGGCGGAACGTCGTCGCGGAGCGAGACGTAGATCACCGTCTCGCCGGGCTTGGTGTAGCTCGTGACGTTGAAGAAGTAGGGCAGCTCCTGCAGCTTGGTCTCGATCTTGTCGGTGACCTGCTGCTCGACCTCGCGCGAGGTGGCGCCGGGCCAGGCCGCCGACACCACCATCTGCTTGATGGTGAAGGGCGGATCCTCGGCACGGCCGAGACTGAAGAAGGCGTAGACGCCCGCGATGCTGAGGGCGAGCATGAAGAAGACGGTGAGCGTGCTGTACCTGAGCGCCAGCTCCGAAAGGTTGGTGCGCGTGCTCATGGCCGCGCCGCCTGCCGCACCGGCTTCACCGTCTGGCCGACTTCGAGCTTGTGGACGCCGGCGGTGGCGATCAGTTCGCCGTCCTTGACGCCCGAAAGGATCGCTGCGGTGTCGTTTTGCCACCGTGCGACGACGACATTGCGCAATTCGACGGCGCCGGTCGCCTTGTCGACCACCCATACGGCGGGCCGGGTGCCGCGCTGGAAGATCGCGGCCAGCGGCACTTCGGCCACGGGCACGGCGTCGGGGCGCTCGAAGCGCAGGGTCGCGGTCATACCGAGGCCGATGAATTCCGGCGGATCGACGATGCTGAAGCGGGCCGGATAGGTGCGGCTGGTGGGGTCGGCGCTGGGCGAGAGTTCGCGCAGCCTGGCGGCGTGACGGCGGCCGGGCTCGGACCACAATTCGAAGCCGGCGGCGGTCGAGTCGCGCACCACCTTCAGGCGATGCTCGGGCACGCCAACCAGGATTTCGAGCTCGTCGGTGCGCGCCACCCGGACGACACCCTGTCCCTGGGACATGACCTGGCCGACTTCGGCCTGGACGGCGGTTACGACTCCGGCGGTATCGGCGCGCAGTTCCGTGTAGGCGAGGTTGTTCTCCGCCGAAGCGAGCTGGCTGCGCGCCTGGTCGGCGCGGGCGAGCGCGGTCGCCGCGAGCGACTGGCGCTGCTCGAACGTCTGCTGCGTGAAAGCGGCACCGCCTTTCAGCGCCAGGTAGCGCTCATGATCTGCCTTGGCGCGGCTGTAGTCGGCCTCGGCGGAAGCAAGTGCGGCGCGGGCATTGTCGACGGCGAGACGATAGTCGGCAGGATCGAGCTGGGCGATCAGGTCGCCCGGCTTGACGATCGTACCGACATCGACCGTGCGCTGCACGATCTTGCCGGAGACCCGGAAGCCCAGGGTGCTTTCGATGCGGGGCACGACGGTGCCGGCGAGAGCCAGGGACTGCGCTGGCCGGCCGTAGGCGATTTCGGCCACGCGGGCCGGGCGTACGGCGGGCTCGTTGGCCGGGACCCGGGAAGCATTTGCCGTCAGCGACAGGGCGGCAAATCCGGCGGCCCCGACGGCCGCGGTACCGAGCGTGATGGCAATGACCTTCATCGGGAGACGCATGGCGGGCCATCCTTCCGAGGTTTACAATAATCAGCGGCAAGCTGATCATTGATAAGTTATCATTGATAACTTATCTACGGTCAGTTAAGAGTCAAGTGCAAGGAGAGGATATTTGGCAGCCGTGTCGACAGCCGTGGCATCCGGCCGCAAGAAGCGGGGCGAAGGCCATACGCGCCGGGAGGAAATCCTCCTGGCGGCCAAGGAGCTGTTCCTCGAAGAGGGCTACGACGCCACGACGATCCGCCGGATCGCCGATCGGGTCGGTGTGTCGGCGCCGGCACTCTATCTCTACTTCCACGACAAGGAAGCGATGATGCTGGCGCTCTGCGACCAGACCTTCGGCCGCCTGATCGAGCGCATCAACGACATCGAGAGGACCGTCAGCGATCCCCTGGAGCGGGTGCGCCGGTTTGGCGATGCCTATGCCCGCTTCGGCCTCGAGAACCCCGACGAGTACCGGCTGGTCTTCATCGGCAACAACATTCCAGAGTCGATTCGCAAGGTCGGCCACCGTATGCCGACTGACGATCCCAACCGTCCGGGCGTTGGGGGTGCGCTGGTCTTCAGTCGCCTGGTGGCGCTCCTGTCCCAGCTGGAGGCATCGGGCGCCAAACTGAACTACCCGCCGGACACTTGCGCCGAGCTCTGCTGGATGGGCATCCATGGCGTCGTGGCCGCCATGATCATGAAACCCGATTTCCCTTGGTCGAACCGAGAGACGCTCATCAAGGGCATGCAGGACATCGTCATCAAGGGAATCCTGAGCCAGGGCTGAAGATCAGGCCGCGGCCTTTTTCGCCGTGCGCAGCCGCAACAACCGCAGCAGGCCGTAGGTCGCAGCGCCGCCGACCACGATGATTGCGATGCCGACCAGCGGTCGGTACCAGAGCCAGCCGATGGCGATCACCAGCGGAGCAATCGCCGCCGTGCACAGGAGGCCGACGAAACCTGCGCCAGCGCGGATCACATCGCCCAGAATGGGAATGACGTCGCCCAGCACGCCGAGCGGCCGCAGGATCAGGCCGAAGCCCACGAACATGAGGACGACGCCGACGGCCCGCAGGATCCAGGTCAGGGTCGCATTTTCTGCCTGGGCGGCCTTGAACATGGTGGCAGCCGGAACGGTCCCGGCGGCGATGAGCTGGACCGTCGTGTCTTGCTGCGTCGTGTAGGGCCCGAAGCCTGCTCCGGTCTGCGCCGCGACGACACTCGCCGTCTGCGGCGGCACTTGGCGGAATGAGACCTTCATGTCGCCGACGGCGGGCTGCGAGGGATCGCGGCCGGCATATAGGACGCCGTCCACGGCGGCGACCGGTTTGTTGATGCGGATCTGCAGGGCGCCTGCCTGAGCGTCGGTGGCGGCGAGCGGCTGGGCCTCGCCGAAGCTGCGCAGCATGCTGCTGGGAACCGTGAAGCCGCCCAGCTTCGTCCCGGGAGCGATCGTTTCGCGCGACTGATAGGTCATGGATGGATTGGTGTGCCCACGCGGCTCCTTGAACTTGGCCGAATCGACCGGCTTGTCGGACCAATCCCGGACGTACTTGTAGGTCGTGGTCCGTTCCTCGCCGCCGCCCAGCTTGGTGCGCGACTCGGTCTGGGTTTCTTCCTTCCAGACGTACATCTCGACATGGCGCGACAGGCGCACGGCGGGAACCTTGATGCCGAACTCGGCGTCGACGACGGGGCCGCCGGTCGACAACATGCCGGTCACATAGACGAGCTTGCCGTCGTTCGACGGATCGGCCCTTTCGGCGGAGACATTCCGGACGATGCCGGCGCCCTCGTCGAGGCCGCGCGCGGTCTTGATGGCGCGGCCCTCGTTCCAGAACAGCACGACGATCGATACCGGGATCAGCAGGAAGCCGATGAGGACGCCGGCGAAAGCCTGGCCGATCCGCTGGAACCACGATGTGCCGGTGACCTCGGTCACCTGATCGGGCCCGCGTTCTTCCTCCATGACGTCCTCCCCCAAGGCTCGGGGCGAGACTACCGCTTCGGCCAGACCCGGGGGAAGAGTTCACACGTCATTGGATCGCCCGCCGCGAGATCGGGCCTGTGGGGAAACTGGAAGGTGCCCGGACGCGGATCGTAGCGCGCGTCGTCGCCGGTGTAGCGCAACGAGAGCCCGCGACGCCGCGCACCGGGTGTCGAATTACCGGGCGCGCCGTGCACGATCATGGCGTGGAACACCAGGCAGTCGCCGGGTTCCATCGTCCACGAACGGATGTCGTACCTGTCTCGTTCCGCGTCGATGTCGGGGATCTCGGCGAGCTCGCTCGAGGTGAACTTGGCCTCATGGCTCTTGCGGAAGGGCGTGGGACGGTAGTTCACGCCCCAGCGGTGCGAGCCCGCGATGAACTCGACCGCGCCGTTGCTGAGATCGATGTCGTCGAGCGCGATCCACACCGAGGCGATCTGCCAGCCCTTTACCGGCCAGTAGGGCTGGTCCTGGTGCCAGGGCGTGGGGTGCGCCGTGCCCGGCTCCTTCACGAAGAGCTGGTCGTAGAAGAAGTCCGCACCCTGCGACGCCATCAGCCGCGCAGCGATCTCGCCGGCGGGCGAGGCGAGGGCGGCCAGGCGGAAGTCGTTGTCCTGCCGCCACATGAACATGTCGCCGAAGAAGCGGCCCTCGCTGCTGCCCTCTGCGAAGTTGGTGGCGTTCGGGCCGGGCTTCGCGAGGTCGCGCTCGACGGCTTCCTCG
>JACPVT010000013.1 GCA_016191685.1 Rhodospirillales bacterium | reverse complement strand
GGCTGTCCTCGATCCTGAGGGCGGCGGCAAAGGCCAGCAGCACGGCGACCGCGGCCGCGCCACGGCGCAGCCAGACGGCGGGCGAGGAGCCGGAGCCGAGGCGCAGCAGCCAGATGGCGAAGGCGATCAGGATCATGCCGCCCAGCGCATAGAGCACGCCGTCCGACCCGGTCTGCTGGGTCAGCACCCAGATCATCCAGACCGCCGAGGCGTACATCGGGAAGGCGAGGAACTGGCGCAAGCGGTCCATCCACGGGCCGGGCCGCGGCAGCCGCCGATGCAGCGCCGGGATCAGGGTGAGCGCGAGATAGGGAAGTGCCAGGCCGAGGCCCATCGCCAGCAACACGGCCACGGTCGCAGGCGCGGGTTGGCTGAGCGCAAAGCCCAGCGCCGCCGCCATGAAGGGCGCGGTGCAGGGCGTGGCCACGATCACCGCCAGCACGCCGGTGAAGAAGGCGCCGGTCGTGCCGCCACGGGCCGTGAGGCCCTGGCCGATGCCGGCAAACCGGCCGCCGAATTCGAACACGCCGGAAAGGTTGAGGCCGACCACGAAAAAGAGATAGGCGATCAGCAGCGAAAAGACCGGCGACTGGAACTGGAAGCCCCAGCTCACGTCGCCCACGCTGGCGCGGATCGCCACGACCACCGCGGCCATGGCGGCGAAAGCGACCAGGACACCGGCGGTATAGGCGAGGCCGTCACGGCGCATCTCGGCCTGGGCATGGCCGGCCAGCCGGGCGAAGGCGGCGGCCTTCATGGCCAGCACCGGGAAGACGCAGGGCATCAGGTTCAGAATCAGCCCGCCCAGTAGCGCGAACAGCAACGCTTCCACGAGCGAGAGTTGTTCGCTCCCGGCCACGCCGGCGAACGACGAGGTGGGCACGAAGGCGGGATCGAGGCGGGCCGAGACATCGAAGGCCTGCTTGATCGTGCCGTCGGCCGTCCTCTCGGTCAGCACGAGGGTACCGGCAAGAAGCGCGGGCATTGCCGCCTTGGCGTCACCCTTGCGCAGCGGGATGCGTATGCCGCCGGCATCGATCGTGGCGCTCTGCTTCGCCATGGTCGCCACGGGACCCCACTCGGCGGGAAAGAAATAGATATCGCGGACCGTGTCGGCCTTCAGGCCCTTGGCCTCGACGATCAGGGTCGGATCTCCCGACTTGGAGATGCCGTAGCGGGCCGGCCACGGGCTCTCCATCGGCACGTTGCGGCGCGCCTGCTCGAACAGCGCGCGCGTCGCCGGTGACGCCGGAGCGGCGGCGGCACCCGACGGCAGGGTCAGCCTGAACTTGCCCTCCTCGGGAATGCAGACGTCCTCGCAGACCAGCCAATTGGCGTCGGCCGCGAGTTCCAGCGGGCCCGCGAGATCGGCCGGCGGCGTGATGCGGACCAGCAGCATCGCCTCGTCCTTGAAGCCGTAGTTGGTGACGCCGCCGATATCGAACAGGCCGGGCGTCGGCCAGACGATCGGATCGGCCTTGGCACCGGCCGGCAGGCTCCACGAGATCTCGGTCGGCAGGCCGGATTCGCCCGGGTTCTTCCAGTAGGTGTGCCATTTCGGCCGGATGGTCTGGCGCAAACCGACCCAGAAGGGTTCGCCGGGCTTGACCGTCGCCACCTCGGACAGGAGCTCGGCCCGCACATTGTCGGTCTGGACGACCGATTGCGCGAAGGCCGGGCCAGCGACGAGCAAAGCCAGCAGAAGGGCAAGGAAACGCGGCATCGTCCCCCTAAGTGACCTTGGGCCGTGGCGCTTGCAAGGCAATCTGGATCAAGGCGGCGTGATATTTTGCCCGATTCCTCGTGAGCGTCTAAGGTCTTGGTTCCACTGGAGAATTCATGCTGCCTTTGAATGACCGGCGTCTGCTCGGCGCCTTGGACGAGTTGGCCGGGATCGGCGCCATCGAGGGCGGTGGCTGCGCCCGCCTGGCGCTCACGGATGAGGACAGGCTGGGCCGCGACCTGGTCGTGGGCTGGATGAAGGACCTGGGCCTCGATGTGCGCGTGGACGCGATCGGCAACGTGATCGGACTCCGTGCCGGCCGCGAGAACCTGGCCCCGATCATGACCGGCAGCCACATCGACACGGTACGCACCGGCGGCCGCTACGACGGCAACTATGGAGTCCTGGCCGGTCTCGAGGTCGTGCGCGCGCTGAACGAAGCAAAGATCACGACACGCCGGCCGGTCGCTGTGGCCTTCTTCACCAACGAGGAGGGCGCGCGCTTCCAGCCCGACATGATGGGCAGCCTGGTCTATGTCGGCGGCATCGGCCTCAACGAGGCCTATGCGGCGTCCGACAAGGAGGGTGTCTCGGTCGGCGACGAGCTGCGCCGCATCGGCTATCTCGGCGCGGCCAGACCGGGCGCGCTCAGGCCGCATGCCTTCGTCGAGCTGCACATCGAGCAAGGTCCGATCCTCGATGAGGAGAAGGTGCAGATCGGCGTCGTCGAGAGCGTGCAGGGCATCTCGTGGACCGAATATACCGTGACCGGCGTCTCCAACCATGCCGGCACGACACCGATGCGGCTGCGGCGCGATGCCGGCTACCTCGCGGCTTCGGTCAACGTCTTTGCCCGCAGGCTCGCGCTGGAGATGGGCGGCAACCAGGTGGCGACGGTGGGATCGCTGGCTTTGCGGCCAAACCTGATCAACGTCGTGCCCAACCGCGCCGTGTTTACCGTCGATCTGCGCAATACCGACGAGGCGAAGCTCAAGCAGGCCGAAACCAGGGTGGCGGCCCACATCGCCGAGGTCGCCACGGCCGAGAGGGTCGAGGTCGTGGCCAAGGTGCTGGCGCGTTTCGAGCCGGTGATCTTCGATGCGGGGTTGGTCGACCGGGTCGAGCATCACGCCAGGGCATTGTCGCTTTCCACGCGCCGCATGCCGTCAGGGGCGGGTCACGATGCCCAAATGATGCAGCGGATGTGTCCGACGGCGATGATCTTTGTGCCGTCGGTGGCGGGCCTCAGCCACAACGTGAAGGAACACACCGAGGCCGCCGACCTTGCAGCCGGCGCCCAGGTGCTGGCGAACCTGATGCTAGAACTTGCCGAGAAATAGGTTCGGCAAGGCGAGCGAGAAGGCCGGCACGTAGGTGACGAGGAAGAGGGCGGCGATCAGCGCGCCGTAGAACGGCAGGATGGTGCGCATCACCGCGCCCACCGAGATGCCACCGATGGCGCAGCCGACGAACTGTGTCGTTCCGACCGGTGGCGTGTTCAGCCCCAGCGCGCAGTTGATCAGCATCAGCATGCCGAACTGCACCGGGCCCATGCCGTGCTGCATGCAGATCGGCAGGAAGATCGGCGTGCAGATCAGGATGGTGGCCGCCATGTCGAGGAAGGTGCCGAGCACGAACAGGATCACGTTCACCAGCAGGAAGATCACCCATGGATCGGTCGACAGCGCCTCGAGCGTCTTGCCGGTCAGATCGGCGACTTCGTAGAGGGTGATCAGGTAGCCGAAGGTGTTGGAGACACCGATCAGCAGCAGCACGATGCCGGTGGTCTTCACCGCCTTCGCGGCGGCTTTGAGGAAATTCTGCCACGACAGGCTGCGGTAGATGAAGATCGTGAGCGCCAGCGCATAGATCACCGCGACCGCCGCCGATTCGGTCGCCGTGAAGACGCCGCTCAGAATGCCGACCAGGATGATGGCTACGATCAGCAGGCCGGGGATCGCCGCCACCATCGACCACAGCACGGCATTCCAGCCCGGGAAGGTACCGGCGGGATAACCGCGTCGGATCGCCACCAGGTAGGCCGCGACCAGCATGCAGGCCATCAGCAGTGCCGCCGGGATCATGCCGGCAAGGATGAGGGCCGCGATCGAGACTTTGCCGCCGGCCGCCAGAGAATAGATGATCATGTTGTGGCTGGTCGGCATCAGCGCGCCGACCAGCGAGGCGTGGGTGGTGACGTTGACGGCGTAGTCGGCGTGATAGCCCTCCTTCTTCATCATCGGGATCATGACGGCGCCCATCGCCGAGACGTCGGCGACCGGCGAGCCCGAGACGCCGCCGAACAGGGTGCAGGCCACGACGTTGGCCATGCCGAGGCCGCCCCGGACGTGGCCGACCAAGCTCTTGGCGAAGGCCACGATGCGCTCGGCCACACCGCCATGGAGCATCAGCTCGCCCGAGAAGATGAAGAACGGGATGGCGAGGAAAGAGAAGATGTTCATGCCCGAGGTCATGCGCTGGAACACGACCGCGAGCGGCAGGCCCTCGTAGAGGATGGTGGCGACGGCGGAGAGGCCGATGGAGAAAGCGACGGGCACGCCCAGCAACAGGCAGAACACGAAGACGACGCACAGGATGGTCAATGCCACGAGGGGATCACTTCCTCACCGCGCAGCAGCGCCACGATGTGTTCGAGCGAGAACAGCGCGATCAGCGCGCCCGCGATCACCAGCGGGATGTGATTGAAGCCTTCCGACAGGCCGAGCGTCGGAATCTTGTAGGACATCACCGACTCGGCCAGTACCGCGCCGTTCCACGCCATGATGAGGCCGAATGTGCCGACCAGGACGTGGATCACGATCTCGAGCTTCAGGCGCAGTGCCTCGGGTGCCAGGATCAACAGCGATTCGAGCCCTATGTGGCCGGCGTCGCGCACGCCCACGGCGGCGCCCAGCATGGTGACATAAAGGATCAGTACCAGCGCCGTGCTCTCGGCCCAGGTCGGCGTGTCGTTCAGCACGTAGCGGCCGAACACCTGCAGGGCGACCACGATGACGATGCCCATCAGGCCCGTCACCGCCGCGAACATGCACCAACGCGACACCGTCGCGTTGAACGCCGTCAACGCCCTGAACATGGCCGTTCGGCGGTTCTACGGAGTGGCCTGGATACGCTTCACGAGATCCTGCAGCTTGGGATCGGCCGCGAACTTGGCATAGACCGGCGCCATGGCATCGGAGAACGACTTCTTGTCGACGTCGGAAATCACCTGCGAACCTGCGGCTTCGACCGTCTTTCGCGACGAAGCCTCGCGCTCGTCCCACAGTTTGCGCATGTAGGGCACCGATTGCTTGGCGGCGGCGCGGATGATCGCCTGATCCTCCTTCGAGAGTCCGTCCCAGATCTTCTTCGAGAAGACCAGGACTTCCGGCGCCATGGAATGCTCGGTCAGGCTGTAGATCTTGGCGGCTTCGTAGTGGCGCGAGGATTCGTAGGAGGGCCAGTTGTTCTCGGCAGCGTCGACCACGCCAGTCTTGAGCGCGGCATAGACCTCGGCATAGGGCAGGGGCGTCGCGTTGGCGCCCATCGCCTGCATCATCGCCACCCACATGTCGGACTGCTGCACGCGGATCTTCATGCCCTTGGTGTCGGCGATGCTCCTGATGGCCTTCTTGCCGGAATAGAAGGAGCGTGAGCCGGAATCGTAGAAGCAGAGACCGATGAAGCCCTGGGCTTCCATGGCGGCGAGGATCTCGTCACCGATCGGCCCGTCGAGCACGCGGCGCATGTGCGCCGTCGATTTGAAGAGGAACGGCAGCGAAGGAACGATGGTGGCGGGCACGATGTTGTTGAACGGCGCGACATTGACCCGGACCATGTCGAGCGCGCCGATCTTGGTCTGCTCGATCGTGTCCTTCTCCGACCCCAGCGTGCTCTGGCCGAACACCTTGATGCTGTTCTTGCCGCCAGTGCGCTCGCTGATTAACTTGCCCATATAGGCCACGGCCTGCACGGTCGGGTAGTCGAGCGGATGGACGTCGGAGGAGCGGAATTCCTTGGCCTCGGCGGCGGCCGCCGCGAACGTCGCTGCGATTGCAACCGCTATACTGGTCAGGCGCATTGTTTCCTTCCTTCCCTTATTCTTATGAAGTTGTCTGACAACTTCATCAACGCTAGCATCCCGCCCGATGACCGACAAGCAGTCCGCCAACAATCTCGCCGAGCAGGTGATGGTGCGCCTCAGCGCCGATATTCGCGGCGGCCGGCTGGCGCCGGGCGCACGCCTGCCGACCGAACAGGCACTGACGGCTGAGCTGGGCGTCAGCCGCACGGTGGTGCGCGAGGCCGTGGCGGCCTTGCGCGCCGACGGTCTGGTCGTGACGCGTCGCGGTTCAGGGGCATTTGTTGCCGATCCCATGGCGGGTCCGTTCCGTATCGCCGCCCCGCACGCGACGACCCTGAGCGACATCCTCGATGTCATGGAGCTGCGGCTTGCCGTCGAGGTCGAGGCGGCGGCTTTTGCCGCTGAACGGGCGTCGCGCCGCCAGGTCGCCGTCATCCGCACGGCATGGCGGTCGATCGATACGGCATTGAAGCGCGGCGAGGGCGCTGTTGCCGAGGATTTCGCCTTCCATCGCGCCATCGCGGAGGCCACCGGCAACAGCCAGTTTCCACGCTTCCTTGCCTATCTCGGCAGCCATGTGATTCCGCGCCAGAGCGTGCGGCTCAACGTCGACACGCCAGATGAGCGGCGGACCTATCTGGAGCGCATCCAGCACGAGCATTCGCGCATCGTTGCGGCGATCTCGGATGGAGACGCCGCCGAGGCGCGACGTGCCATGCGCGAGCATCTCACCCGCTCGCTCGGGCGCTACCGCACTCTTGCAGGAGGAAAGAAGAATGGCCGACGCTAGGAGGATAGTGTTCACCGGTGCGGCCGGCGGCATCGGCACCATGACGCGTCCGCTGTTGGCCAGGCTCTATCCAGGCCTGGTGCTGAGCGATCGGGTGGAGCCCAAGGAGCTGCTGCCCAGTGAGACTTTTGTTGCCGCCGACCTTACCAAGACGGACGAAGTTGCCGCACTGGTGAGGGGCGCCGACAGCATCATTCATCTCGGCGGCCACTCGGTCGAAGGCTCGTGGGACCAGATCCTGCAGGCCAACATAATCGGCTGCTACAATCTGTTCGAGGCAGCGCGTCAAGCGGGCGTCAAGCGCGTGATCTTCGCCTCGTCGAACCACGCCGTCGGCTTCTATCCGCGCAAGCGCAAGATCGGCACCGATGTCACGGTCCGACCCGACAGCCGCTACGGCGTCAGCAAGGCCTTCGGAGAGGCTCTGGGGGCGCTCTATTCCGACAAGCATGGCATGGTCGTGACTTGCCTCAGGATCGGCAATGTCGGGCCGCGCCCGCTCGATGTCCGGCGATTATCGATCTGGATCTCGCCGGAAGATATCGTGCAGCTGATCCGCATCGGCCTGGAACATCCCGACATCCGCTTCGACATTCTCTATGGGGCGTCGGACAACGAGGCGAGCTGGTGGGACAATTCGCGCGCCCGCCAGCTCGGCTACCGCCCGACCGGCAAGGCCGAGGATCACCGTGCGCACGCCGTGGCTGAGCAAGCAAAGATCGGGCCCGATCCCGTGGGCGACCTCTTCCAGGGCGGCACTTTTTGCGCAGCCGAGTTCACCAACGATGTGAAGCGCGCCGGTCCCTAGAGGCTATAATCGTCACCGAGAGGTGACGATGACTCGTATTCTGACGGTCGGCGCGGCGCAGATGGGGCCCATCCAGCGCAGCCACACGCGCCGCGACGTGGTCGAGCGGCTGGTCGCGCATCTGCGCGAAGCCAGGCGCATGGGCTGCGATCTGGTGGTGTTCCCCGAACTTACGCTCACCACGTTCTTTCCGCGCTGG
>JACPVT010000143.1 GCA_016191685.1 Rhodospirillales bacterium | reverse complement strand
ATTAAAAAGCTGTGGCAACTTTTTCAAATTTTTTTTTAAACTTTTTTTAATTTTATGATCCTCAACATGGGAACTATTGTTTTTAAAATTTTTCTCAAAAAAAAAATTATTATCTACGATGCCGCGCCATTGGTCGGGCGCCAGCCAGTCGCGGATGTCCGGGGGTATCGCCAACAACAATCCGCCGGGGTTCTTCCCGAGCCAGTCGAGGGCGGCGACGCCGGCGGCCGACTGCTGCTTGCTCCACTGCCGCTCGGCGTGACGCTGGGCGAAGGTCGCGACCTCAGCGATGCGGGCGCGCACTTCGTCACTCGCATCGTCTGGCGTGAGTTCGGCAGCGCGTTCCGCGAAGACCTCGGCACCGGGCGGTCCCGCCGGCTCGATCGGGATGCCGGCCATATCGCGATCGACGTCGCGATAGATGGCGGCCTCGCGAGCCCGGACAAAGCGGCGGTCGATTGCAGTCTGACGCTCGGGATCGATGACCTCGCGGGCGTGGGCATAGAGGCCTGACGCGCCTTCGAGATCGTCTTGGCCGATCGCGGTCTCGACCGCACCGGCATAGAGGTCGCTGAGGCCGATGCGTGCCTTGGTATCGGTCTCGGCCGGATCCCAGCCGCGGCGCTCGCCGTGGTAACGCAGTTCCTCGACCGCGGCGCGGCCGAGCCGGCGCAGATATGCCGGGTCGTGCCACGACGTCGCCGCGTCCCGGTTCAGGCCGGCGATGCGGTCGGCGACGCTCGCATCGTCCACTTCGACGGTGGCGCGTTGCGCCAGTTGGCCCAGCGTGCCGGCCGCCCAGTCGAGCCGGGTCTCGATCAGCGGTTCGAGAATGCTGCGCTGACGCGGGCCGATGGCCTGGGCCAGCGTCCGCTCCTTCAGTTCGTTGAGTGCCGGCATGGCGCCGGCGATGGCTTCGAGTGCCGCCTCGCCGCGCTGGGCCGAGACTCCGGTCTCGGGAGCGTGCAGCAGGCCGCGTACGCCAGCCGAAAACTCGGTGTCGAGCTGGCGTGCGAACATTTCGTCGACGCGGATGGCGTACTCGTCGTCTTGGGGACCGCGAGCCTCCGGCTCGCTCATGAGTCAGAGCGAGCCGGAGGCTCGCGGTCCGGAAGAGTATGAGCGCCCTTCTACTCGTCGAACTCGTCCTTCTCGTCCCAATAGTCCTCGTCGAAATCGCGATAGAGGTCGTATTCGCTGATGCAATAGGCCTGCACCGGCGGCGCGTCCCAGTTCGCCTGGACCGGCAGCGCAAACGTGAGCGCCAGCGCATCGGCGATGTCGGGGCTGGCGAGGCCGCGCTTCTTCATGTCGTCCTTCTTCTCGAGCTGGATCTCGCCCCTGGCGTTAAAACCGTATTCGACGCCGGTGAGGTCGGCTCCGAGTTCGGGATCGTCGGGCAGCGCGCCCTTTTCCAGCCAGTCCTTCACGCTGCCCCAGATCTCGGCGCGCTTGTTGGCGTAGCGCGGCCGGGCCCCCGCCTCGTCCCACGCCGCCGCCGCGCCGCCGAAGTTGATGCCGAAGACGCGCGGCACGCCGAGCTGCCGCAGGCGATCGACGACGCCGGCGCCGACGCCGCCTTCATCCACGAACACGGCGGCGACGCGTTCGGCCGCGGCGCGCTCGGCGACGCGGCCGGCCAGGGTCATCAGGTCGAGACCCTGGTGCTTTTCGACCGGCCACGATCTGGCGTCGCGGCCCTTGCGCAAAAAGATCACGCTGCGGTCGTCGCCGAAGCGGGCGACGTCGACGCCCATCACCAGCGGCTGGTGGCGGTCGGCGTTGGCGTCATCGCTTCTTGGTGACGAACTCATCGAGCCGCTCCAGTTGCGCCACACCGAGTGCGGCTTGCAGATTCGACATGCGGAAATTCCAGCCCAACTCCTCAT
>JACPVT010000142.1 GCA_016191685.1 Rhodospirillales bacterium | reverse complement strand
TGTTCGACGACTAGAAGGAACCAAGGAGATCCGGCGACCGGCACCCCTGGAGGCCGCGCCGTGAGTGAGAGAGAAACAGTCAACCCAAGGAGACGAGAGATGTCAGAGACGACCAAAGTCGTCGCGAAGAAGCGGGATCGGGCCGGCAAAGGGGGCGCCCGTTCCAGCCGTCGCGAGGGACTGATTCCCGCCGTGATCTACGGCGACAAGCAACCCCCGATGATGATCGCGGTCGAGCCGAAATCGATCGAGCGCGAGCTGCACAAGGAAGGTTACTTCAACCACCGGCTTCAGATCGACGTCGAGGGCACGGGCTACCAGGTCCTGCCGCGCGACGTGCAGGTCGATCCGGTGACGGACAAGCCGCTGCATCTCGACTTCCTGCGGATCGGACCCGAGTCGGTCATCACCGTGCAGGTACCCGTTCACTTCAAGAACGAAGCCCAGGCTCCTGGCATCAAGCGCGGCGGCGTGCTGAACGTCGTCCTGCACGAGATCACGGTGCGCACCAAGGCCGACCAGATTCCCGAATACTTCGAGGTCGATCTGACCGGTCTCGAAATCGGCCATTCGGTCCATCTCTCGACGCTCGCGGTTCCCGAGGGTGTGCGGGTGGTGAGCCGCGACAAGGACGCCACCGTGGCCTCGATCGCTGCACCGACCGTGGTGCGTGAGGCAGCGGCCCAGGCGGCAGCTGATGCGGCGGCGCCGGCAGCGGCAACCGACGCGGCGGCGGCCCCAGCGGCGGGTGCTGCACCCGCGGCTGGCGGTGCGGCGCCGGCGGCAGGCGCTCCGGCTCCGGCGGCGGCGGGCGGCAAGGCCCCCGCTCCGGCGAAGAAGTAGCCGGCGGACTCGGGTTCCACCGGTCCGATGCTCCTGCTGGTCGGGCTCGGCAACCCCGGGCCGCGCTATGCGGGGCACCGGCACAACGTCGGATTCATGGCGGTGGACGAGATCGTCCGCCGCCGTGTCTTCTCGCCGTGGCGTGCGCGGTTCAACGGCGAGGTGGCCGAAGGTCACCTCGGCGGCGAGCGTGTCATCGTATTGAAGCCCATGACCTTCATGAACGAGTCGGCCAAGGCTGTGGGCGAAGCGGTGCGATTCCTGAAAGTGCCACTGGACCGCGTGGTCGTGTTCCATGACGAACTCGACATCGCTCCAGGGCGCGTGCGGATGAAGAAGGGCGGTGGCGCCGGCGGCCATAATGGTTTGCGCGACATCGACGCCCATGTCGGCAAGGACTATCGCCGCGTGCGCATCGGCATCGGCCATCCTGGCCATAAGGACCTCGTGCTGCACTGGGTGCTGCGCGATTTCGAGCCGGACGAGCGCGATTCCAAGACCGGTTGGGTCCCAAAGTTGCTGGCTGCGCTCGCCGAGGAAGCGGCCCTGCTGATCGAAGGCGGTGCCAAGGCCGACGAGAAATACATGAGCCGGGTGGCGCATCTTGCGCCGCCTCCCGATCTTCCGGCCAGGCTGGACATCAAAGAGTAGATCATGGGTTTCAATTGCGGAATCGTCGGCCTGCCCAACGTCGGCAAGTCGACCTTGTTCAACGCGCTCACCGCCACCCAGGCGGCGCAGGCGGCCAACTATCCGTTCTGCACCATCGAGCCCAACGTCGGGCGCGTCGCCGTACCCGATCCTCGCCTCGACATGCTGTCGAAGATCGCAGGCTCGGCCAAGATCATTCCGACCCAGCTTGAGTTCGTCGACATCGCGGGCCTGGTGAAGGGCGCCTCGAAGGGCGAAGGTCTCGGCAACCAGTTCCTTGCCAACATCCGCGAGGTCGATGCCATCGCCCACGTGCTGCGCTGCTTCGAGGACGGCGACGTGACCCACGTCTCGGGCAGCGTCGATCCGGTGCGCGACGCCGAGATCGTCGAGACCGAGCTGATGCTGGCTGACCTCGACAGCCTGGAAAAGCGCCTGCCCAATCTCGAGAAGCGCGCCAAAGGCGGCGACAAGGACGCGGCGGCCGAAGCACCCGTCGTCAGGAAGGCGCTCGACGCCCTGCGCGAGGGCAGGCCAGCCCGCGAGGCGGCGCTGACGGCAGACGAGCGCCCGGTGTTCCACGGACTGCAGCTCATCACCGCCAAGCCCATGATGTACGTGCTGAACGTCGACGAGGGCTCGGCGGCGACCGGCAACGCCCACAGCGCCAAGGCAGAAAACTTCGCCAAGGAGCGCGGCATGCTGGCCGTGGTGATCTCGGCCGCCATCGAGGCCGAGGTGGCGCAGCTGCCGCCCGAAGACCAGGGCGACTACCTGTCCTCGCTCGGCCTAAAGGAAACCGGCCTCGCCCGCGTGGTGCGCGCGGGCTACCAGCTTCTCGATCTCGTGACCTTCTTCACGGTCGGGCCGAAGGAGGCGCGGGCCTGGACGGTGCGTCGCGAGGCCACGGCGCCGGTGGCCGCCGGCGTGATCCACACCGACTTCGAGAAGGGTTTCATCCGCGCCGAGACCATCGCCTACGACGACTATGTGACCCTGAAGGGCGAAGCCGGCGCCCGCGATGCCGGCAAGCTCCGCCTCGAAGGCAAGGACTACGCCGTCAAGGACGGCGACGTCTTCCACTTCAGATTCAACGTTTAAAGCGCCAAGGCGCGTTACACATTGAACCGGCGAGCGCCAGCGCCTGTAACCAAGCGCGAAAGCTCGCACGGCGCAGAATAGATAAGAACGCGAGTGGCCGTTCTTTCTTCGGCGCTCCCGGACATTGCTGCGCAATGTCCTGACGCTTTCAGGCCGAGCTTTGCTCGGCCTACGACCCTATCGGCCCGCCGCCCTTCTTTGTGATGGCGATCACGGATGGCCTGGGCGGCATGCCGTCCTTGAAGTCAGGCCAGCGCGTCGAGGGCTTCTCGAAGGTCGAGCCGGAATCCTCACCCGGATGCTGGATGGCCAGGAACACGGTGCTGTCGTCGGGCGTCAGGATCGGGCCGCACACCTCCGCGCCGGTCGGCGCCTGGAAGAAGCAGCGCGTCAGGCCGCGACCGTAACCTGCGGTATCGGCGCCATAGAGACCGTCGGCGATGCCGGCGGCCGACGGCGCGCCGTCGGTGGCTATCCAGATGCGACCTTTGCTGTCGAAGGCGCAATTATCGACGCAGGAGAGCCAGCCATTCTCCGACGTTGCCCGGTGATAGCGCGCGCCCGCATCGATGCCGGGCTTGCCGCCGGCGATGAAGATAGACCATGTGCCTTCGGTCGAGGCATGGTCGCCGTCCTTGGGCGTGATTTCGATGACATGGCCGTGGGCGTTGCGGGCCATCGGATTGGCGCGATTGACCTGTTGCTCGGTGCGGCGCGTGTTGTTGGTGAGCATGACGTAGACCCGACCGTTGACCGGATTGGTCTCGACGTCTTCCGGCCGGTCCATCGGCGTGGGCTTCAGGAGATCCGCCGCCAAGCGGGCATTGATCACGACATCGGCCTGGCTCGCGAAGCCGTTCTCCACCGTGAGCGGCCCCTGGCCATGCACCAAGGGCATCCACTCGATCTTGCCGTCGTCGGCAAAGCGCGCGACGTAGAGCGTGCCCTCGTCCAGCAGGTTCTTGTTTGCGGCCCGGTCAGTCGGGCTCCAGGGCTTGGCGGTCACGAACTTGTAGACGTACTCGAAGCGTTCGTCGTCGCCGCTATAAAACACGACCCGGCCGTCCTTGGCGATCGCGTAGGTGCAGCCTTCGTGCTTGAAGCGGCCGAGCGCCGTGCGCTTGATCGGCGTGGCTGCGGGATCGTAGGGATCGATCTCGACGACCCAGCCGAACCGGTTGGGCTCGTTCGGCTCCTTCTCCACGTTGAAGCGGTCGACATGCTGCGCCCAGGCATACCAGGTCGCCTTTGAAATACCGTAGCGCTTGTAGGCCTTGGCATCGGACATCTTCTCGGTGTCGCCGCCGAAATAGCCGTTGAAATTCTCCTCGCCCGTAAGCCATGTACCCCACGGCGTCCCGCCGCCGGCACAGTTGTTGAGCATGCCGAGAACCTTGCGGCCCATGGGATCGGCCGAGGTCTTCACCTTGTCGTGGCCAGCCGCAGGGCCGGAAACGTTGAAGACCGTGCTCGCCGAAATACGCCGGGCGAATTTGCTGTCCGGCACGACTTTCCACGCATTGCCCTGCCGGACGATCTCGATGACCGAACCGCCATGCGCCGCCATCTCGACCTCGATCTGCGGCTTCGAAGCCTTGATACGTGAGGCCCGCCCCTCGCCAATGCCGGCGAACATCAAGCCGGTGTTAGTGTATTCGTGATTAACGACCATGAGGAACCGGTCATTGGTCGTGCTGCCGAACGGCAGCGGGTGCAGGCCGATGAAGTCGCAGTTGTAGCCGAACTGCTTTTCCTGGGCGGCGGCGCTCAGGTTGGCCGGATCGAAGGCCGGCGCGCCGGCCACGACCGGATCGCCCCCGCGGATGATCACCTGAGCCTCGTAGCCTTCGGGGATGTGGTGGGTCTTGTCGAGCCCGTGCACGACCTCCTTGAAGGCCAGCGACGACGGGCCAGCCTCCTGCGCCAGCGCCGTGCTACCGAGCAGTTCATGGCTCAGTGCTGCGGCGGCGCCGACCCCGAACAGGCCGCGCAAAGCACCGCGCCGGCCGAGCCTCCGCTCGATCAAATCGCCGATCGACGGTTCGGTGCTGGCGTTCGAACCGACGTCTTCCGAATTGTCGTAGCCGTCCATCCCAATCTCCCTTGATGCTCGGGACCGAGGTAGCCCAAGCTCGCGATACCAACACTGCAGCTCTGTGTCACTTTCGTTTCAGCCTCATCCACAAGTCCCTTCAGGAAGCGGTAGCGCACCTGCTGCATTTTCCCGCGTGCTAGGTCATCCGAGGGACACGATCATGCGCGCCCCCGTTTGACCCCTGCGGCGGTGCGGCGCTAGCCTTTCCCAATGACGAACGTCTGTGGAAGGATCGCCATGCCGATCGCTGCTGCCACCCGGAACCTCGCGTCCCAGAATTTTCGGCTGCGTCCGTTTGCGGGCGGTCTAGGAGCCGAAATCGAGAGGATCTCTGTCTCGGCGATCGATAATGCGACCTTTCCGGCGATCTATGACGCCTTCCTGGCCCACCAGCTTCTGCTGTTCCGCGACCAGGATTTGCCGCCCGCCGACCAGGTCGCGTTCGCCCGGCGGTTCGGCAAGGTACAGGTCCATGTCATGAACCAGTATCACGCCAACGCCCATCCCGAGCTGTACACGCTCTCGAATGTCGGTCCCGACGGCAAGCCGAACGGCAAGCATCCCGACCGCGGAACGCTGGCCTGGCACACCGACGGTTCGTGGCAAACCTACACGACCAAGGCGACGATGCTTTATGCCGAGGTGATCCCGAGCCGCGGTGGCGGCACCGGCTTTGCGGACATGTATTCGGCCTTCGAGGCGATGCCGGCGGACGAGCAGAAGCGCCTCGCGGCAATGCGCGCCGTCCACAATCTCGATTTCTCGCGAAACCGCCGGCACGGCGATGAGCCTATGACCGATGCCCAGCGCAAGGCGGCACCTCCCGTCGAGCAGCCGGTTGTCCGGATTCATCCTGAGACCGGACGCAAGGCGATATATCTCGGTGACCACGCCGAGCGCATCATCGGGATGGATTACGACGAGGGCCGGACCTTCATCGATCGGCTCAACGATCGAATCGTTGAAATCTGCCGGGCCTATTTCCACGACTGGCGGCCGCGCGACCTCATGGTCTGGGACAATCGCGGCCTCCTCCACAAGGCGGGGACTTACGATCTCGCCACCGAGCCACGGATCATCCGTCGCTGCACAGTCCTGGGCGACGCTCCCTCGTAACAGCGCGGCGCCCGGCTACGGCAGCATGCGCTTCATCCAGCGCGCGGTGCTCTGGGCTTCTTGGTCGTCGGACGCTTCGAGCCTGGCGATCACGCGTTCGCGGTCGGCCAGCTCGCGATTCTGGCTGAGCTTCATCTTGGTTTCGATACGCGACAGCGGCATGCGAAACACCGTGATGCCGCGCGTCTGCGCCTCGGCATTGCCGGGTGGCAGCCGGTCGAGGCCCCAGCCCTCCGGACCGGCGGCCTCGTATTCGCGGGCGAGCGTCGCCAACACCTCGAGCGCACCCTTGGTGTCCTCGATGATCTGCGGTCGGCCATAGGCGTGCACGGTCACATAGTTCCAGGTCGGCACTTTGGCTCCCGGCGTATACCAAGTAGGCGATACATAGGCGTGCGGCCCCCAGAACAGGGCCAGCGATTCCGCAGGGCGCGCGAACAGCTTCCAATGCGGGTTCGCACGCGCCACATGGCCGATCAGCGAGCCGTGCGGCCCGCCTGCTTCCTGCCACAGCAACGAAAGATGCGTGGTGAATGGCGCGCCATCCTCGGCCGTGGAGGTCAGCAACGCCCAGCTATGCGCCCGCATGATCTCGCGGCCCATGGCCTCGTCGCCTTCGAAGTGCTTCGGCAAATACATCACTGATCCAATGGGTTGAACGCCGCTGAATTACCATGTCCAATACAATGAACAGAGGGAGTTATTCTCATGGGCGACGATATCCGTCTTAAGTCGGCCGCTGGTGAAATTGGTGCCTATCTCGCGACCCCGAAGGGCACGGCCAAGGGCGGCATCGTGGTGATTCAAGAGATTTTCGGCGTCAATCATCACATCAAGGCAGTGACCGACTTCTTTGCCAGCCAAGGCTATATCGCGCTGGCGCCGCGGTTCTTCGACCACATCAAGACCGGTATCGAGCTTGGCTACACACCCGACACCATCGCCGAGGGCCGCGGGTACGTGATGCAGGCAGGCTTCACCGACAAAGCGGTACAAGACACAGAGGCGGCAATCCAGGAACTGAAGAAGCGCGACGCCAAGAAGGTCGGCGTCACCGGCTACTGCTGGGGCGGCACCATCTCCTGGCTGGCAGCGACGCGGCTCAAGCCCGACGCGGTGTCGGGCTACTACGGCGGCGGCATCCATGGCGCCAGGAGCGAGAAGCCCACCGTGCCGACGCAACTGCATTTCGGCGACAAGGACATGCACATCCCGATGACACACGTGAACGAGCTCCGGAAGCTCCATCCCGAGGTGCAGATCTTCGACTATCCGGCCGACCATGGCTTCCATTGCGACGAGCGCGGCAGCTGGGATGCGGCGGCGTCCAAGCAGGCCATGGCCCGCACGCTGGAGTTCTTCGGCAAGCACATTGGCTAAGAGACCCGCAAGAAAGACATTTGATTCGGCCGCGCGCGGCCCCCTGAACGGGATCCGCGTCATCGACTTGTCGCGCCTGGTCGCTGGCAACGTGCTGACGCTCCAGCTCGCCGATTTCGGCGCCGAGGTGATCAAGATCGAGCCGCCCGAGGGCGATACGCTGCGCTCGTGGCGGGTCAAGGGCATCGAGACGGCCTGGAAAGTTTACAGCCGCAACAAGAAGAGTGTGGCGCTCGACCTGCGCTCCGACGCCGGCCGCTCAATCGTGCGCGAGCTGGCCGCCTCGGCGCAGATCCTGGTCGAAAGCTTCCGGCCGGGCGTGCTCGAGGATATGGGCCTCTCACCCACCGAGCTGCACGCACGCAATCCCAAGCTGGTGATCGTTCGCATTTCCGGCTGGGGCCAGGACGGCCGCTACCGCCACAAGCCGGGCTTCGGCACCCTGATCGAAGGCTATAGCGGCTTCGCTTCGATGAACGGCTTCGAGGATCGCGAGCCGGTGCTGCCGCCGATGTATCTCGCCGACGCCATGGCCGCGCTTTACGGCTATGGCGCCGTCATGGTGGCCTTGCGCGAAGTCGAGGTGAACGGCGGCACCGGCCAGACCCTCGACCTGCCGCTGTTCGATCCGCTGTTCTCGGTGCTGGGGCCGCAGGCCGCCAACCACAAGCTGACCGGCGACGTGAAGGTGCGAAGCGGCAGCCGTTCGACCAATGCAGCACCTCGCAATGTTTACGAAACGAAAGACGGCCGCTGGGTCTGCCTATCGGCCTCGACTCAGGGCATGGCCGAGCGCGTGCTGGTCAAGATCGGCCGGCCGGAGCTCGTGAAGGATCCCAAGTTCGCCACCAATATCGAGCGCGTGAAGAACGGCATCGAACTCGACGGCATCATCGGCGGCTTCATCAAGGCGCGCGACCTCGCCACCAACCTGAAATTTTTCGACGAGGCCGGCGTCACCATCGGCCCGGTCTACGATATCGCCCAGATCGTCCAGGACGACTATGTGCTGGAGCGCGAGGCGTTGATCGAGATTCCGGATGAGGAGATGGGCGACCTGCCGACCCATCCCGTCGTGCCACGCCTGTCGGGCACGCCGGGCGCCCTCAAGAGCGCCGCACCGAAGGTTGGCGAACACAACGAAGCGCTGCTGAAGCCGCTGCTGGGCGAGGCCGAATACGCCAAGCTCTGTGCATCAGGTGCGATATCGAAGGGAAAGAAGAAGTGACCGTGTCTCGCCCCGCTCCGCCCGTCTGGCGTTCGACCCTCTATGTGCCGGGCAACGTGCCCAAGTTCATCGACAAGGCACATGAGCGCGGCGCCGACTGCGTGCTGATCGACCTCGAGGACAGCGTCCAGCCGGCGCAGAAGCCCGAAGCCCGCGCCATGCTGCCCGAAACGATGAAGAAGGTGGCGCGCAGTGGCGCCGATGTTGCCGTTCGCATCAATCGCCCGCTGCGGTTGGCGATTCCCGACATCGAGGCCGCGGTGCGGCCGGGCCTCTCGGCCCTGTTCATCACCAAGACCGAGGGCGTGCAGCATCTGCGTCTGCTTGATGAGATGGTGACCGAGCTCGAGCGCGAGCGCGGCATGCCGATCGGCGGCGTGGGCTTCGGCGCCATGATCGAGCATCCGCGCGCGCTGAGCCAGATCCACGATATCGCCGAGCACGGACCCAGGGTTATCGCCATGATGCTGGGTGGCGAGGACTTCGCGCTCGAGACCGGCTCCATCCCAAGCGACGAATCGCTCGAACTGCCCAAGCGTCTGGTGGCCTTTGCCGCCCAGGCGCACGGCGTTGCCATGATGGGAATCCTGGGAACGGTCGCCGACTACTCAGACCCCGCCGCCTACAAGGCCAGCGCCGAACGGGCGCGCCGCTTCGGCTTCTCAGGCGGCACCTGCATCCATCCCGGCCTTGTGCAGGCGCTGAACGAGGCTTTCACACCCACCGCCGACGAAGTGGCCCACGCAAAGAAGCTGATCGCCGCCGACGCAAAGGCCGCCGCGGAGGGCCGCGGCTCGTTCTCGGTCGACGGCAAAATGATCGACATCCCGGTGATCGATCGCGCCCGCCGCATGATTGCCCGGCATGACGCGATCGAACGCCGGCTGAAGAAGACGTAAGTCCGGCGAAACGCGCCTCAGGCGTCGAGGAGTTCCGCAGTCGGGCGCCGGACTTCGGCGCCGGTAATCGTCGTGAGGTCCGACGTGAAGGCAACAACCTCGGCCGTGATGCCGGGGTTGAGGCTCTGCAGCAGGACCTCCCTGCCGTTCGAGAATTTGACCGCATCGCGATGGGCGTGCGGCCCACCCTCAAGACGCGTCATCACCGCTTCTTCGATGGCGCCAACGGCAAAGGCCCGTTGCGCGGCTTCGCCGATGCCTGTGAGCCGCAGCCGGGCGTCCGCGGGGATGCAGACCGCGGTCTCGCAGCTCTGCCCGGCCGTGAAGCCCATGGTGCCGCTGGGAAAGCGCTGAAGCGTGTATTGCTCTTCGCTGACGGCAGGTCGTGAACGGTAAAGTTCCAGTGAGTAATCGCACATGACGTCCTCCTGGTTAATGGACGTCATTGGGACGTAGTGCGGGCGTCTATGCGATCAAGACTCGTGGCATTCAATTATGGTTCGCACGATTTCCCCATCCCGCCATGGCGGGATAGGGCATCCGTTGCGAAAAGAGACGCTGGCGCAGCTCAGTGCTTGTTGGACCAAACTTGGCGTTTCACGGCGTACATCAGGCCGGCCAAAGCCAGCAGGAAGAGGATGACACGAACGCCTGTACGCTTGCGGTCCTCCATCCACGGCTCCGAGGCCCAGGCGAGGAACTCCGTCACATCGGAGGCTTCCTGGCCGAGCGTGGCCTTGGTGCCATCGGCATAGGTCACCTTGTCGTCCGCCAGCGGCGGCGTCATGGCGATCTTGTGGCCCGGGAAGTAGGTGTTGAAATTGTCGTCCTTCTTGACGCTGAACTCCTTGACCTGTTCCGGCGACAGCTTGTCGAACGGAACGTAACCCGTCAGCAGCGCATAGATGTAGTCCGCACCGCCTTCGCGCGCCTTGACGATGACGCTGAGGTCGGGCGGCGCCTTGCCGTTGTTGGCCGCAGCCGCGGCGGCCACGTTGGGAAACGGCTTCCTGAAGGAATCCGACAGACGTGCCGGACGCTCGATCGGCTGACCGTCATCGTTGAGGTCGGGTACGACGATGTCCTTGATGAGACCCTTCACCTGGTTGTCGGTGAGCCCCAGCTCCATCAGGTTGCGATAGGCCAGCAGCGACAGCGAATGGCAGGCCGCGCAGACCTCGGCATAGACCTGATAGCCGCGCTGGGCTGCGGCGCGGTCGTAAGTGCCGAACGGCCCCTGGAAATGCCAGGAGCGTTTGGGCGGATGCGCTTCGGTGCCGGCCGCAATGGCGACGGCACCGGCGCCGGTGACGAGGGCGGCGAGCGCAATCGCGCCGGAAACGATCAATCTACGCATGGCGCTTATCCTGCCTTCTTCTTGAGCACCGCGTCGGCGATGCTGGGCGGCATTGGCAAAGGCCGTTCGATCTTGCCCAGGACCGGCAGCAGGATGAGGAAGTGGACGAAGTAGTAGAGCGTGGCGGCCTGCGACAGCGGGATCCAGAAGCCCGCCGGCGGGTTGGCGCCACAGAAGCCCAGCACGACGACGTCGACCACGAGAAGCAGCATGCACCACTTGTAGATCGGCCGGAACGTCGACGAGCGCACGCGCGAGGTGTCGAGCCAGGGCAGCACGAACAGCACGGCGATGGCGCCGAACATCGCGATCACGCCACCCAGCTTGTCCGGCACCGCTCGCAGGATCGCGTAGAACGGCAGGAAGTACCATTCCGGCACGATGTGCGTCGGCGTCACCAGGGGGTCGGCCGGGATGTAGTTCGCCGCATCACCCAGCATGTCGGGCCCGAAGAACACGACGAGCGAGTACACGATCAGGAAGACCACGACGCCGAAGCCGTCCTTCATCGTGTAGTAGGGATGGAACGGCACGGTGTCCTGCGGCCCCTTGGGATCGATGCCGGTCGGGTTGTTCGAGCCGTGGACGTGCAGCGCCACGACATGGAGCGCCACCACGGCCACGATGATGAACGGCAGCAGGTAGTGCAGGGCATAGAAGCGGTTGAGCGTCGGGTTGCCGATCGAGAAGCCGCCCCACAGCCAGGTGACGATCGAATCGCCAACGACCGGGATGGCCGAGAACAGGCTGGTGATGACGGTGGCGCCCCAGAAGCTCATCTGGCCCCACGGCAGCACATAGCCCATGAAGGCGGTGGCCATCATCAGCAGGAAGATGACGACGCCCAGGATCCACAGCAGCTCTCGTGGCGCCTTGTAGGAGCCGTAGTACATGCCGCGGAAGATATGGACGTAGACGGCGATGAAGAAGAACGACGCACCGTTCATGTGCAGGTCGCGGATCAGCCAGCCCTGCGGCACGTCGCGGTCGATACGCTCGACCGAATCGAAGGCCATCAGAACATGCGGCGTATAGTTGGTCGCCAGCACCACGCCGGTCGCGATCATGAGCACCAGCATCACCGTGGCGATCGCGCCGAAATTCCAGAAGTAGTTGAAATTCCGGGGCGTCGGGAAGGTGTGATACTCCTTCTCGATATACGAGAAGATCGGCAGGCGGTGATCGATCCAGGCGATCACCTTGTTGTTGAAGACCGGCGGTGTGCCGTGAGACGAGGCCATTGCTGCGAACTCCTAGGCGATCCCTGTGGCGATCGGCACGGCGATCAGCCGATGCGGACGAGTGAGTCGGAAAGAAACAGATACTGCGGAATGGCGAGGTTCAGCGGCGCCGGTCCCTTGCGGATGCGCCCCGACGTGTCGTAGGCCGAGCCGTGACACGGGCAGTACCAGCCGCCGTAGGGACCCTTGTCCTGACCCGGCAGGTTACCGAGCGGCACGCAGCCCAGATGGGTGCAGACGCCGATCATGATCAGCCACTCCGGCCGCACCTTCTTCGCGGTGTCGGTCACGCGCGAATTGTCGGTTTGCGGATCGGGCAGCTCCGACATCGGCACCGCCTCGGCTTCCTTGATGTCCTTCTCCGTCCGATGACGGATGAAGACCGGCTTGCCCCGCCACTTGACGGTGATCGCCTGCCCGACCTCGATCGGCGTGACGTTCACCTCGATCGAGGCGAGCGCCAGCGTGTCGGCGGCGGGATTGAGATTGTTGATGAACGGCCAGGCGACGGCCGCCGCACCGACCGCGCCAAGGGCGCCGGTCGCGACCATGAGAAAGTCGCGCCGCGTCGGATCGCCGTGCCCGTCGGCCGGAACGCTTGATGAAGCCATTGTTTCTTTCCGTCCCCCAAGGAGATGCTGGCCTTTATAGCCGGGAAAGCCCCTTATGTTTCAAGGCTCTGTTGGTCGCAGGCAGGAAGCGTGGCTTTCTGTGACAGCGTGCCGCACGGACGGTGCTTTCGCGACGCGGACGGGAGTAGAAAAAGCCATGCGCCTGGCCCTCTTCGAGCCTGATATTCCGCAGAATCTCGGCGCCTTCATCCGCCTCGCGGCCTGCCTGGGTGTGCCGCTGGACATCATCGAACCCTGCGGCTTCCCGGTCGACGACAAGCGCATCCGCCGCGCCGCCATGGACTATTACGACCTTGCGGCCATCGCCCGGCATGCGTCCTGGGCTGCTTTCCGGCGCGTCCATCTCGAGCGGCGGCCGCCCGGCCGGCTGGTCCTGCTCACCACGTCGGGTGCGACCGCCTTCCCCGACCTGGTCTTCCAGGCCAACGACATCCTGCTGCTCGGCCGTGAAAGCGCGGGCGTTCCCCCGGACGTCCATGACGTGGCCGACATCCGGTTGCGCATCCCCGTGCAGCCCGGCGCCCGCTCGCTCAATGTCGCGCTGGCGGCGGCAATGGTATTGAGCGAGGGCCTGCGCCAGACCGCGGGCTTTGCGCGAGCCCTATGAGCAAATCCCCCTCCGCCCTGCCCCGTACTGCGACCGGCCCCAACGGCCCCTCCCCGCTTCCCGACGAGGCGACCGTGCTCCGCTGGAAGGACACCGCACGGCATTGGTTCGGAGGTCTGCGCAACCGCATCTGCGCCGAATTCGAGAAAATCGAGGACGAACTTTCGGGCACGCACCGGGAATTGCCGGCCGGCCGCTTCGAACGCAAGGAATGGCGGCGCGAGGAAGGGCCCAACGGCGAGGATCGCGGCGGTGGCACCATGGCGCTGATGCGCGGCCGCGTGTTCGAGAAGGTCGGCGTCAACGTCTCGACTGTGTTCGGCGAGTTCAGTCCCGAGTTCCGCAGCCAGATCCCCGGCGCCGCTCAGGATCCGCACTTCTTCGCCTCCGGCATTTCGCTGGTCGCCCACATGCGCTCACCCAAGGTGCCGGCGGTGCACATGAACACGCGCTTCATCGTGACGACGCGCGCCTGGTTCGGGGGCGGCGCCGATCTCACGCCGATGGCACCCAACACGCAAGACACGCAGGCGTTCCACGCCGCGCTGAAGGATACTTGCGACCGCCACGATCCGACGTACTACCCGCGTTTCAAGGAATGGTGCGACGAGTATTTCTTCCTGCCCCATCGCGGCGAGCCGCGCGGCGTGGGCGGCATCTTCTACGACTATCTCGACTCAGGCGATCATGCGCGCGACCTCGCCTTCACCCGCGGCGTCGGCGAGACCTTCCTCGAAATCTATCCAAGGCTTTTGCGCAGCCACATGAATGAGCCGTGGACCGCGGCCGAACGTGAGCACCAGCTGGTGCGGCGCGGCCGCTACGTCGAATTCAATCTGCTGCACGATCGCGGCATCAAATTCGGCCTGATGACGGGCGGCAACGTCGAGGCGATCCTGATGTCGCTGCCGCCGGAAGCGCGCTGGCCCTAGCGGCGCGCCGCGGCGATGCCCGCCAGCAACGGTGCGGCGAACAGAGTGAGCACGAGCAGCGGATAGGGCGCGCCCCACCAGACGGCGAAGCGGTCGAGAAACGCGGCCGTGTCGGCGTCGTAGGTGAGCCGTGCGTAGAGAAAGTCGACCAGCACCGTGGACAAGGGCCACAGCAGCGCCGCCAGCAGCGCCGCCTCTAACCAGTGCGGGCCCGCCGTGCGGCGCGCATGGATGACCGCCATCAGCACGACGTAGGGCAGCGGTACCAGGACCTTGTACCACTCGACCGCGCGCACCGAGAGCGACGTGGCGATCCACGTGTCGCCCACGAGATCGTTCAACACGACGAGAAGCGCGATCGCGATCCACAGCGCGAGCGTGAGGCCGGGCCGGATCACGCAACGTCCATCACTTTGAACGGGCCAGACGCTCGAGTTCGGACAGACAGGCCGCGCGATCGGCCGTGAAGGCCGGATCACGCAACGTCCATCACTTTGAACGGGCCAGACGCTCGAGTTCGGACAGACAGGCCGCGCGATCGGCCGTGAAATCGCCCTCGATCCACCACCGCTCGACCGCTTCGATCAGCGCGCCGACGAGAGGGCCGGGTTTCAGACCGAGCTTCAGGGCGTCGCCGCCGCTCACCGGCAATTCCGGCGACGTCCAGTGTCGTGCCAATGCAAGCGCCGCCCGCCAGTCACCCACCGCGTCGAGGGCGAGCAGCAGGCGATCGGCATAGAGATTGTTGCCGAGGCGATGGATGCCGGCCCGCCAGGCTTTCGGGCCGCCTGCCACATCGACGGCGGGTTCCTTGGCCAGCATGACGTCGAGGCGCAGCGCCTGCTGGGTCGAAAGCCTCAAGCGCTTGCCGATCGCCGTGGCGTCGGCGCCAACCGGCAAAATGGCGGCAAGCCGGCGCAACGGATCGGGCTCGTCCTCCCGGGAGATCAGGAGCTCGAGGCGCGCGGCACCGGCATATTCCGGCAGCCAATGGTCGAGCGCGCCGGCCTCGGCCATCGCCTGCAACGCGCCGGCCGGTGCCGACGCTGCCAGGAGACGCAGCAGCTCCTTGGCGACACGTTCGCCCGACAGGCCGCCGAGCGCGCCGGCATTGCGCCGGCAGGCATCGAAGCTCGGCCCATCGAGCGGCGCGCGGCCATACCAGGCGTGAAAGCGGAAGAAGCGCAGCACGCGCAGCCGGTCCTCGGCGATGCGGGTGTCGGCATCACCGATGAAGCGCACGCGGCCGGCAGCAAGGTCGCTCCGGCCGTCGAACGGATCGTACAGCGTGCCATCGCGATCGGCATAAAGCGCGTTGAAGGTGAAGTCGCGCCGGCTCGCATCTTCCAGCCAGTCGTCGGTGAAGGCCACGACGGCGCGCCGGCCGTCGGTTTCGACGTCGCGACGAAGCGTCGTCAGTTCAAACCGGAGACCCTCGACGAGGGCCGTCACCGTGCCGTGCTTCAGGCCGGTCGGCACCGACTTCAACCGGGAGGCGGTGAGCGCTCGCATGATCGTTTCGGGCGGCTTGTCGACCGCCATATCGATATCGTCGATGGCGCGATCCAGCACCGCGTTGCGCACGCAGCCGCCTACGAAGCGCGCCGCGATGCCGGCCCGGCCGAGCGAATCGAAGAGTGTCCGCACCTCCGGCGAGTCCATCCAAGGTTGCGGCTCGAGACGTCCGGTTGCCTTCATGGAGCGAAGAGGCCGCCATAACCCTGGTTCTGGGTGAAGAACATCACCACGAAGCCCGTGATCGTACAGGCAAGCCCGGCGATGGCGAGCCAGGTGATGGGCATGTCCTGCCACGCCGGCAAGGTGCCGGCGATCTTGCGCTCCTGCTTGATCTTGACTGCCCACGCCCACAGGAAAAAGGCGGCGGTCGGCGCCATGACCAGGCCTAGGACCAACAGTACGACGCGCATGGGGCTGCTCCGTGGCCCGCGTCACTCGCCGGCGGTGAGGACAAAATGCAGGTTCTTCAGCATACCGGCAGTCGCCCCCCAGATGTAGCGCTCTCCGTAGGGCATGGCGTAGTAGCGCCGCTCGCGGCCCTGCCACGTGCGGCTGTCGATGCGGTGGTTCCGTTCGTCGAGAAAATGCGCGAGCGGCACCTCGAAGACGTCGGCGACCTCGCGCGGATCTGCACGGGTCGTGAATCCGGGTGTGACGATGCCGACGATCGGTGTGATCTCGTAGCCCGTGCCGGTGCGGTAGAGATCGACCGGTCCGATCACGTCGACGAAACGCCGGGCGAGCCCCACCTCCTCCTCGGTCTCACGCAGCGCAGTCGCCACGGCATCGGCGTCCTCGGCCTGCTGGCGCCCGCCGGGAAAGGCGATCTGGCCGGCGTGGCTCGGCATGTCGTCGGTTCGCTGGGTCAAAAGTACCGTTACGCCGGACTCGCGGCGCACCAACGGCACCAGCACCGCGGCCGGCCGCCAGCTCTCCGGTACCGGCACCACGCCGTTGAGGGAAAAGTCGCTGCCAAGGGGCGGGTTTGCAACTGGCAAGCCCGATGCCAAACGCCTGCTGCGTTCACGCACACGTCGCACGATTTCGTCAACCTTCATGCCCTTGTTCCGGCCTCATTTCTGGGCTTCCCTCAAACCTAGTCCCATCGATCACAGGAGTGCCGTGGTGGCCCCCGACACATCGACTGCAACCGACGCCGACGCCCGTTCCGCCCTCGCCGATATCGAGCGACTGGGTGGCCAGCTCCGTGCCGCGCGTACCGCCATCGGCAAGGTCATTTATGGCCAGCAGGACGTTATCGATCAAACGCTCGTTGCGCTTCTTTCGGGCGGTCACCTGCTGCTGATCGGTGTTCCCGGCCTTGCCAAGACCAAGCTTGTGGACACTCTGGGCATCGTGCTCGGGATGGAAACCAAGCGGATTCAGTTCACCCCCGACCTGATGCCCGCCGACATCCTGGGCTCGGAAGTGCTGGAGGAAAGCGACGGCGGACGGCGCTCTTTCCGTTTCCTGCAGGGTCCGGTGTTCGCCCAGCTCCTGATGGCCGACGAAATCAACCGCGCCAGCCCGCGGACGCAGTCGGCGCTGCTGCAGAGCATGCAGGAAAAACACGTGACCGTGGCCGGCAAGCGCTACGACCTGCCTGCCCCCTTCCATGTGCTGGCGACCCAGAACCCGCTGGAACAGGAAGGCACCTACCCGCTGCCCGAGGCCCAGCTCGACCGCTTCCTGCTGCAGATCGACGTCGGCTACCCCGACGAGGCAGCCGAGCGCCAGATCATGATCGGCACCACCGGCGCCACGATGGCGACGGCTGCGCAGGCCCTGACGCCGGCCGATCTCATGGCCGCCCAATCCCTGGTGCGGCGCCTGCCGATCGGCGAGAGCGTCGTCGACGCCATCCTGAAGCTGGTTCGCGCCGGCCGGCCCGAGAGTTCCGATCTCGACGTGGTGCGCAACCGCGTCGCCTGGGGCCCCGGTCCGCGCGCCAGCCAGGCCTTCATGCTGGCCTCGCGCGCCCGGGCGATCATCCAGGGCCGTCTCGCGCCGTCGGTCGACGACGTCGTGGCGCTCGCCGGGCCGATCCTGCGCCATCGCATGGCGGTGAATTTCTCGGCCCGCGCCGAGGGGGTTACGGTCGAAGCGGTGATCGACCAGATGTGCGCGCGGCTGGCCTAGTCCTGGCCTGGGCATTGCAGCGCCACAGCCAATGGCCACACCCTCAACCCTTCATCGCTCGCTCGAACTCGCTGGAACGCTGCCTGCGTTGATGGTGGCGGCCGATCGTGTCGCCGCGACCGTCATCCAGGGCGTCCACGGCCGGCGCCGGGTCGGCCAGGGCGATGCCTTCTGGCAGTACCGGCCCTATCGGGACGGCGACAGCGCCAGCCAGATCGACTGGCGGCAAAGCGCGCGCAGCAGGCACTTGTTCGTGCGTGAAACCGAGTGGGAAGCCGCGGCCAGCGTCTGGTTGTGGCGGGACGCGTCACCGTCGATGCAGTACGCCTCGTTGAAGAACATCGACACCAAGGCGGTGCGCGGCGAGCTGATCACGCTGGCGCTGGCGAGCCTGCTGGCCGACGCCGGCGAGCGCGTCGCGGTGCTGGGCGGCGGCATGCGACCGACTTCAGGACGCGTGGCGGTGCGGCGGATCGCCGAAACGCTGTACGACGAAACGCGCGATCCGGGTGGAGTGACCAACACCCCGAAACGCGTGTTACCCAGCCTGCCGCCGATGGTCCCGCTGCCCGCGCACGGCACCGTCGTCCTGGTCTCCGACTGGCTGGATCCGCTCGACAGTATCGCGGCCATCATCCGCTACTACGCCAGCGTCGGCGTGCGCGGTCATATCGTGCAGGTGCTCGATCCGGCCGAGGAAGACCTGCCGTTCGACGGCCACGTGAAATTCGAAGGCCTGGAAGCCGAGGGCCAGCATACGATCCGCCGGGTCGAAACCGTGCGCACCGCCTATGGCGCCCGGCTGGCGGCCCAGAAGGACGGCCTTCACCGCCTGGCACGTCCGGCCAACTGGACGGTCCATCAGCACCGCACCGACCGGCCGCCGCAGACGGTTCTGCTCTCCCTTTATCTCGCGATGGCCGACTTGCGTCGGCTGAACGCGGCCTGAGCGCCCGTGCTCGGTCTCGGCGCTTTCGCCTTCGCAGCCCCGGGCATGCTGGCGCTGCTGGTGGCGCTGCCGGTGATCTATTGGCTGCTGCGCCTGATCCCGCCGCTGCCGAAGCTGGTGCGCTTCCCGGCGATCCGGTTGCTGATCGGGCTGGAGCCGACCGAACAGACGCCGATGAAGATGCCGTGGTGGCTTCTGCTGCTTCGCCTGCTGCTGGCGACTGCGCTGATCCTGGCCGTGGCCCGACCACTCCTCAATCCCCAGGCCGATTTGCCCGGCCGCGGGCCGCTGCTGCTGGTGATCGATGACGGCTGGTCCTCGGCGCCGGGCTGGACGACGCGCATCGCCCATGCCGAGCGCCTGATCCAGCGCGCCGAACGCGGCGGCCGGACCGTCGTATTGATGGGCACCGCGCCCGCCCCGATCGATCAGCCGACCACCCGGCGCGGCGCGCTGCGGCCGGATGAGATCCGTACCATCCTGCGCGCCTTCCGGCCCAAGCCCTGGCCGACCGACCGCGCCGCGGCGGCGGCCGAGCTTGACCAGATACAGCTCGACCCCGGCGCCTATGCGGTCTGGCTGAGCGACGGCCTAGAGGACGAGGGCGCGACGCGACTGACCGAACGGCTGCGCCGCTTCGACGGATTGCAGGTCGTGGTGCCCGATCAGGCCAGCACACCGCTTCTGCTGCTGCCGCCAGTCGCGGAGGGCCGCGACCTAAAGGTTCGGGCGCTGCGGCCAGCCGCGGACGGGCCGCGCAAGGTCGCAGTCCAGGCGGCCGACGAACAAGGCCGCGTCGTCGCCCGCATCGACGTCGATTTTGCCGCCACCGCGACCGAGGGCGAAGGCGTCCTGGTCAACGAAGTCTTTGAGAGCGACCCGGCGGCACGAGCCGGCATCAAGCCTGGCGACATCATCACCAAGGTGGACGGCAAGGTCGTCGAT
>JACPVT010000141.1 GCA_016191685.1 Rhodospirillales bacterium | reverse complement strand
ATTGCTGACCGCGATCTTGCGTTTGGCGGCAGCGGCGACATCGACATGCTCGTAGCCGACCGAGAAGGTGGCGATGATGCGAACCGAGGCGGGCAGGGCGGCAATGGTCGTGGCGGTGAGGGCATCGCCCGCCGCGCACATGATGCCGTCGCAGCCGGCCGATGCCGCGACCAGCGCGGGGCCGTCATAGAGCCGGTCCTCGGGGTTGAGGACGGCGTCGAAGTTGGCGGCCAGCCGGGCTTCGACGTCCGGCGGGAAGTGCCGGGTCGCGAGAACCCTGGGTTTGCGATTGGTCATGGTCGCTATCCTCCCTGTGCAGCCCTGCCGCAGGCAATCATTCTGGTATTCTGTGCGCATGGATATTACGCTTGGCAGCCCGGCTACAAGGCCTAGCCCCCAGCCATTGTCCGTTGACCACGTATAGTTTTCGCCGTCCTCGCGTCCAAACAGCGGCCTCCCTTGCCGCCGTCGGCGCCATGCTGCTGCTGGGTCTGTGGATAAGCGTCGCGGACGCCCAGCAGCAGGAAGTCGTGCTGGTGCCGCATCGCGCCACCTACGATATGAAGCTTTCGGTCGCTCGCCCCAACAGTGGAATCATCGAAGTGAGCGGTCGCATGGTCCTCGAGACCGTCGATTCGTGCGACGCCTGGGAGGTCAAGCAGCGGATCAAGCTCAAGTTCCTGCGTAACGACAGTGAGGAGTTCAGCACCGATTCGAGTTTCACCAGCTATGAAACCAAGGATGGCTTGGGATTGCGATTCAGCGTCCGCAACATCCAGGACGACGAGGTCGAGGAGGAACTGCGCGGCCATGCCGATCTCGTGGCGACCGGCGGCAAGGGCCGCGCTACCTTCACCCTGCCCGAGGCACGCAGCTTCGAACTGCCGGCGGGAACCCTGTTTCCGACCACCCATCTCGCGCTGATCATCCGGCACGCACGCGATGGCGACCAGACCGCGTCCTACAGCGTGTTCGACGGGGCTCGGCTTGATGGCGCCTTCCAGGTCAATGCCGTGATCGGTCGTCCGCCCCGCGCCGCGGGGGCACCGGCCGTGCGCGGCGATGTCGGGCTGCTGCGCAACCAGCCGGGGTGGGGCGTCCGTTTTGCCTTCTTCGCCACCGGCGATCAGGGCAGCAACCCGGAATACGAACTGGCCCTCGATTTGCTGGGCAACGGGATCGCCCGATCGATGTTACTCGACTACGGCGACTTCGCCGTCGATGCTCGTCTTGTTCAACTTCAAGCGCTGCCGAGGCCGAAATGCTGAACATTCGAAAGATCGTGCCCACTACCTTCGCGCTCGTTGTCTTCGCCGCCGCCCTGGCGCCGGTGGCGGCGCAGGAATTCGCGCCTCATCGCGCGATCTATGCGGTCACCACCCTGGAGCGAGGCAAGCCTGATGGCAGCACGCCCGGCACCTATGCCTACGAACTCAGGCTCACGTGCGATGGATATGTCGTCAACCAGCGTCTGAGGCTGGAAATCCCCGGTACCCGCACGTCGATCGTGAGCGAGCAGCAATCGCAGATGACGGAGAGCCGCGACGGCAAGAAACTCCATTTCGATCACCGCTCGACGGCCAATGGCAAGCAGACCGGCCTCTTCAGGGGTGACGCGCTGCTCGGTGACGACGGCAGCGGTCAGGCGCGCTTCGCCGAGCCCGAGGGCCAGACGGCGGCGCTTCCGGCCGGCACGCTGTTCCCGGTCGCCATGGCACGTGCTGCGATCCGCCAGGCCAAGTCGAACGACGGCGGCCTCGACGCTCTGTTCTTCTTCGGCGACAAGGTGAAGCCGCCGCAGACCGTCAATGTCGTGATCGGCAAGGTGCCCAAACGCCTCGCCAACGTGAAGATTCCCGACGGCGCCGAGGCGCTGGCCGACGGCCGCACGCGGATCTACTACCGCGCCGGCTTTTTCGACGCCGAGGCGAAAGGGCAGGGAGCGCCCGCCTTCGAGATGAGCAGCATCACTCTCGACAACGGAATCGAGCTCTTCGGCACGCACGAAGAGGGCGAAAGCGGCATCGAGTACCGCATCACCCGCCTCGAGGCGCTGCCCAAGCCGGAGTGCAAGTAGGCTTTCGCTCCGATCTGCGCTGCCGTCATCTTCCCGGTTGAACGGATCGCTCGTTCGGGCATCCTCGGGCGGGAAGCGCCAGTGCGACGCGGTCTCACGGGGATCGAACGATGACAGCGAGCAGCGCCGGACAGGACGGTTTGACACCGGAGCAAGCGGTCGATCGTCTGGAACATCTTCATGCGGCGGCCGGCAATGCGTTGCGCGAGGCATTGGCGCGCTACACCGACTCGGGCGTCGTTCCGACGGCGCAAGAGAGAAGCGCGTTTCGCTATCCCGAGCTTCGCGTCGATTGGCGGCCGTCCGGCGTCGTCCGCTTCACCCGCCGTGCCTGGGCGAAGTTCCAGGCACCGGGCCTCTATTCGACGACCGTGACCCAGCCCGCGTTCTTTCGCCAGTATCTACTCGAGCAACTGCGCCCGCTGGCCGAGGAGTTCGGCGCCAGGATCGAGGTCGGAACCAGCGAGCAGGAGATCCCCTATCCCTTCGTCATCGAGGAAGGTGACGAATTCGTCCGCGGCGACCTTTCCGTTGCCGAACTGGCGCGTCATTTCCCGACTCCCGTCCTTGCCAATGTCGGCGATGAAATCGCCGACGGCGCCTGGGTGTTCGAGGAAAGGCGATCGCGACCGCTGGCGCTATTCGACGCTGTCCGGGTCGATTTCTCGCTGCGCCGGCTGATCCACTACACGGGGACGGACTGGCGTACGATCCAGCCCTGGATCCTCTTCACCAACTATCAGCGCTATGTCGATCACTTCCTGGAATGGGCGCTGGAGGAGTTGCGCAAGCCGGCCGGCGCCTATGATCGGCTGGTGCTGCCCGGCGGCACCGTCGTTCGCCGCGGCGGCGAGGGCGCCGCAGCCGATGCGGCGGTCGCAGCCGCGCCCTGGCATCGCTTCCAGATGCCCGCCTACAACCTGATGCGATCCGACGATCGCGGCGGCATCTCGATCGTCAATATCGGTGTCGGTCCCTCCAACGCCAAGACCGCGACCGACCATCTGGCGGTGCTGCGTCCGCATTGCTGGCTGGTGATCGGCCACTGCGGCGGACTGCGGCAGTCGCAGTCCATCGGCGACTATGTGCTGGCGCACGGCTATATGCGGCGCGATCGGATCCTCGACGACATCGTGCCGCCGGAAGTGCCGGTGCCGGCGCTCGCCGAAGTCCAGATGGCCCTGCAGGAGGCCGCCGAGCGGGTGACCGGAGAGCGCGGTGACGCGCTAAAGCGGCGCCTGCGCACGGGAACCGTGGTGAGCTATGACGACCGCAACTGGGAATTCCGCTGGTCCCAGGAACGGCGGCGCATCAATCAGGGCCGTGCCATTGCCGTCGACATGGAATGCGCCACCCTGGCGACGCAGGGCTATCGCCTGCGCGTGCCTTACGGCACCTTGCTGTGCGTCTCCGACAAACCCCTGCATGGCGAGATCAAGCTGCCAGGCGCCGCGACGCGCTTCTACCAGCGGGCGGTCAGCGAACATCTGCGGATCGGTCTGGAAACGGTCGAGCTGCTGCGCAGCGAACTCGGCTCGCTGCATTCGCGCAAGCTGCGCAGCTTCGACGAGCCGCCATTCAGATGAAAGGTGCTCTCACGGCGTCCGGCCGCCACTCTTCGAGACGGCGGCGCGCGCCAGCTCGTCGAGCAGTCGCCGTCGGTCCGCTTGGTCCAACCGGGCCGAAGACAGGATGAAGCCCAGGTAGGCCCAGTAGAGAAGGCGGGACCGCGTCTGCGCAACGCCCGGCGGGACGCCGGCTTCGATCAGCAGCTTCTCGATATAGACGAGGCGGCGACCGTCCACCGCCTCGACCATGGTTCTTGCCCGCGGATCGGCCGTTGCCCAGCTCCGCACTGCACGCTCGAGGTGGGTGTCGGCGCGGAAGGCGCGATCGAGCAGGGCGTCCAGCCGGCTCTCGGCAGTGCCGTGGATTTCCCGGACGACGTTCTCGTAGGCCACCTCGCGCCAACGCTGCAGGACGGCGGTGTGGAACGCGTCGACATCGGCAAAGTGCCAGTAGAAGCTGCCGCGCGAAACGCCGAGCCCCTTCGACAGGCTATCGGCCTTGAGGGCGGCGGAGCCCGTCTTGGCCAGTGCCTTGAGGCCGGCATTCACCCAATCCCGGGAGGTTAGGCGGTCGTCGCTCATTTCCCATACAGTAGTGTATTGACGCGGTGGATCCAAGGCACTACATGACCATACAGATATGTATGGAGAAGGACAATGCGCGATCTCGCGATGCAGGCGGCCGGTGGCATCGCCATCCTCACCGCCATCATTCACGGTGTTCTGGGCGAGACGAAAATCTTTGCGCAGGCCCGGATCGAACCTGCTTGGATCAAACTTATGCTCCGCCTGATCTGGCAATGCGGGACCGTCGCCTGGGTGGGCTTCGGCGTTCTGCTTGTGGCGGCGCCATACATGGGGTCGGAGGCAGCCCGCCTCTGGATCGCCGGCGCAGCCGTCGGTGCATACGGCGTCGGCGCCATCAGCAATGCCTGGGTCACCCGTGGGCGCCACATCGGCTGGGTGGCGATGACGGTGGCGAGCGTGCTGGCCCTCGCCGGCGCCTAGGCTTCCGGCCACAGCCATGCGGCGCCGCGCCCGCCGCTCGAGTCGCCGTACTTCGGCGGCAGCAGCAGCGTGAGGATGCTGTCCGGCTCGGAGAACACCTCGTGCTTCCACAGCTTGGGCACGCGGTCGTAGAGCTGGGTCATGCGCGACAAGCCGCCGCCCAGCACGATGGCGTCGGGATCGAGGATGTTGATGACGACCGCGAGCGAACGCGCGAGGCGGTCGCAATAGAGTTCCATCTGGTCGGCCGCCTCGATGTCGCCGGCCAGTGCCGCCTCGGCGATATCGGTGGCACGCATGTCGCGGCCAGTGCGTTCGGCGAACTGGCGCTGCAGTGCCGGGCCGCTCAGCCAGGTCTCGACGCAGCTGGTGCGGCCACAATAGCAGCGCACGCCGGGGCGCTCGTCCTCGCGGGGCTGGGGCAGCGGGTTGTGGCCCCATTCGCCGGCAATCGCCTGGGCGCCGGTGACCGGCTTGCCATCGATCGCGATGCCGCCGCCCACGCCGGTGCCCAGGATGACCCCAAAGACGATCTTGCGGCCCGCAGCGGCGCCGTCCGTTGCCTCCGATACCGCGAAGCAGTTGGCGTCGTTGGCCATACGCACCTCGCGGCCGAGCGCGCGCTCGACATCCCGATGCAGTGGCCGTCCGTTGAGGCGCGTCGAATTGGCGTTTTTGATCAGGCTGGTGGCCGGGGAGATTGCCCCGGGGGTGGCCAAGCCCACCGAACATCTTGCTCCGGCCTTGCGTTCCAGATCGCGCACGACGTCGACGATCGCCGCGATGACGTCCTCATAGGACGTCTGGGGCGTGGGGACGCGCAGGCGTGCCCGTTCGGTGCCGTCCTTGTCGAGCACCAGGCCTTCGATTTTCGTGCCGCCGAGATCGATGCCGATCCGCATGGGCTAGTTGGACTTGGCCGGCAGGAACTTGAACGGCTCGGCAGGTTTGAAGTCAGCCGCGACCTCGCCCGAGAACACCTCGCCGTTTTGGATTGTGAGCTTTTTCACCGGGGCGCCGTGCTTGAGGTCGAGCTTGGCGAGCGAAACCCAGAAGGTATTCGGCCGGGTCGCCGAGTCGAAATAATAGACGAGATTCTTCTGGTCCGAGACGGTGCGCCACAGCGTGGAAGAGATGTTGGGCTCGTTGGGCGTGGTCATGCCCAAGGGTACGCTAACGGCGCGTTGCACGCTCATGACGCTCGCCACCGCCTGATAGGCGAAGGACTGCTCCGGCACGCTCTTGATGAAATTCTTGTCGACCTTCGTCGGGATCGCACCGACCAGGAACGACGCGCGCACGAAGCGGTCGGCGGCGCGTGCGGTGCCGGGCAGGAAGGTCGTGCCGCCGATGCCTTTCCAGTATTCGTCGAGAGCGAGCTGTTGATCGTAAACCGGTGAGTTGGTCATCACGGTGTATTGCTTGCCGTGATGGATCACCAGCTTGCCGCCGACATACTCGAAGATCGCCGAGTCGCCGGAAGAATCGGAGATCGCGAGGTGCAGCGCCGCGGGCGAGCCGTCCGGCAGGGTGGGCGCCAGCAAGTTGAACGGCTCCTTGCGCAGTGCCTCGACCGCCTCGGCGACGGTGGCGTAGCCGTCGAGCACGAATTGCGGCCAGGCGGCGATCGAAAGATTGGGCCGGCCTTCGACCTGCTTGCCGTAGTCGGATTCGGCGAGATAGAGCATGTTGGCGACCAAGCCCTTCTCGTTCATGCCGTCGGTGCTGCCGACTTCGTAACCTGAGACCACGATGCTGCCGTATTTCGACGTCCATTCGATGGATTTCGGCCCGGCCGCGCCATTGCGCTTTATACCGGCCGGGAAGACCCAGAGATTGGAGGACATGTCCTCCCGCCAGTCCATGTTGCGTCCGGTGATCACTGTGTTGTCGGCTCCGACATAAAGCGTACGCGTGCACGCAAGCGCCGTGCCGGCGGCGGCGATGAGTCCGGCGGCAAGCACGTAGGCTGGGAGTCTGGCGAGTGGCAGCCTCAAGGTTTGAATCCTTTCGGGAGAGCGGCGGCCATATTACTCCCCTTGAGCTTCAGAGGAAGGCGGTGCTCAGAGAAAGCGCGCCTTGATGTCGATGCTCGTCCTTACGCCCACTGACTGGAACGTCGCAGCCAGCCATGTGGTTGCCGCCGCCCGACCGAGCTGGAACAGATGATCGAGGAATTCCTGTTCGATATTGAACTTGCTGACCGCTCCCAGCGGCGCGAGCGAGGCGGGATCGGCGATGGAATGGATGAGGAGCTTCTTGAGGCGGGAGCCGAATTCGCCGGTGACGGCGCCCTGCTCGATCAGCTCCTGCACGAAGGCGATAGCGCGCATCTCGGCCATCAGTGCGCCGCCGAAGGTGATCTCGTTCAGCCGGTCGGCGATTTCGGCATTCGAGCGCGGGATATTCTCGCGGCTCGGCGGATCGACCTCGACGATGACGACGTCGCGGCTGTCGCTGTTGTAGATGAACGGCCAGATCGGCGGGTTGCCGCGGAAGCCGCCGTCCCAGTAGGCCTCGCCCTCGATCACGACGGCGTCGTGGACGTTGGGCAGGCAGGCGGAGGCGAGGAGGGCATCGATCGACAACTCGTCGCGGCTGAAGATCCTGACCTTGCCGGTCCGCACGTTGGTCGCGGCGATGAAGGCCTTGACCTGGTGGCAGGCGCGCACCGACTTTTCGTCGAAGTGCTGGCGCAGGAGTTCGCGCAGCGGGTCGAATTTAAGCGGATTGCGCTGCCACGGCGAGAGCGTGCGCTGGATCAGGTCGGCCCACAGGGCGCCGGCCGAATCGTCGAGGTTCCAGTTGCCCTGGAGGCGATCGAGCGGCGTGCGCTGGATCGGGCTGGCGATCGACATCGAACCGAGTTCGGTCCAGAAGGCGCGCAGCGCCGCCCGCGCGCCTTCGGGGCCGCCGTTCGCCCAACCCTGCAGCAGGATGGCGGCGTTCATGGCCCCGGCGCTGGTGCCGCTCACCGCTTCCAATTCCAGCCTTCCGTCCTCGATCAGGGCGTCGAGCACGCCCCAGGTGAAGGCGCCGTGAGAGCCACCGCCCTGCAAGGCGAGATTGATGCGCTTGGTCTCGGTCATGCGGCTATCCTCGGCGGCGGCGCGACGTTAAACTCGTCATCCTGTAACGATTGACGGAGCCGGCGTCATTATGGCGAAGAGTCGAGCGGGCGGACCATGGCGAAAACGCCCGTCGACCATTCTCTGGATGCTCTCGCTGGGCCAGCTCATCTCCTGGGGCCTCGTCTACTACACATTTCCACTGTTCGTCGTGCCGATGACGCAGGAACTCGGCTGGTCGCGCAGCTTGATGTTCGGCGCATTGTCGGCCGGCCTGCTGGTGGCCGGGCTCTGTTCGATCCCGGTCGGGGCCTGGATCGATCGCGGCCATGGCCGCAAGCTGATGACTGGGGGCTCGTTGATCGCCGCCGTGCTGTTGATCGTGTGGTCGCGGGTCGACTCGCTGCCGGTGTTCTATGCGCTGTGGATCGGCCTCGGCGTCTGCCAGGCCGTAATCCTCTATGAGCCGGCGTTCGCGGTGATCACCCGCGTCTACGGGCCGCGCTACAAGCAGGCGATCCTGCTGATGACGTTTCTCGGCGGCCTCGCCAGCACCTTCGGCATTCCGTTCGCCCAGCTGCTGATCGAGCGCATCGGCTGGCGGCCGACGCTCGAGGTGATGGCGGCGGTCAACTTGGGCGTCGCCCTCATGCATTGGCTGTTTGTCCCGGGGCCGCGCGAGGAGGCCGTGCCGATTGCCGCGCCGACGCCGCCTGTCGAAGGAACGACGAAAAAGAGCCCGCTGGCCGCCGCTGTGCGCGTGCCCGCCTTCTGGGGCCTCGTCGTGGCCTTCGCCGGCTACGGCCTCGCTTTCTCGGCCATGAGCTTCCACCTGATCCCGCTGCTCGACGACCGCGGCGTGCCGATCGCCGTGGTGATGGCCATCATCGCCCTGATCGGTCCGATGCAGGTGGTGGGTCGCGTGCTGCTGATGGCCGGTCAGCGCCACATCACCACCATCCAGCTCGGTGCGCTGATCTATTTCGCCTTCCCGATCGCCATGACGATGCTGGCGCTTGGTGTGAGCGACGTCTACGGCCTGATCCTGTTCGCCATCATCTACGGCGTCGCCAACGGGTTGGTGACCATCCTGCGCGGCATGTCGGTGCCGTAGTTCATCGGCCCCGAAGGCTATGGCGTCGTCTCCGGTGCACTCACCATGCCGACCAACGTCATGCGCGCTGTCGGCCCGCTCGCTGCCTCGCTCGCCTGGGGCGCGTTCGGCGGCTACACGCCGGTGCTGTGGGGCCTTGCCGGCATCATGCTGGTCGCCGCGATGGGCTTTGCCGCCGCGGCGCTCCTGTCGAAGCGCCACGCCGGCCCGACGTAGAAGCGGCTACTCCGCCGCCAGCCGCGCCGCCTTGGGCTTGAGGTGCTGCACCTTGGGCATCACCTCCTTCGACAGCAATTCGAGCGAATGGCGCCACGCCTTCGGGTTCTCGACGTAGTCGAAGCCGAATACCAGCAGCTGCCCGAAGCCGCCGACCTCGTGATAGATCTTCTCGATCTTCTCGATGACCGTCTTGGGCGAGCCCACGATCCAGTTGTGCATCGCGCAGTATTCCGGCGTCACGTCGGAGTCGGGCACGTTCGGGTCTACCTTGAGGAACTCGAGGAAGCCGAACTGGGCGAGCAAGGGGAGGAAATACTCCCGCATCATGCGGCCCATGCTGCTGCCAACCGAGAGGCGCATCGCCTCCTCGTCGGTGTCGGCCACGAAGACCTCGCGCACCATGCGCCACTGGCCACGATCGGGCGTGCGGCCGGATTTCGCCGCGCCAATCTCGACCGACTCCCAGTGGCTGCCGACATAGGCCGGGTTGAGGTTGAGGCTCATCGGGATGTAGCCCTTTTCGCCCGCGAGCTTCAGCGTGTCGGAGCCCTTGGAGAGGCCGGCGACTCCGATCGGCGGGTGCGGGCTCTGCAGCGGCTTGATGTGCGGCTTCAGGAACCCGAACATCGTGTCGGGCTTGGTCACGTGCCAGAACTTGCCCTTGTAGTCGAACGGTTCGGGCGAGCTCCACAACTTCAGGATGATGTCGAGCGCTTCCCGCGTCATGTCGCGATTGACGCCCGACATGCCGTCGACGTTGAACATCGCCGAGTCGCTCGGCAGGCCCGAGGCGGCGATGCCGAAATTGAGCCGGCCGCCCGAGATGTGGTCGAGCATGGCGACGCGGTTCGCCAGTTCGGCGGGGTGATGGTAGGGCAGCAGGAAGCCGCCGGGCCCGAGGCGAATGTTCTTGGTCTGCATCAGCGCCTGCGCCACCAGGAGGTCGGGCGAGGGATGCGGCTCCCACGGTGCGGTGTGATGCTCGCCGATCCAGCATTCGGCGAATCCCAGCTCATCGAGCCAGCGGATCACCTGAAGGTCCCATTCGTGGCCGTCCTTGAGGGGACGCTCCGGCGGATGCGACGGCATGGTGAAATACCCGAATTGCATCGTTTCCTCCTGGGTTTCACGATGAAGTCGACTACCATCATCCAGAGGATGCAAGAGGAACGATGCATGGCAGGGTCTCGACGGGCGGTGTTCGTGTGCTGTGACGGTCTGGGGCGCAATTGGGTGCAGCCCGACACGACGCCCGTCCTGGAGGATCTCCGGCAGCGCAGCCTTTGGTGCGACGCACACAGCGCGGTGTTCCCGTCAGTCACGCGTGTTTCGGCGGCATCGGTGGCGACCGGCTGCTTGCCCGCCCGCCACGGCCTGCACGGCAACCGGATGGGATTGATCGAGGGCGGGAAGATCGTCGTCCGCGATGTCGGCAACCCGGACTTCCGCGCACACATGCGGGCAGCCACCGGCGGCACGCTGCTGGTACCGTCATTGGCCGAACGCGTCGCGAAGGCGGGTGGCTTCATCGGCTTTTCGAACGTCTCCCCGGGTGCCGCCTATTTCCTCGACCCGGAGCATTTCGGCCACGTCTATCATCGCGCCGGCTCCTTCGCGCCGGGCGGTGCTGTCATTGAAGGCACCGATGCGCTCTCGGTCAGTCACGATGCGGCGGGCGACTGGGCGATGACCCAGCGCTTCTGCACCGAGGTGCTGGCAGATCGGCGGCCCGCCGTCGCCTTCCTGTGGCTGGCCGATCCCGATCACACGTTGCACGGCGTGCCGCTGGGGTCGCCCGCCCACCACGACGCGCTCGCCGCCGCCGGGCGCTGCGTGTCCGAGGTCTTGCGCACCGTCGAGCGACTGCGTGAGGAGGGCGAGGAGATCCTGCTGCTGGTCGGCTCCGATCACGGCCAGGAGACGATCGGCGACAGCGTCGACCTCGAGGACTGGCTGGCGGCGCACGGGTTGGCGAGCTTGGTCGAGACTGGCGACGTCGCCGTGGCCGGCCAGGGCACTGCGGCGCTGCTCTATGCGACCGATCGCGGGCGCGTTCCGCTGCACGGCGTTCTTGACGAGATGCGCCGCGAGCCATGGGCGGATCAGGTGATCGCGGGCGAGCATCTTGGCGAGCAGGGCTTCGCCGCGCGTGGCGGGGTCGTCGCGGCGGTCAACATGGCGCGGCGCGACGAGGCGAACGCCCACGGCGTCGCCGGCCGGCGCTGGGTCGCGGCCGAGCAGGGCAAGCCGGCCGCCATCGGCAGCGGCCAGCATGGCGGCTGGGGACCGGACGAGACCCGGCCCTTCCTGATGATGAACGACGGCGGACGATCGACCGGCACGACGCCGCGTCCGACCTGCATCACCGACATTGCACCCTCCATCGCCCGCTTCCTCGGGCTGCCCGGCGAGGGCTTCGACGGCAAATGCCTGACGTCCTGATCCTGATCGACCAGCAGAAGGCCAAGGAGCACCCCAAGTGGGGGCCGCGGAACAATCCCGATGCCGAAAAGAACATCGCCAGGCTGCTGGCGGCGTGGCGTGCGCATGGCTGGCCGATCCTTCATGTGCGTCACGATTCGACCTATCCCGATTCGCCCTTCCGGCCGGGGCAGGATGGCAATGACTTCAGTCCGTTGACGGCGCCGCTTCAGGGCGAGGCGGTGATCGCCAAGCGCGTGACCAGCGCCTTCATCGGCACCGACCTCGAAGCCCATCTTCGGGCGCTGGGCAGGCCACCGCTCGTCATCTGCGGCTGGCTGCTCGCCAACTCGGTCGAGGCGACGGTGCGGGTCGGCGCCAATCTCGGCTACAGGATCCGGCTGCCGGCCGATGCCTGCTGGTCGTGCGACAAGCACACCTCGTAACCTTGGTGCTTCTGTGAATACACCAGGAAATGAAATCACGCCTTTTCTCGATGGTAATGATTTGTATTTCTCCTCTGACTGGCATAAT
>JACPVT010000140.1 GCA_016191685.1 Rhodospirillales bacterium | reverse complement strand
CGATCCGAAGTTCGTCTTCCAGACGTTCTATGACTCGCTGAAGGATCGCGGCTATGTGATCTATCCCGGCAAGCTCACGGTGGCCGATTCCTTCCGTATGGGCTGCATCGGCCGCCTCTACCCCGAGCACATGAAGGGCGCATTGGCCGCCGTGCGCGAGGTGTTGGACGAGTTGCGGGTATCGAATGGCGGCCCAGCGCTGGCAGCGGAGTAAATCATGGCACCCGACAGCATCAACACGATCGGCAGCGACATTACGGTCAACGACCGCACTTACCGTCTGCCAAAGCAGCCTGTCGTCGTGGTCTGCATCGACGGCTCCGAGCCCGGCTACATCGAGCGCGCCGTCGAGGCGGGCCGGGCGCCGTGGTTCGCCAAGGTTTTTAAGCAGGGGACCAGCCTGATCGGCGATTGCGTCGTGCCCTCCTTCACCAACCCCAACAATCTTTCCATCGTCACCGGCCAGCCGCCCCAGGTGCACGGCATTTGCGGCAACTACTTCCTCGATCCCGACACCGGGAAAGAGGTGATGATGAACGACCCCAAATTCCTTAGGGTCGAGACCCTGTTTCCGGCCTTCCAGCGCGCCGGCTGCCGCATCGCCGTGGTCACTGCCAAGGACAAGCTGCGCGGGCTTCTCGGCAAGGGCCTCGAACTCGGCGCCGGCAAGGCCTGTAGCTTCTCTTCCGAGAAGTCCGACAAGGCCACGCTCACCGAGAACGGCATCGAGAATGTGAACGAACTGGTCGGCATGGCCGTGCCCGATGTCTACAGCGCCAAGCTCTCCGAGTTCGTCTTCGCCGCCGGCGTCAAACTGATGGAACGCGACCGGCCGGAGATCATGTATCTCTCGACCACCGACTATATCCAGCACAAGCATGCGCCCGGCACGCCGGTAGCCAACGACTTCTACGCCATGATGGATGGCTACATGGCCAGGCTCGATGCCATGGGCTGCACCATCGTGCTGACGGCCGACCACGGCATGAACGCCAAGTTCGGTGCCGACGGCCAGCCTGACGTGCTCTACCTGCAGGACCTGTTCGACAAGTGGCTGGGCACCGACAAGGCCCGCGTCATCCTGCCGATCACCGACCCCTACGTCGTCCACCACGGTGCGCTCGGCTCCTTTGCCGTCGTCTATTGCCCGAACCCGCAGGAATGGGCGGCCAAGCTCAAATCCATCCCCGGCATCGAGGCTGCTCTCAACAGGGACGAGGCCGCCAAGCGCTTCGAGCTGCCGGCCGATAGGCTGGGCGATCTCATCGTGGTCTCGACCAAGCACAAGGTGCTGGGCACGTCCGCCGCCCGCCACGATCTCTCGGGTCTCACCGAGCCATTGCGCAGCCACGGCGGCGTCTCCGAGCAGAAGGTGCCGCTTCTCTGCAACCGCAGGCTCGCGGGCGATGCCGGTGCGCGCCGCTGGCGCAACTTCGATGCCTTCGATCTCGCTCTCAATCTGGTGGCCTGAATGGATACGATGATTCGCGGTGACGTGCGCAACGAATACCTCCGCATCGCCGGCAAGAAGGTCGAGACCAAGGCGCGCCTCGAAGTGCGCTTCCCCTGGGACAACCGTCTGGTCGGCACCGTGCCGCGCGCCACGCCGGAACTCGTCGCCGAGGCCTTCCAGATTGCCCACGACTACAAGCCCAAGCTCACCCGCTACCAGCGCCAGCAGATCCTGCTCAAGACCGCCGAGCTCCTGGTCTCGCGCAAGGAGGAACTCAGCCGCCTCATCACGCTCGAGTCGGGGCTTTGCCTGAAGGATTCGCTTTACGAGGTTGGCCGCGCCTACGACGTCTTCACCTTCGCGGGCCAGCTCTGCCTGCTCGACGACGGCCAGACCTTCTCCTGCGACCTCACCCCGCACGGCAAGCCGCGCAAGATCTTTACCCTGCGCCAGCCGCTCAACGCCATCTCGGCCATTACCCCCTTCAATCATCCGCTCAACATGGTGGCGCACAAACTTGCGCCCGCCTTCGCCACCAACAACTGCGTGGTGCTGAAGCCCACCGAACTGACGCCGCTCACCGCGCTGTTCCTGGCGGACACGCTCTACGAGGCGGGCCTGCCGCCGGAGATGCTCTCGGTCATCACCGGCAATCCGAACGACATCGGCGATGCCATGATCACCGATCCGCGCGCCGACCTGATCACCTTCACGGGCTCGGTCCGCGTCGGCAAATACATCGCCGACAAGGCCGGCTACAAGCGCATCGTCCTCGAACTGGGCGGCAACGATCCGCTGATCGTCATGGAGGACGCCGACCTCGACAAGGCCGCCGACCTCGCCGTCGCCGGCGCCACCAAGAACTCGGGCCAGCGCTGCACCGCGGTGAAGCGCATCATCGTGGTCGACAAGATCGCCGATGCCTTCGTCGAGCGCGTGCTGGTCAAGGCGAAAAAGCTCAAGGCAGGCGATCCGCTCGATCCCGAGACCGATGTCGGCACGGTGATCAACGAACGGTCCGCCACGCTCTTCCAGAACCGCGTCAGCGAGGCGGTCGCCAGGCACGGCGCGAAGCTGCTGCACGGCAACGACCGCAAGGGCGCGCTGTTTCCACCCACCGTGGTCGACCACGTCGATCCCGCCTGTGAACTGGTGCGCGAGGAAACCTTCGGCCCGGCGATCCCGATCATCCGCGTAAAAGACATCGACCACGCCATAAGAGTGTCCAACGGCACGGCCTACGGCCTGTCCTCGGGCGTCTGCACCGACCGGCTCGACTACATCACCCGTTTTGTCGACGAGCTGCAGGTCGGCACGGTGAACATCTGGGAAGTACCGGGCTATCGCATCGAGATGTCGCCCTTCGGCGGCATCAAGGATTCGGGCCTCGGCTACAAGGAAGGCGTGCTCGAAGCCATGAAGAGCTTCACCAACGTGAAGACCTGGTCGCTGCCCTGGCCCGGCTAGAGGCCGCGCCCGACCTCCACGACCCGTGGAGGTCGAATGTCCCACGCTTCGTCCTGCAAGGGCCTGTAACGCCTCGAAAATCTCCATTTGGCAGATGACACTCGATGCGCGGCAGAAGCGTGCATTTTCGAATTGATGTTTGCCCGTCTTTCGCAGCCTGTGACCGCTGGGGTCGTTGGCCTGGGCGAAGGGACTGGACTTGTTCATCGGATAGGAACATATAGGGAACATCCGGTTTGAATTCAATCCCTCGGGAGGAAACCATGACCGATCCGAAGACCTATTCCGGAAGTTGCCACTGTGGCGCCGTGGCCTTCACCGTCGAGCTCGATCCCACCGCCGCCCTCAAGTGCAACTGCACGATCTGCACCAAGCTCGGCGCCGTGTGGGCCTTCGCGCCCAAGACCAAGTTCAAGCTCACTTCGGGCACCACGAAGCAGGGCGACTACCAGTTCGGCAAGAAGCACCTGCACCACCGTTTCTGTACGGCGTGCGGTGTCGAGAGCTACGCCGAAGGTACGGCGCCCGACGGCAGTGCCACGGTCGGCATTAATCTTCGTTGCATCGAGGCCATCGATGTCGACAAACTGAGCCCGCGCCCGTGGGACGGGCGCAGCAAGTAAGGGGAAACGTCCGATGAGCGTAAGTCAGGCCGACAAGGCCAAGAAGTTGCGTGCCCTGCACGAGGCGCCGCGCGCCTTCGTCATTCCCAACCCATGGGACGGCGGATCTGCCCGCGTGCTGGCGGGCCTCGGCTTCGAGGCGCTGGCGCCTGCAGGCCTTCGAGGCGGCCGGCGCCGATGTGCTGATGGCGCCGGGCCTGCCCGACCTCGCCGCGGTCAAGAAGGTGTGCGGCTCCCTCAACAAGCCGTTCAACTTCATGGCCGGCATAAAAGGCCGATCGTTCAGCGTGGCCGAACTCGAGGCCGCGGGCGTGAAGCGCATCAGCCTCGCCACCTCGCTCTATCGCGCGGCGATGACCGGGCTTCTCGACGCCGCCAAGGAAGTGAAAGAGAAGGGTACGTTCGGCTATCTTGATCGTTCGATACCGACACCAGAACTCAACGCCTTCATGAAGGAGTAGGGAGACACATGTCGAACCTGTCACGCCGCCGCCTGATGGCGGCAGCCTCCGCGGGCGCGCTCGCGGCGCCTGCGCTCGCCCGTGCCCAGGCACCGGCCTGGCCCGCCCGCCAGATCCGCGTCATCGCGCCCTATCCGCCGGGTGGCGGCGTCGACACGGTGTCGCGCGCCTTCTCCGAGAAGGTCTCGGGCAAGCTCGGCCAGACCATGGTGGTCGACAACCAGCCCGGCGCCGGCGCCACGATCGGCGCGGCGGCGCTCGGCCGCAGCGCCCCCGACGGCTACACGATGATGGTGGGCAGCCTGGTCGACTATTCGATCGCACCGTTCTTCCACAAGAACCTCAGCTTCGACATGGCGAGGGACTTCGTGCCGGTGCTCGAGATCGGCAACGGCACCATCGGCGTGCTGGTGACGCCCAGCCTGCCGGTGAAGAACGTCCAGGAGCTGATCGCACTGGCCAAGAAGGAGCCGGGCAAGCTCTCCTATGCCTCGTCGGGCGTCGGCGGCCTGATCCATCTCAACTACGAAATGCTGAAGCAGATGACCGGCGCCGAGATGACCCACGTTCCCTACAAGGGCACGTCGTTCTTCCAGGCCGACCTCTACGAGGGCCGTGTCCAGGTCTCGATCGACAACGTGCTGGCGCACCTGCCGCACATCGCCTCGGGCAAGGTGCGCTGCCTCGCCGTCACCTCGAAGACGCGCTCGCCCCTGTTGCCCGAGGTGCCGACCATGGCGGAGGCGGGCCTGCCCGGCTTCGAATCGGCCACCAACTACACGCTGTTCGTGCCGAAGGGCACGCCGGGCGACGTCGTGGCCAGGTTGAGCGCGGTGGGCAACGAGGTCGTGAAGGATGGCGATTTCCGCGAGCGCATGCTGAAGCTCGGCATCGTGACGACCGGCGGTCCGCAGGCCGAAGCTCAAGCGAAGATGGTGTCCGAGATCAAGCGCTGGGGCGACGTCATCCAGAAGGGCAACATCAAGCCGAGCTGAGCGGCGCGCCTAATTGCAGACCAGCGAACCGGCAGGCGCCTTGCGGCCGCGGCTAATGCTGTAGGTGCCGGGCACGTACTTGTTCTTCATGACGTGACCGGTGACCTCGATCTGTCCACCCTTGCGGCAGGCGGGGTCGATCTTGCGCTCGACCAGCCCGACCTCGCAGCCGGACTTGTTGTCGACGAACAGGATGACGCCCACGTCCGAAATGCTCCGGATGTGCCCCGAGAGCGTCGCGGCCTTGTCGTCGAGCTCGTCGCAGAGCGCGTGTGCCTGGCCGGCGCCCAGGCAAAGAGCGAACGACAGCGTCAAGGCACAGGCGGCAAGCTTTCGTCCCATGGTCCCTTTATTCCCGCACCGAAGTCACCAGCAAGACTATGCTAAGTTGCAGTGGAGGTGAAGTGTGGCGCGCCGCCGCTTCTGTCAGGGCAAACCGGCCTTCGCGAGGCCCTGGACGATGCGGTCGAAATCGCTGGAGTCCTTGTAGGGCAGGACTTGGGCGCGTTGCGTCATCGAGAAGCCGGGATTGACCCCGAGAAGTCCCTGCCAGGCGGCGCGCGCGTCTTCCGTGCGCCCGAGATGGCCGTAGCAGGCGGCCAGCAACATGCGGCTGGCATCTGTGTTGGGATTGCGGGCGATCCGCTCGACCAGATGAGTGGCGGCGATATCGTAGTGTCCCAGGCTGAAATGCGTCTGCGCCACGAGATGCAGCAATATGTTGGCATGATGGGGGTCCAGCCGCATTGCCGTCGCAAACGGCTCCAGTGCTTCTGCTGCCCGGCCCGAGTACATCAGCGCCATGCCAACCAGGGCGTGTCCCTGGGCGTAGTTGTGGTCGAGGTCGACCGCACGGTTCAACTGCACCAGCGCGTCGTCATGCCGACGGCGCCAGACCAGCACGTTGCCCAGCGCGACATGGCCACCCGGCAGCTGATCGTCGAGCTCGATTGCCCGCCGCGCCCATTCTTCGGCCGCGTCGAGGGCCCGCGCCGGGTCGTCTACCCAGGCATTGACGTAGTCGGACACCGAGGCGAAGGCGAGGCCGGCATAGGGCGCCGAGAAATTCGGGTCGAGCTCGATCGCCCGGCGATGCATGGTCTGGCATTGCACGACGGCCTCGCGGCTGCCCCGGCCGAGCAGTTCCCGGGCGCGCAGCCAGCATTCGTAGGCTTCGATATTCCTGGTGCCGCGGCGTCGCTGCTGCGTCTCCCGTTGCGTCAGCTTGACGGCGAGCGCGGCCACGATCTGTCGCACGACCTCGTCTTGCGTCGCAAAGATGTCGGTCAGTTCGCGGTCGAACCGCTCGGCCCACAGATGCCCGCCGGTCGTGGCATCGACCAGCTGGGCGGTGATGCGCACACGGTTGCCGGCCTTGCGGATGCTGCCTTCGAGCACGAACCGCACGCCGAGCTCGCGGCCGATCTCCTGCACCTTGGCGGTCTTGCCCTTGTAGGTGAATGACGAGTTGCGGGCGATGACGAAGAGCGCCGAGACTTTCGAGAGATCGGTGATCAGGTCCTCGGAGATGCCGTCGCTGAAATACTCCTGCTCGGCGTCGCCGCTCATGTTGGCGAAGGGCAGGACCGCAATCGATGGCTTGTCCGGCACTGCCGGTGGTTGCGACGCGGCCGCCGGGCCGGCGGCCCGGCCGATGCGGAAGACGCGGACCGGGCGGGGGATGTTCTTCACCGGCTTTTCGCCGAGGTCCTCGAGCACGATCCCGAGCTTGTCGCGCACCGAATCGCGCACCGCGCGCGACACGAAGATGCCGCCCGGATCGGCCAGTGCCTCCAGGCGCGCGGCGATATTGACGCCGTCGCCGTAGATATCCTCGCCCTCGATGATCACGTCGCCGAGATTGATGCCGATGCGGAATTCGATGCGGCGGTCGCCCTCGGCGACGCGGTTGCGATCGGCCATGCCGGCCTGGATCGCCACGGCGCAGCGCACCGCCTCGACGGCGCTGGCGAAATCGACCAGCAGGCCGTCGCCGGTGCGTTTGACGATGCGTCCCCGATGGGCGGCGATGTGAGGCTCGACGAGCTCGCCGAGGTGCGCCTTCAGCCGGTTGAGCGTGCCTTCCTCGTCCCGGCTCATGAGCCGGCTGAAACCCACGACGTCGGCTGCCAGGATGGCGGCAAGCTTGCGTTCGGTACGCTGGTTTTCCGGCGGCTGTTCCATCGGCGGGTACGATAGCACGGGAATTCCCGCAATTCGCGGCGGGGTTGCGCGGCGGAACGGAGTCGAAGATGTTGCGGCCATGGACACGCTTCTGGCTTCGACCCCCTTTGCTGCACGCATCGAGCACGTCGATGTGCTGATCGTCGGCGCCGGCCTCTCCGGCATCGGCGCCGCCTGGCATCTGCAGAAGGAGTGCCCGGGCAAGAGCTACGCCATCGTCGAGGCACGGGAAGCAAGTGGCGGGACGTGGGATCTCTTCCGCTACCCCGGCGTACGTTCCGATTCCGACATGTACACGCTGGGCTACCGCTTCCGGCCGTGGAAGGACGCCAAGGCGATTGCCGACGGGCCGTCGATCCTCGCCTACATCCGCGAGGTCGCAAGCGATCACGGCGTCGATCGCAAGATCAGGTACCGGCATCGCGTCGTGAGCGCCTCGTGGTCGACGCCGGAGGCGAAGTGGACGGTCGAGCTCGAGCGCGGGCCGGACAAGGAGCGCATGCTGATCTCATGCGGCTTCCTGTGGATGTGCAGCGGCTACTATCGTTACGAGAAGGGCTACGTGCCGGAGTTCGCCGGCATCGACGGCTACAAGGGCAGGGTGGTGCATCCGCAGCACTGGCCCCAGGACCTCGACTACGCGGGCAAGAAGGTCGTGGTGATCGGCAGCGGCGCCACCGCGGTCACGGTCGTGCCGGCGATGGCGGAGACGGCGGCGCATGTCACCATGCTGCAGCGCTCGCCGACCTATGTGGTGGCCCGGCCGGCGCAGGATCCCATCGCCAACAAGCTCAAGCGCCGCCTGCCGCTCAAGCTCGCCTACATGCTGACGCGTTGGAAGAACGTGCTCTTGGGCATGTATTTCTACCAGATGTGCAAGCGCAAGCCGGAGAAGGTGAAGAGCCTGATCCTGGGCGGCGTGCGCCAGATGCTGGGGCCGGACTACGACGTCGATACCCACTTCACGCCGCGCTACAATCCGTGGGACCAGCGGCTCTGCCTGGTGCCCGATGCCGACCTGTTCCGCGCCATCCGCAAGAAGAAGGTGTCGGTGGTCACCGACCAGATCGAGACCTTCACGGAGAAGGGGATCAGGCTGAAGTCGGGTGCCGAGCTCGAAGCCGACATCGTGGTGATGGCGACGGGGCTCGTGCTGCAGCCGTTCGGCGGCGCCGGGCTCGTGGTCGACGGCATCCAGGTCGAGCCGCCCAAGACCATGATCTACAAGGGCATGATGTATTCCGACGTGCCCAACCTCGCCTCGGTGTTCGGCTACACCAATGCCTCGTGGACGCTGAAGGCCGATCTCGTCTGCGAGTATGTCTGCCGGCTGCTGAACCACATGGACCGCAAGGGTTTCAGACAGGCCACGCCGCGTAACGACGATCCGACCTTGGCCGAGGAGCCGTGGGTCAACTTTTCCTCCGGCTACATCCAGCGCGCGCTGGCGCACCAGCCCAAGCAGGGCAGCAAGCGTCCGTGGAAGCTCTATCAGAACTATGCGCTCGACCTCTTGAGCCTGCGCCACGGCTCGGTAAAGGATCGGGCGATGGTGTTTACGCGCTAGGTGAACGTCACCGTCACGCTGCCGAACGGGCCGAAGTCGGCGACGTAGGTCTCGCCCGGTTTGGGCGCCAGCATGCCGGTCAGCGTTCCCGTGCTCACCATCTCGCCGGCCTTCATCCCGACGCCGGTGCGCGAGAGTTCGTTGGCGAGCCAGGTGAGCGGCGCCATCGGGTGATCGAGCAACGCCCCCGCCGTGCCCTGGCGGCGCAGGCGGCCGTTCGATGACAGCGTCACTTCCTGGCCCGCGATGTCGCGCGTCTTCCAGTCGGCGATGGCGGGTCCGTAGACGATCGTGCCGGAGCCTGCGCCGTCGGCCAGGATGGCGGGGAGCGGCGGGAAGGCCGCGTCATGGATGAAGCGGCACTCCGCCAGCTCGAGGCCCGGATGGAGCGAGGCCACGGCTTCCGTCACCTCGTCCTGGCTGTAAGGCTTGGCGCGCGGCGGTAGGTCGGCACCGAGTCTCGCCTGATATTCGACCTCGGGGATCGGGCTCGCGAGCTTGGCATGCACGACGGTGACGGGTGTTTCCTTCAGGAAGAAGGTGCGGCCGTAGATCGGCGAGTCAGTGCGCAACTCCCGCTGCAGCTCCTCCTTGAAGGCCGCGATCTTCCAACCCAGCACCGGCCAGCCCAGCTCCTCAGCGACCAGGGCAGCCACGCGATAGGCGGTGTCCTTGTCCGGTGGCACGAGCCTGGGATCGAGGCCGCTCTGCGGGCGGCTGTCACGGCGGAGAGAGGCGAGGAGGCGGGCGAGATCCCGTTGCGCTGTCATGTCCATCGGGGGTTCCTTAGCAGAACCCGCCGCAACCGGGACGCGCCGCCCTCAGGATCAAGCCGCCGTGCGATATGTCATTCCGCTCAGCGCGGGGATTGGCTCGGAGCCGATCTGACGCAGGAGCGAGGCGAGATCGTAGTGGAAACCTTCGCTCTGCATCAGCCCGTCGCGGAAGCCCAGGACCACGACGAAGGGAATGATCACGGGCCGTTTCGTCGGCGCGATGCCGAGGAAGGGGCCGACATGGTGGCCGCGCCAGGTCGCCTCGCCGAGGGTGGCGTGGTCCTCGAAGCGGCACTCGGGGTGCAGCGTCGCCAGTGTCGCTTCCAGGTTCTGGGCGTTCTCGGCCTCGACGTGACGGCGGACGAGTGCGGCGAGTTCTTGGCTCATGGGTCCGGTTCCTCTATATTCGATATCTGATAACATATAAGAAGGCTGATATGAATCGCAAGGCGAGACAAGCAGCCGAGCCCGGGCAGCCGCGGCCGATTCCGCGGCCAGGCGAGGGCAAGCGCGGACCGGAAGGCCACCTGGGCTACCTGGTGCGCCAGGCCAACGTCGCGGTGCGGGCGGCCATGGAGCGGGCACTGGCCGACCTCGATGCCACGCCGGCGCAGTTCGCGGTGCTGACCATGATCGTGGCCTATCCCGGCATCTCCGGTGCGGCTCTGGCGCGCCTCACGTTCCTCACGCCGCAGACCATCAACGTGATCGTGCGCAACCTCGAGAAGGGTGGCGCCATCCAGAAGTCGGCCGATGCGGTCCATGGCCGGATCCTGCGCCTGCAGGCCACGCCCAAGGGGCAGGCGCTGCTGAAGCGCTGCCGGGTCAGGGTGATGGAGGTCGAGGACCGGCTCAACCGGCTGGCGGGCAAGGAAGACGAGCGCGTGATCCGGCGCTGGCTGAGTGAGGTGGCGGAGACGCTGTCGCTGCGCTGACGATCAGGCGAGGATCTTCTTGCGCTCGGGATCGACGGCGGCGCCGGCGATGCGGGTTGCCGGATGGGATCGGGTGAAGGCTTCGATCTCGTAGTCGGCGTGGCCGGCTTCTTCCGCCGCCACGTAGCCGAAGGCCACGGCCTTGCCGATCGTGTGGCCCCAGCCGGCGCTCGACGTCACGCCAAGGACCTTGCCGTCGCGCCGGATCGCCTCGCCGCCGTAGAGCTGGACCGGAGCGTCGACCAGCAGCGTGATCAGCTTGCGCTTCGGGCCGGCGGTTTTGGCTTTCTCAAGTGCGGCGCGGCCGATGAAGTCGGACTTCTTCCTGAGCGACACGGCGAAACCCAGGCCCGCCTCGTAGGGCGTGTAGTCGGGCGTGATGTCGGAGCCCCAGTAGAGGTAGCGCTTCTCCAGCCTGAGCGAGTCGATGGCGCGGTAGCCGGCGTCAGCCAAGCCGAATTCCCGGCCAGCGGCCGAGAGATGCTCGTAGACATGGGCGGCGTATTCGGTCGGCAGGTGCAGCTCCCAGCCCAGCTCGCCGAGATAGGTGACGCGGAGCGCCAGCACGGGGCCGTAGCCGATGCGCAAGGAACGCGCCGTCATGTAGGGGAAGGCCTCGTTGCTCAGGTCGCCGTCGGCCACCTTCTCGAGGATGCGGCGCGCAAGCGGCCCCGCGAGGTTGATGGTGGCGCGGGCCGAGGTGAGATCCTGCAACGTGACCGAGCCGTCGGCCGGCAGGTGCTTCCGGATCCAGCCGGTGTCGCGCACGCCGAAGGCCGAGCCGGTCACCATGTAGAAGCGGTTCTCGTCGAGGCGGACGAAGGTAAGGTCGGCCTCGATGCCGCCGCGCTCGTTGCAAAGCTGGGTGTAGACCAGCGAACCCGCGGGCTTGTCGAGGTCGTTGGCGGCGAGGCGCTGCAGGGTGGCGAAGGCGCCAGGGCCGGCGATCTCGTACTTGGAGAAGGAACTCTGGTCGATCAGCACGGCGCGCTCGCGCGCGGCCTGGCACTCGGCCGCGACCGATAAATATCGCTAGTCACAAAGAAAACCTGACCATAATGCCATTTCG
>JACPVT010000139.1 GCA_016191685.1 Rhodospirillales bacterium | reverse complement strand
GAAGAAGCGGCTGCGCGAGGGCGCCCGGCTGATCGTGATCGATCCGCGCCGCACCGATATCGTGCGCATGCCGCACATCGCGGCCGACTATCACCTGCCGCTTAGGCCCGGCACCAACGCCGCGATCCTGAATGCGCTCGCCCACACCATCGTCACCGAAGGACTGGTGAACGAAGCCTACGTCCGCGAACTCTGCGATCTCGATGCCTTCGAGCATTGGGCCGCGTTCGTGTCGGAGCCGCAGAACAGCCCGGAAACGGTGGGCCCGATGGCTGGCGTGTCACCTGAGGCGATTCGCGGCGCGGCGCGGCTCTATGCGACCGGTGGCAACGGCGCGATCTACTACGGCCTCGGCGTCACCGAGCACAGCCAGGGCACCACGGCGGTCATGGCGCTCGCCAATCTCGCGATGGCCACCGGCAATCTCGGACGGCAGGGCGTCGGCGTGAACCCGCTGCGCGGCCAGAACAACGTCCAGGGCGCCTGCGACATGGGCTCCTTCCCGCACGAGCTGACCGGCTACCGCCACATCTCCGACGACGCCACGCGCACCATGTTCGAGAAGCTGTGGGGCCGTCCGCTCGACAACGAGCCCGGCCTGCGCATCCCCAACATGTTCGATGCGGCGATCGACGGCACCTTCAGGGGCCTCTACGTCCAGGGTGAGGACATCCTTCAGTCCGACCCCAACACCGCACACGTCGTGAAGGCGCTCCAGTCGATGGAATGCGTGGTGGTGCAGGACCTGTTCCTGAACGAGACGGCGAACTACGCCCATGTCTTCCTGCCGGGCTCGACCTTCCTCGAGAAGGACGGCACCTTCACCAACGCCGAACGCCGCATCAACCGCGTGCGCAAGGTCATGACGCCGAAGAACGGCATGGCTGACTGGGAGATCACGCTCGCCATCGCCAAGGCGATGGGCTTCGAGATGCCCTACGATCATCCGTCCCAGATCATGGACGAGATCGCCGAACTGACACCGACCTTTGCCGGCGTTTCCTACGATCTCCTCGACAAGGTCGGCTCGGTCCAGTGGCCGTGCAACGAAAAGGCGCCACTCGGCACGCCGATCATGCACATCGGCGGCTTTGCCCGCGGCAAGGGCAACTTCATGATCACCGAGTATGTGGCGACCGACGAGAAGGTGGGTCCACGCTTCCCGTTGCTGCTGACCACCGGGCGCATCCTCAGCCAGTACAATGTCGGCGCCCAGACGCGGCGCACCGGCAACGTGGCGTGGCACCACGAGGACGTGCTCGAGATCCATCCGCACGATGCCGAAGAGCGCGGCATCCGCGATGGCGACTGGGTGAAACTCGATAGCCGGGCGGGCGGCACGGCGCTGCATGCGCGCATCACCGACCGCGTGGCGCCGGGTGTGGTCTATACGACCTTCCACCATCCCGAGACCCAGGCCAACGTCGTCACCACCGAGTTCTCCGACTGGGCGACGAACTGCCCGGAGTACAAGGTCACCGCCGTCCAGGTCTCGCCGTCCAACGGCCCGAGCGAGTGGCAGAAGGACTATGCCGAGCAGGCCGATCACAGCCGGCGGATCGCCCGGGTCGCGGCGGAGTAGACGACCATGTCCGCGTCCGCCGACAAGCTCGTGATGATGGCCAACCAGATCGGGCGGTTCTTCACGCCCCAGCGCGACGGCGATCCGGTCGCCGCGATCGCCGATCACCTGGAGAAGTTTTGGGATCCGCGCATGCGGGCTACCATCGTGGCGCACCTGGCGGCGGGCGGCGTTGGTCTCGACGGTCCCGTTCGGGCAGCCGTCGGACGCCTCAAGGCGGCGGAGGTTCCTGAAAAGGGATTGTCAGCCTAGCGGACATCGGCCACACCACCTTCGCGCCGATCCAACGCGCGGAGACGGGACAAATGGCAAAGCTCGAACTGGTGTTCGACCCGGTGGAAGACAGCCCCTCCGCCGAGCGGGTGAAGAACGGCGTCATCTTCCACAATTTCGCCGCCACGGGTGTTTCGGCCTACTACCCGACAAACTTCTTCCTGAAGAACGAGCGCGGCGAATTGATGGGCGGCTTGCTCGGCATGATCTGGGGCGGCTGCCTGCAGATATCGATCCTGTGGGTCGACGAGGCGGCACGCGGTCAGGGGAACGCCACGCGCCTGATGGATGCCGCGGAGGCCTATGCCCGCGAGCGCCACTGCCACATGGCGACGCTCGACACGCACTCCTTCCAGGCGCAGCCGTTCTACGAGAAACGCGGCTACGAGGTCTTCGGCACGCTCGACGACTACCCCAGGGGCCACAAGAAGTTCTTCCTCAGGAAGAAGCTGACGACGGACTAGGCGTTGCACGACGCCAGTACTTGGCTATCGTATGTAAATGACCAAAGCGCTCATGGCGGAACTTCAGAAGCTGGACGCCGGCGAACGCCTGTGTCTCGCCTATAATCTGCTCGATAGCGTGGCCCAGGCCGAGGCGGCGCTTCCCATTACCGAAGCGCAGCGCGCGGAACTGCGCCGCCGATTGGCCGACTATCGCGCCAATCCCGATGAGCCTGTAGTTACACTCGCCGATATTCGTCGCGAGTTTAGCGCCACCTGAACCATGTTTCTGCCGGTCGTCTACCGTCTCGCGGCGAGCCGGGAGGTGATCGAAGCCGCCCGGAGCTATGGGAATTTGCGGCCGGGATTGGGTGTGTCCTTCCTGGAGGAACTTTCCCGTATCGAGCCCATCTCTCCAGTTCGCCCGGCTTGTATCAGCTCGTTGAGGGTCAGATACGTCGCGCTGTTTTGCGCCGGTTTCCATTTGGACTTTTCTATGTCGAGGAGGCGGATCGCATCCTCGTTTTGGCGTGTCTCGACCTACGAGGCGACCCTCAGGCCCTCAGTGATCTTGTCGCCCGCAGATAGACGCTAACAGTGGTGGCGTCGCGTAGATCATCATGAAAATGCAGCAAGTGGCGACAATCGTTCCAACGGGCGCGATCAAAATCGAGCG
>JACPVT010000138.1 GCA_016191685.1 Rhodospirillales bacterium | reverse complement strand
GGCGCCTGACCATGCGCTGGCTCGTGGCGCGGCGCGGATTCTGGGCGCGGCTGGGCGCCATCATCGTCAAGGAGGTACTGCAGCTCGGCCGCGACAGGCTGACCTTCGCCATGATGTTCGGCATGCCGATCATGCAGCTCCTGCTGTTCGGCTATGCCATCGACACCGACCCGCACCGCCTGCCGACCGCGGTGATCGCCGCCGACCAGAGCCAGATCACCCGCACCGTGCTCTCGGCGCTGGCCAACACCGGCTACATGAGCTTCACCCACCGCCCCGCGTCCGAGGAGGAGGCGAACGCGCTGCTGCAGCGCGGCGAGGTGCAGTTTGTCGTCACCATCCCGTCCGACTTCACGCGCCGGCTGGTGCGCGGCGAGCGGGCGCAGATCCTGATCGACGCCGACGCCACCGATCCGATGGCCGCGGCCAATCCGCTGGCCGCCGCGGGGCCCGCCATCAACCAGGCGCTGGCCCGCGACTTCGTGGGCCCGCTGGCCGGGCTGCGCCACCGCGCCGACGCGGTCGAGCTGGTGGTGCAACGCCGCTACAATCCCGAGGGCAAGTCGCGCCTCAACATCGTGCCCGGCCTGCTGGCGGTGATCCTCACCATGACCATGGTGATGATGACGGCGCTCGCCGTCACCCGCGAGCGCGAGCGCGGCACGATGGAGAACCTGCTCGCCATGCCGGTGCGTCCGATCGAGGTCATGATCGGCAAGATCGTGCCCTATATCGCCATCGGCTCGGTCCAGGTGATCGTCATCCTGCTGGTCTCGCGGCTGCTGTTCGACGTTACGATCGAGGGCAGCGTAGCCCTGCTGTCGGCCGGCACGGCGCTGTTCATCACCGTCAACCTCGCCATCGGCTTCACCATCTCGACGCTGACCCAGAACCAGCTCCAGGCCATGCAGGCGTCGTTCTTCATGATGCTGCCCTCGATCCTGCTGTCGGGATTCATGTTCCCCTTCCGCGGCATGCCGGTGTGGGCGCAATGGCTGGGCGAGGCGCTGCCGGCCACCCACTTCATGCGCATCGTGCGCGGCGTCATGCTGAAGGGCGCCGAGCTGGGCGACGTCACCGCGCCGCTGATCGCGCTGGTCGCCATGCTGCTGATCGTCTCGACACTCGCCATCAGCCGCTACAAGGTCACGCTCGACTGATCGGCGGCGGCCGGATGTGCTAGTCTTCGCCGACAGGTCTGTGGGGAAGGAACGAACATGCGGATCGCCGCGCTGCTCTGCAGCGCCCTGATGCTGGGATCCATCCCGCCGGCGGCCGCGGAAATCGTGCTGCAGGCCGCCGAGAACAAGGTGCCGGTGACCATGATCGAGGTCATCAGGACGCCGCGCCACACCGAAATCCGGCTGCAGGCGCAGGCCGCCCTGACCGGCGTCTGCTGGACCTCGCAGGGCACGGACAGTCCCTATCTGCTGGCCGGCGGCCGGCGCTATCGCTTCCTCGGCGGCGACGGCATCGCGGCCTGTCCGGCGGTGCGGGGTTATGTGGCGCGCGAAAGCATGGCGTTGCGCTTCGAGCCGCTCGAGCCGCAGGTGAAGGAGTTCTCCCTCGTCGAAGGACAGGGCGGCGAGAACCAGATGATCGACCCGGCCTCATCCAAGACGCGGTTCTGGAACTTCCTGCGCGTCAAATTGAAATGAACCGATCGAAATCGATCTGACGCCGGCTCGCTCCCCGGAATAGCGACCACGCTTGACCCGCGCTTCATCTCAGCCTCCTCTCCCCCGCAAGGGGGAGAGGTCGGGTGAGGGGGACTCGCACCGATCGTAACCCCCTCACCTAACCTCTCCCCCAAGCAGGGGAGAGGAACATGAAAGAAGTCATGTCCGCGCCCACCGCCGACGCGCCCGACGCGCTGTCCCAGCTCATTCCCTCGCGCGTCGCGCGCGGCTTCTTCCTGGCCGTGGTGTCGGGACTCTTCTTCACCTTGCTCAACGTCTCGGTGAAGGAACTGGCGAGCGAGATGCCGCCGCTCTTCGTCTCATGGGGCCGCTGGCTGGGCGGCATCGTGCTGATCGCGCCCTATCTGCTGTGGCGCGTCGGCCCTCAGGGCATGCGCACGCGCGACATGAAGCTCCACTGGATCCGCGGCCTCTTCCACACACCGGGCTATGGCCTGTGGTACGAGGCGGTGGTGTGGCTGCCGCTCGCCACCATGGCGGCGCTGGGCTTCACCGGCCCGATCTTCGTCACCCTGGGCGCCGTCGTCTTCCTGCGCGAGACCGTGCACTGGCGGCGCTGGCTGGGCGTCGCGGTGGGCTTCGCCGGCATGCTGGTGATCGTCCGCCCCGGCATCGTCGAGATGAACCCCGGCATCATCATGATGATGCTGGCGGTACCTCTGATCGCCGGCTCCAACCTCATCGCCAAGGTCGTGTCGGGCCGCGACAGGCCCGAGGTGGTCGTGCTGTGGCAGAGCGTGGTCGGCGCCATCTGCTTCACGCCGCTCGGCATCTGGTACTGGCAGACGCCGACCCTGCTGCAGCTCGGCCTGTTCCTGGCCGCCGGCTTCTTCGGCACCATGGGATACTTCTTCATCACCTGGGCCTACCGCCTGCTCGATATTTCCGCCCTGCAATCGATCACCTTCCTCGCCATCGTCTGGGCCGCCTTGATGGACATGGCGGTCTGGGGCAAGACGGCCGACGTCTGGACCTTCGTGGGCGCTGCCATCATCGTGGCGGCCACGACCTACATCGCCCATCGCGAATCGCGGGCCGGGGCAGCCGCGGGAGGAAAGAAGAAATGACGGATCGTCTGGCCGGCAAGGTGGCCCTCATCACCGGCGGCGCCTCGGGCCTCGGCGCCAATGCGGCCGAACTCATGGTCAAGGAAGGCGCCAAGGTCGTGGTGGCCGACATCGCGGCCGATCGCGGCAAGGCAGTGGCCGACCGGTTGGGCGCCTCCGGGCATTTCGTGAAGCTCGATGTCACCAGCGAGGACAACTGGCAGGCCGCCATCGCCGAGACCGTCACCAAATTCGGCGCGCTGCACGTGCTGCTGAATTCCGCCGGCATCGGCCTCAGCAAGACCGTCGAGGACATCACGCTCGAGGAATGGCGCCGCGTCCACGCCATCGACCTCGACGGCGTGTTCCTGGGCTGCAAGCACGGCGTCGCCGAGATCAAGAAGCACACCAAGACGCTCGGCGGCTCGATCATCAACATCTCGTCGATCTCGGGCATCATCGCCGGCGCCAACATGGCCGCCTACAACTCGGCCAAGGCGGGCGTGCGCCTGTTGAGCAAGTCGGTGGCGCTGCATTGCGCCAAGTCGGGCTACAACATCCGCTCCAACTCGGTGCATCCCACCTTCATCGACACACCCATTCTCGACAAGTACCGCGACCGCTTCGGCCAGGACGTGATTATTGGCTTCTGTTGTCAATATGGTTGCATGCCTTTGGAGGTCCCTCGCTCCGCTCGGGATGACAGCAAATGGAGCCCAACCATGCTTCTCTCTCTCAACAACCGGCGCGTCTATTTCGATCTCGCCGGGCCGCAGAATGCTCCCGTCGTCTGCTTCACCCATTCGCTGAATTCCGACGGCGGCATGTGGGTCGAGCAGATGGTGCCGTTGCTCGGTGCGGGCTACCGCGTGCTGCGCCTCGACATGCGCGGCCACGGCGGCAGCGCGCCGGTCCCGGGCGACTACACGATGGCCGCACTCGCCGACGACGTGAAGGGCGCGCTCGACGTGCTCGGCATCACGAAGGTGCATTTCATCGGCCTCTCGATCGGCGGCATGATCGGCCAGGGTTTTGCGCTCGCCCATCCCGGCTATCTTGCTTCGCTGACGCTCTGCGACACCCAACCCTCGACGCCGCCCGGCTCGGCCGGAACATGGGAGGAGCGCAAAGCAACCGTCCGCAGCAAGGGGCTTGCCGCCATTGCCGACAGCACCATGGAGCGCTGGTTCACCGACGAGTTCAGGAAGGTCAATCCCGTGCGCTGGCGCGAGATCCGCGACACGATCAGCGGTACCACGCCGGAAGGCTCCGCCGGCTGCATGTCGGCGATCCAGGACTTCGATTTCCTCGACCGGCTGCCGACCATCAAGTGCCCGACCCTGGTGATCTGCGGCGACGAGGACCCCGGCACGCCGCCGGAGCGCAACAAGCTGATCGCCTCCAAGATTCCCGGCGGCCGCTACGAGGAGATCGCCAAGGCGCGCCACCTGCCCAACGTCGAGCGGCCGGAGCAGTTCAACCGGGTTATGATGTCGTGGTTGGGCTCCAACCGCTAGTTTGTCATCCCGAGCGTAGCGAGGGATCCTTCCGTTCCACAAAGATCCCTCGCCTCTGGCTCGGGATGACAAGGTATCTGAAATGGATTTCGCCTTTACCGAACAGCAGATCGCCATCAAGGACAGCGTCGGCAAGCTCTGCGCCCAATTCGACGACAGGTACTGGCTGAAGAAGGACAAGGAAGGCGGCTTCCCCGAGGATTTCTACCGTGCCATGGCCGACGCCGGGTGGCTGGGCATCGCCATGCCGGAGGAATACGGCGGCGCCGGCCTCGGCATCGCCGAGGCCGCGATCATGATGCAGACCGTGGCCGAATCTGGGGCGGCACTGCAGGGCGCCTCGGCGATCCATCTCAACGTCTTCGGCCCCAACCCGATCGTGGTGTTCGGCACCGAGGAGCAGAAGAAGCGCATCCTGCCCGACATCATCGCCGGCAAGGTGAAAGGCTGCTTCGCCGTCACCGAGCCCGACGCCGGCCTCAACACCACGGCGCTCGACACCAAGGCCGAGCGCGACGGCAACGGCTACATCGTGCACGGCAAGAAGACCTTCACCACCACGGCGTCGGTGGCCGACAAGATGCTGCTGATCGCGCGGACCACGCCCAAGGACAAGTGCAAGAAGGCAACCGACGGTCTGTCGCTGT